>JAFUUV010000183.1 GCA_017471345.1 Ruminococcus sp.
AAAAGCAACTCCTGACAAAAGCGTCGGGAGGTGCTTCGATCAGTCGAGCTCGTGGACGATATTGAGGAAATCCTCGTCGGAAATTTCTTCATTCATCCATTGCTTTTTAGCTTGCTGAACTTTATCCAACCAATTATAATAATCATCCCATTCTAGCTTAATATCTTTGACATAGAACTCTGATGTCCGTTTAGCGCGCTGATAATTCCGCTCAACCGCCTTATCGTAATCCTCAAAGCCGAACAGCGTTGATTGCAGCTCTGCGCGTTTCTTCGGTCCAATCTCACTGCATTTCTTTCCGTCATCCGGATGAATCCTATCACAATAAAGTGTGCGCTTTTTTGTTTTAGCTACAAACAGCCTATTGCAATTCTGACACAGGCAAATGTTTGGATTGCACTTAATCAGTTGAAGCAGTAGGAACCGGAGATAGTTTGCGGCAGAATCAAAATAATAGTATTTGGTCAGAGCCAAATCTGTTTCCGTAAGTTTCTCGTTGTCAGGATAATAACATTCCGAAAAGGACACATCTAAAATCGTTTTATCAATTTCAAATATCCTGCATGGCTTTTCGTTTAATGCACAAGGCAAATCTGCGTAAATATTTGTCAGAACCTTTGCGTTTTGAAAAGCAAAACCGAAATCATGATATATTTTTCTCTGCAAGGCAACTGCTTCTTCATACCCTCTCCTGTCATCGGGAGAGGGCTTTTCTATTTTGGAAAGTTCGGTTTCAAGCAGCAGACCGAGCGTGGTGTCTATCCTCTTGATCAACAGCGCAACCTGATTATTCTGATTGAAAATCCGTTCAGCGCGTGCAGAGGAAAATCTTTTGTTAACAATTCTGCTTTTAATAACATAGCTTAACGCTATTTGGATCGCGTCACCGTCTATATCTGCCATATCTACGATTTCTTGTCCGTAGCTGCTTGAATAGAGCTTTTCTTTTGTTTTGCTGTTGCAGTAAAACAGCGTGAATTTATCCTTGCCTTTTGGTAACAGATATAAGCCTTTCGTCGTCATCATAAAAACCGCATCCAGTCTGACTGTAGTGGATAAAACTTTTTGAAAATCCGGAGTTTTATCGCCGATATATTTATCCGAGAGATTACGTTATAATTATAGCATAACGATCGTTAATTGCCAATAGCTAAAGGCACTACAACTGAATAATCCTATCCGAGCGAGAGATACATCCGTTGTCGTAGTTATGCGATGACCGGAAGCGAGCGAACACTTAGTACCGCGCCATGACCTTGAAAGAGCGAGCGAGAAACGGGCTATAAGCGGCGAAGGATGACAACGTGCGAAAAGCCACGCACAGGAACTGTAGCCGGATAGGATGCCAAATTCTATGAAACAAGAAAGGAAAAATGTAATAATGCCAAAATCGAAAAAGCTCGCCGTCATAGATGGCGAAACATTGATGGATATGCGGCTGGAACCTGTCCGATATTGTATCGAAGGCGTTTTATCACAGGGCGTTGCTATGATCTGCGGTTCACCGAAGATCGGTAAGTCGTGGATGATGCTGGACTGGACGATCCGCATAGCCAAGGGAGAAGATGTCTGGAATTTCAAAACCACGAAAGGCACAACGTTTTATCTTTGTTTGGAAGATAACTGGAACCGTGTTCAGAGCAGACTGTTTGAGGTAACAGACGAAGCGCCTAACAACGCTTACTTCGCTATCTCGTCCTGTTCACTGGCAGATGGTTTAGAAAAGCAGATCACCGATTTTGTGACCGAGCATAAGGACACGGTGTTGGTGACCATCGACACCTTCCAAATGATTAGGAACAGAGATAAGGATGTTAGCTACGCAAATGACTATCAGGAAATCGAAAGGTTGAAAGCATTGGCGGATAAGTTGAAAATCACCATTCTGCTTGTCCATCATCTGCGAAAGCAAAGCGACAGTGATCCTCTGAATAAAATCTCCGGCACAACAGGTATCAGCGGCGCACTTGATACGACGCTCATACTCGACAGAAGCAACCGCAACGAAAACAACGCGACTCTCACTTGCACCGGCAGAGATATTGAAAGCAGAGAGTTGGAGTTGTCGTTCTCTTCAAAAACTCACACTTGGGAATTGCTCTCCGACAGTATTGAAAATCCCGAAATTCTATTGCCCGATGAAATCAATCAACTGATTGCATATATGAAGCGCACTTGTTTTTATGTCGGTTCCAACACAGAGTTCGCGGAAGATTTTTCTTCTTTCTGCGGTAAAGCAATTACACCTAGTGCGTTGAAGCGGCTGATGAATAAGCACCGGTTTGCGTTGGAGGATAGCGGCGTGTTTTTCGATTCCTATCGCAGCAACGGAAAACGGTTTCTCAATATCCGCTATGTTTCGGAAAGTGACGGCAGTGACGTTAATGACGCTAATATTAGCGGTGTCAAAAATGTCGTCAATGCCGTTCCTGCCGTCCCTGTTCCTGCGTAGAAATTCAGCTTCAGCTGAGGCAAGCAGAGCGCCCGGCTGTCCGCCAAACGCAAAAGCCGGGCGGAAGCCCGGACCCACTTTTAACAAACCACGGAGGTAACAATTACGGCAAATAGAAAACGAAATCAAACTATATCCATTCGATTAACACCGACAGAAAAGAAAGAGATTATCACCAAAGCGAAGCAGGCACAAATGACCTTGACGGACTATCTGATTGAGTGTTCACGTAACACGGATATCACAGTGACTGACCTGTCAGAGGTGCTTGTTGAGCTGAAACGTATCGGCAACAACATCAACCAAATCGCGCGGAAGGTGAATTCCAAGCGGTTCTTCTTCGGCAACTTCAATTCCGTTATCGAAGGTCAGCGGAAAATCTATGACGCGATTCTCAACTTGACGGGAGATGACAGTTGATGGCAACCGTCATGTATATCCCCGAACATCGACAAAACAGGTTCGCTATGCGAGCGGTTATCAACTACTGTATGCAGGAGTATAAGACCTACGACAGCAAATCCAAGCGTAAGTTAGTTAGTGGAATCAACTGTGACGGTGAGAATTCTTTCTATGAATTTATGGCGACGAAGAAGGTTCACGGCAAAGATAACGGCGTGTTTTTCTATCAATATGTCCAATCTTTCTCGCCGACAGAAAAAATCACGCCTGAACAGGCTCACGAGGTTGCTCTGGAGTTCGCTGAAAAGGCGTGGAGAGGTCAAGAGGTTTTGGTCACAACTCACTGTGACGCCCGGCATATTCACTCGCACTTTGTTATCAATTCCGTTGGATATGAGTCGGGAATGAAGCTGCGCCAATCGCCTTCCACGCTGAAAAAGTTACGCAAACTCAGCGACGAAATCTGTATCGCTCATGGACTTTCTGTGCTGCAACCGTACCAAGGCGGAAGGAATAGCATGTCGACCAGAGAGTATCGCGCAAGGTTAAGGGGGAACAGTTGGAAGGAAAAGCTGGCGAAGGATATCGACACAGCGATGTCATATAGCGGCAGCAAGGACGAATTCATCCGCAACATGTCCATTCTCGGCTACCGCATGACGTGGACTAATGAGAGAAAATATCTCACCTTTCACTATCCCAACGGCAAAAGCTGCCGTGACATCAAGCTCCACGATGAGAAATATCTCAAGGACAATATCGAGCGTGAACTGCTCCAAAGAGAGTTCCCCGGTAGCGACAAGCAACCAACAGGTTGGGAGGCTTTGCGCGAGTTGTACGAGCAACACCATCGAGAGCGCGCTCAATCCAAGGCTGAATCGCAGAGGATAGCTGACAGCTATTCCAACGTCGGTAACGAAATCAGCAACCTTGCCGGAGCTGTTTCCAAAATCGTTGAAAACGATACCGAAGACCCGGACGAGCGCAGAAAGCGTATTGAAGCCGAGGAAAATGGCTCTGATCTCGGTACAGTTCTCGGTTTAGGTATCGGCATAATCGCCAATGCAGTAAATGAAATTCCTGAACAAGAGTTTGATTACGAACAAGAAGAATACAAAACCAGAGAAGAAATCCTCCAAGAAATCTTTGGCGAAATCGATTATGACGACGAAGATTACGACGATGACGAGGATGAAGGCTTCACCATGAGTATGTAAAAAAGATTAGGCAAAAGACTGATGATAAATATGATTTGGTTTTATCTCAAAACCACTCCACAAAAACTAGATTATAACGACAAGAAAGGGAAACTATCTATGAGAACAAAAATCTATTCAACAATTATTTCACAAGGATAAGGAGGTCGACCAGAAAAATAATAAGCCGTGATGCCCTATGGCATCCAATAACAATGAAATACCAAAACACGAACTGCAAGCCCTCGCTAGAACGTTTGCCGATGACATTATCACATTCTTTGAATCCGAAGAAGGACAAAAAGAATACGAAGAATGGTTACAGCAGAAGAAGGGCAATGAGAAAGTAGCATGAGAAAACAAGGCAGGGAGCGATGAACTCTCTGCCTCGATGCGTTAATTTCTATATCTGCCAATCTTACTGTTGAAATTAGGATAAGCGTAGAAAAAGACAAATCCGAACCCGTCTCCAACTGGGAGAAGGTTCGGATTATCTTCGCTTGGTGCGCCTGACAGGACTTGAACCTGCACCCTCGAGGACTAGAACCTAATGGTAACGTCACCTTGGTGGAGGAATAGTCAGATTCTCTAAGTGCTTTTCCTTTGATCGCACATTTCTTGGTTTATAGAACATTCCTTAGAAAATCCACAGCATATTTCCTCTTTAAATCGTCATGATGACGTTGATTACGGTAGTTGCGCAAACAGAAATAGCAAGAGGAATCACCTTCTTCTCCGCCGCAGGAGCAGTTATCAACAATAGATAGCGCTGTACGTAAAACACCTTCCAGATTAGTTGCAGAATCAATTCTTTTGGCGTGTCCGGAACCACCGGGAGTGTTGTCAAATATAATGATGCAGTAACTTCCGTTAATCATTTGCAAACAACCTGCTATATCGCTTTCTTCAATATTAAGATAAACGGAAATCCCTCTTAATATCGCGTGTAAAATAGAAAGTCCATTTTTCCAATCATTGATGCTGTAATCCGGAAAATCTATCATCACAACATCGGTTTTAAATGAGTAGCCTAACGCATAGTTTTTTAGATATTCATTTGCGCAATGGAAGCCACCGGAATTGTTATGCTGTTTTTTCTTTGTACGGACAAAACATTTGCGGTCAAGCTCAGTATATCCGCATTGCTCACAGACATAGAAAGGATTTCTATTCAAAACTGTCATTTCATCATTATGACTTGTTTTGACAACTGCCCGTGAACGGCCGATACGGTATTCATGTTCCTCCATGTTTTCCCGAAAACCAACATAGGATATTTCACCGCTATAGGTTCGATTCGGACGTCGCAAACCGGGTTTCTGAATCTTTCCATCAGCAATAAAACCCAATTCCGGAATAAGAAAAACATTTGTTTTGGTATCCCGTGTTTCTCCAAACAGCGCCCCGCACTGACAACATGATTCTATATTGTCATCGTCCATATATATTTTTGTATTCAGTGTATTGCATATTGGGCAACGTACATAGCTGTACATTTTCCAGCCAATGCACGGAACTCTTTTAATATATCGACTCGTGATTAACTCACCGTTAGCTACGATCTGTGAACCTGGAGCATATTCCGAAATTGCCATCGACAAATCACGGCTTAGCTCTAATCCGGACTGATTCTTATTAACAGTAAGCTCTACAGTATCTACTGGGAAACCATACTTTGGAAGAATATTTTTCCTTGACAAAAATGTTAAAATGTTTTCCTCTGTATATGCGCGAAGGCGCTGGATGATTGCTCCATTATTTTTATTCTCTCTATTTAGGTATCTCTTATTTGTTTATATTGTTTATATTAATTATATCATATTTGCTGTCCCATAAAACGGACTTTGCTCACAAAAAACCAGTAAAAAATGAAATGAAAAATGAAAAAGTAAATGTCGAATTTTGATGTTTTAGTTTTTATCTCTAAACAAAAAATGCGTGACTCAGAGAGCCATGCACGAAAAACGAAGCTCAATTTGTTGCTACACAAAATTTATCCTTGGCTTTAAAGCGTGTTGGAATAGAGCATGTGTTTTTACCGGAGAAAAAAACACACGCAAAGCTCAAAGATAAATCTAATTTGGTGGAGCAACTTTATTTTATCACAACCTATAAACATTTACAATATAAAATCTCTCTTTAGATAAAATTATTTGTGCATAATATGCTTTTAGGGTTTCCTTATTCTGCGGTTTTTAATCTATTTTCCGATCTTAATCATACAGCAAAAATCATACTGAAAATATCAAAGATAACTGCATAGAGTTAATGAACCTCGAAGAACGAAATGTGTTTGTCTATGGCTTCTCTTTAGCTGTCGGGCTGATGATTGAATATATGAACATTATAAGGATTGCTATGATGCCGAAGGGATTTTGACAGAGAGGATGTTTATTGCGTAAAAAAAGGCAGGCGTACCAATGTGGTGCGTCTGCCAAAATATTAGAATAATTTTTCTATGCTATTTACGAAATCATCCATTTCATCAAATACGACTTCAACGATAATCGACCAATTGATACCTTCATAGTCGCGAACCAGTCTATGCCGTAAGCCGGAAACCAGACTCCACGGAATATCGGAATTTGTCTTCTTAAAATCTGAGCTGAGCATATACACCTGTTCACCGATATTATACAAGGGTGTAGTAACCGCCCACTGTGAGAACTCGTCATTCAAGAGATTCTCTCGAGTAACGTGGTGTTCCTTCATCTGTTTTTGTAGAGAATCCCACGGTTTGATTATTTTTTTCAGACGTTCTTTATCGGATATTTTCATGCGATCCTCACTCCTTCTTTCATAAGATTATCATAAAACGGAGTGTCGCGGTTGACTTCGCTGATTTCAAAAACGACCGCGTCTTTTCCAAGTGCTTCACGTAGTTCTTCGGCAAAGGCAAAAATATTTGATTTTTTGAATTTGTCGCCGCCAAACACAACCACGTCGATATCAGAATCGGGAGTTTCCTCGCCACGGGCATAAGAACCGAAAAGGAGAGCGTATTCAGCGTTATATCGTACAAGCAAAGACTTAATTACATTGCCCCCTTCCCCGAATTGATAGACAGAAAAAAGTGTGGTAAAATGGAATGGAAACAAAAAACAGAAGGAGATAAAACCATGTCTAACAAAAAGGGAAGCGCGCCGCCGCGCTATGATGAAGAATTCAAAAAGGGAGCAATGGCTCTGGTCACAGAAAAAGGTATGCCTCTCAAAACTGCCGCCAAGAATCTCGGTATTTGTCCCGACACGCTGCGTTCATGGCTGAACGCTTCCGGCTACAAACCTGCCGAGGTTGCCAAACAGCACCGCGCTGACAACCGTCAAAA
>JAFUUV010000184.1 GCA_017471345.1 Ruminococcus sp.
ACGTCGGTATCGACATAGCTGTTGGTTGTGACATTGTCCATGCCCTTCCAACCGCTTGCGCCTTTATAGAACACACGATAGCCATACGCGCCGGTAATGGCGTTCCATGAAATTTTCACGCCCTGCGCGGTGCTTTCGCATTTGGTGATTTTCGGGGTGGCAAGCTGCGGTATCTGATACTGATAGGTATAGGAAAAGCCGGTGTTGTCGTAGCCGCTGACGAAATTGCCGTTGCTGTCTACACAACGGACGGTGTAGGTATAGGTGCCGCCGTTGCGAACGTCGGTATCGACATAGCTGTTGGTTGTGACATTGTCCATGCCCTTCCAACCGCTTGCGCCTTTATAGAACACACGATAGCCATAGGCGCCTGCAACAGCGTTCCATGTGATTTTTACGCCCTGTGCGATACTTTCGCATTTGGTGATTTTCGGTGTGGCAAGCTCCTGCGGCTTGAGGTAGCTGACGTCGCCGCTCGCGGTGACTTCGACCGGATAGTTTTGCTTGACGCCGTTGTCAGAGCTGACGGTAATCACCGCGTTGCCCGCTTTGTTTGCTGTGATTCTACCGTAGCTGTCCACGGAAGCGACCGAAGCATTGCTGCTGTAATAGCTGAAAGTCGGATTCGTGTTGACCGGACGGACATCGGGTACAATCTTGTAAGCGGTACCGACCCCCATCTTCACACCGGATTCTGTCAAATAAAACTTGGTGAGAGCGGACGGACTTGTGTAATTGCTGCCAACCTTGACTTTGCCGCTGCCGGAGGAATAGCTGATATTTCCACCGCATCTCCACGTCATATTGCTCTTGACCTCCCCGCAAGCGCTGTCAGAGGTGAAATACAATCCGGCTCCGGAACAGTTTTTGACGCGGTTCCACTTCACGGAGGAGGCAGACGACGCATCGAGCAAAATAATGCCCTGCTGTTTGGTTGAAGAGACATAGTTATCTGTCATCTTACCAAGAGCGGTGTTGTAAGCGGCAATACCGTACTTGCCGGTCGTGATGACCTCGTTATAATTGATATCACTGACGGCACTGTCCACCAACTGCATACCGTTGACCTCCGCGTTACGGATGGTATTGAAGCTGATTTCGTCCAAACGCGCGTTATCACGCAGGACGATGCCATAATAATTTGCCGGACGGGCAGTATTCTTGGAGCAAAGAATCTCGTTGGAGGTGACAGAGGTATTGCGCGCGTCCTCTACGCGGATGCCGTTGCCGCGGACGTCAAGCAGATTATCGTGAATACGCACGGTATCGTTATAATAATCGCCCTTTGGCAAGCCTCCGCTGCCGTCGGAATCCTTGCCGTAAACCTGTGTCAGCTTGTTGCCAAGTACGGCGATACCCTGACTCTCGTAATCGGCATAACTGTCGCGCAGGCTGCCGACGTTTTTAAGGGTGTTGTAAGCAATGTTGATATTCGCCTTTTGGGGCGTCTGGTAAGCGCTTGAGACATGGCTTGTCGTACCTCCCATTGATGACAGGTCGGAGGACTTGAAAATGCCGCTGCCGTCATCCATCACGGAATAAACCGTAATACCTCGCGGCGCCGTGTCAATGGTATTGGAACGGATATCGACATTTATCCAGTTCATACCTTGAATGGCGATGCTTTTGAGGTTGCGGAAGGTATTGCCGCGAATAATAATGCCGTCAAAGGGATTGTTGAGAATACCGGTGTGCGTACCAACCGCGCGCGGTACATTATCAAAGGTGCAGTTTTCCACAAGGATATTTTTGCAATTCAAATCCTCAGCACGGCAGTTGACGACGTGCTTGGGATGGAGAATATCAAATTGAATTGCCTCGTAGCCGTCATGTCCGGGCGTGAGCACCTGATCCTTGAAGCTGCAGCCCTGCGCGGTGAAACCGTCACAGCCGGCA
>JAFUUV010000185.1 GCA_017471345.1 Ruminococcus sp.
AATTGGGATCGCCGTCGGAGTAAATATCACCGGGATTGGTGGGGATTTCGCCGTCATGCTGAATTTTGCTTTCCGTCTTGGCGGCGCTGCTCTGCGTTTCAGAACGCTCCGAGTTGTTATCGTTATATTCGCTTATCTGCGAAACGCTGTCATTATAGCTGCTTTCGTAGCTTTCTTCGACTTCGCCTTGATAGCTGTCGGTGTTGACGTCATCGTTCGGCGCAGTCACGATACTGCTGCGGGTGGTCGGCGCGGTTGTCACCTGATTGTTCTTTTTCGTGGTGGGCTGAGTAGCCGCTGTCGAGGAAGGAGCAGTGGTAGCTTCGCTGTTCTTATCGCTTTTGCCGCAGCCTGTCAGAACAGTCAGAGAGGTGATGGCAAGTATGGCGGCAAGAATAACCGGCAGTAAATACTTTTTCATAATGAGTCACTCCTTTTTGAGGTTTTCGAAGAATCACGGCACCAATCTTTCGATGTACCGCGTGAATTCTCCGACATCCTTATTATAGACAACTCCGATTCTTTTGTCAAGAAATGTCACAGGATTATCACTTGAAAAATATGGATGCCTGTGGTATACTTTCCTTAGAAAACTGCCACCGGGTAGGAAATGCGAAAAGCATTCGTTTACACATCGTTAGGTCTCAGAAGATGTGTATGCGGATGTTTATTTTTTTGGAGGCTATCATGAAATGGATTAAAAATTATTTTACGCTTTTTGAAATCTGCTTGTGGGGGTTGTCCGAATTGCTGATTATTATTTCTTTTTTTCTCTTTGACCGAAGCAGCTATCTCACGTTGGCGGCGTCCTGCATCGGCGTTACCTCACTGATTTTCAACGCTAAGGGAAATCCGGTCGGACAGGTACTGATGATTCTGTTCAGCCTGCTCTATGGCGTAATCTCTTTTTCCTTCGCTTACTACGGTGAGATGGTAACCTATCTCGGCATGACACTGCCGATGGCAGTGATTGCGCTGATATCCTGGCTGAGAAATCCCTATCAGGGCAATCTGGCGGAGGTTAAGGTCAACACAATCCGACGAACAGAACGCCTGCTGTTGTACGCGGCGACAGCGGTAGTGACTGTCATTTTCTGGTTCATTCTACGTTATTTCCATACGGCAAATCTGTTGCCGAGCACATTGTCTGTTGCTACCAGTTTTATTGCCGCCTACCTTACCTTCCGCAGAAGTCCGTATTTCGCCTTGGCATATGCCGCAAATGATGTGGTGCTGATTGTGCTTTGGATTATGGCAAGCACAGTCAACATAGCGTATCTGTCCGTCGTTGTCTGTTTTGTCGCTTTTTTGTTTAACGATTTATACGGATTTGTGAATTGGAGAAGAATGAAACAGCGGCAATCGGAAAATGAATGAGAGAAATGTTAGTTTTCGCATAGACAAACGATATCTTTTCTGCTAAAATATGTTTGAATAAGATGAAAAGAGGGGCGCGGGCATCTTGAATAAAGGATTGAAGCTACGATATAAAATCTTAATTGCCATATTCTTCCTTGTTCTCGTTACCTTTTTGTCGTATACGATTATTTCCGGTTATCACTATACGATTAATGAGGTTGTCGGAATGTCTCCGGTGGAGGAAAGCAGCTTAAAGGCGTCCTCCTCGAATGAAAATGTGATTAAGGTTGTTGATGTCCATCAGTCCGAACGCTCTGACGAAATGTGCTTCATGAATGTCGAGCTGGAGAGCGTCGGCGTCGGAAGCTGTACCATCCGCTATTCTCATGTTGAGTTAGGCGGAACAGAAATTTTTGAGTACCAAACCGATTTTCTGGTTTTGCCTTTTGGCGTAATTTATGATTTAGGCTACGATACCTTTTCCGGTATGCGGCTGGCGCAGCCGTTGTTACTGATTATGCTGGTCACGTTGTCGGTCGTATTGTCACTTTCTTTTGTGGAGAAAATCAGAAACGGC
>JAFUUV010000186.1 GCA_017471345.1 Ruminococcus sp.
AGACAACTTTCTATCAGAGAGAAAACGCTTGGCGCGTTTTCCAATTGCGCAAAAGCGCAATTGCCGTCTTATACAATCTTGACGCGCCTACGGCGCTATTAAAAAGTAGAAAGTCTACTTTTTAATGAAGATTGGTATAACAAAGGAAACTCCCTCAAAGGGACGCGGAGAACCGCGTCCCTTCTTCGGAATGCTTATGATCAGGCTTTAGTCGTCATCAGTTTCATCACCTTCACCAACGCGTTCGCCGTTGCTGGTTAAGATGACGTCGGGAGTTTCGAAAACAATAATCTCCAAATCTGTCGAACAATAGCTTTCTTTCATTTCATAGCCTCCTTTATCCGTTGAGGGTCGCATAGCTGCCGGACGCAACATCAGAGTACATGGTGTGGATGCTGCCGTTTTCATCCTGATAAATGATGAAAGCAACTACATTGAACACTCTGTCGGAATGATTTGTATTGATGTTCATTGTATAGATACCCGAAGATTCCGTATAAGCGCTCAGGTGCTTTTTCACATTGTCATTGCCAACATTGTCAAGCGTCAGCTTTGCGGGATCGTCGGTAGAACGGCTGTAAACAAAGCCTGCTTCTCTGACGGTGCAGTTATCGGGAACAAAATATCTCATCGTAGAAGATACTTTATATCCGCTGCCGTTTTCGGCTGCAAACATCTCGGTGATTAATACCACAGGCTCCGCCTCGGCTGCGTCTGCTACCACAGCGGTTACCACAATCTCTGTGCCGTTAGCACCCGAGATAACGGTGTACATATCACCGTAGGTAACGGCTGTATTGCCGCCGTCAATGCTGAAGAAGCCGAACTGAGAAGCTTCGTAGCGGTTTTCGCTCCACTGCGCAACCTTCTCCTTAGTGATATTGGTAGGCTCACCGATTGCCGTTTCGGTTGTATAAACCGTCTCAGTCGTGTCGCCATCCTTGATAACTACCGAAACAGAGTAAGTACCTGTAACGCTCTCGTATTCGGGAACAACGTGAATCGTGACATTCTCTGTCGCGGACATCCTGCTGATGATGGCGTCATAATTGTCAGAGGAAACCTCCTCTTGGGTGTCCTCAATCACCCAACGCTTGAAGATGCCGCCCATCTTGCCGGGAGCAACCGAGGGGAACTGATCTTCCAGCTCGAACGCGTTATAACGCGCTTCCTGCATTACCTGATCATACGCGTTGTGGAATACAACATACGCAGTTTCGGTTTCCTGAACGTCGCCGGAGCTGACCGCGTACAAATCGGTTGTGCCGACCAGAACAAAGCTGTAGTTCGGGTCACGGCTGACGATATTGTAGGAAGAATTGACCCAATACAGGAAATCGTCTCCGGGATAGTTCAGCTCAACAGCAGTACCAACAGGCTTGTTGTAGTTCTGGGTGCCGTATCCGGAACCTGCCGCGCCGCCGTTAAAGGCAATGGTAAAGTCGTCCGCCGTTACGGTCAGAATACCGTCGCCGACAGATGCGTAGACTGCCGTGTACTCGGCGTCTGCCAAAGCGGTGAAGGTGTAGTCCGCACCGTCGGAAACCTTTTCGCCGTCCAGATACCAGCCCTGGAAGCTGTAGCCGGAGGCAGGATTCGCGGTCAGTGTCACCTGTGTGCCGACATTGAAGTCGCCGCCGCCGGAAACGGTTGCCGCTACCGGATTGCCGTTCGCGTCCTTAGCGGAAGCGGCAATGGTCACGTTGATGGTGGTGAGGTCGCCGAAATCATACACTTCATGGGCGACCGTCGTGGTTCCGTCCGCATCGGGATCGGTTTCGGGCGGCCACATGACAAGATCAACATCCATCAGCTTGCCCTTGTTCCGGTTCACCTCGGAAAGGTTGAACGCGCCGCACTTGAACTCACGAACAAAATTCTTGATATCGTCATAGGACCAATCGCCCACCTTAATCAGATCGAGCAGGTAAAGATGATCGCCCGTGTGAATATCATACGGATAAACAAACGCGATATTATAATCGCCGTAGCTGCCGTAGAGACCAAAGGTGTTGGCAGGAATATTCTTGTTGAAGGTAACCTTGAAGTCGCAGAGCCAATCCTTGTAATACTCGGAGGTCGCCTCGGACTCCTCGGGATTGAGCGTAAAGAGATAAACTTCCTCGATATTGGTAACAGAACCGGTCTTGACAATGCTGGTGGGATCGGTCACGTCCGTCATCACATAAACAGGAGCGTTCTCTTCGGGCGCGATTTTTTCAACGATAGCGACAGGCAGCTCCGGCTCGACAAGCGTAGCCAAATCTCCGAAATTATAGACATTTTTGGTTAATATCTCTTCGGTTTCTTCCTTCTCGCCGTCCTTCCAAATCACAAGATTGACCTTCATGGTTTTTCCGTGATTGGCTTCGTCCAGATTGAACGCGCCGCAGGTGAAGGTGCCGACGGTATTTTTGATATAATCGTAGTCGAGTTTGCCCAAGCCGGAGCTCTCTACCAAATTAATGGTCTCGCCCGCGTGGATATCCTCGGGATAGACAAAGGCAATTTCGTAATCGCCG
>JAFUUV010000187.1 GCA_017471345.1 Ruminococcus sp.
AATGCTGCGTCGGCTTGCTTTTATGCTCACCCGAAGCTTTCAGATACGGAACCAGCGTCACATGAATATACAACCGGTTTTCCTGTCCTACCTCGTGGCCGACCTGACGAATAGCCTCCAGAAAAGGCTGTCCCTCGATATCTCCTATTGTACCGCCGATTTCCGTGATAACAACATCCACGTCCGACTTTTTTCCGACAGAGTAAATAAACCGCTTAATCTCGTCGGTAATATGCGGAATAACCTGCACGGTGTTTCCGAGATACTCTCCCCTGCGCTCCTTAGCGAGAACATTTGCGTACACTTTTCCGGTGGTGAGATTTGAATACTGATTTAAATCCTCGTCAATGAAACGCTCGTAATGCCCGAGATCAAGGTCGGTTTCGGCGCCATCCTCGGTAACATACACCTCGCCATGCTGATAGGGACTCATGGTGCCGGGATCAACATTGATGTACGGATCCAGCTTTTGCGCCGCTACCTTTAAGCCTCTGGCTTTGAGCAGTCTGCCAAGCGACGCCGCTGTAATCCCTTTTCCAAGCCCCGATACGACACCACCGGTAACAAAAATATACTTTGTCATCATTTTACCTCACAAATTTGTGTATCCCATCAAATCCTCATCAACCTCCCGCGCACAGTCAACGCCTTCCCGTATGGCGCGGACGACAAGCGACTGACCGAGATGCATATCACCGGCTACATACACATTTGGGATACCGGTGCGGCATCCTTCTGCCGCGACATTTCCGCGTGCGTCGGTTTCTACGCCAAACGCTTTTGTCACATAACTCTCACTGCCAAGAAATCCTGCCGCGATTAATACCAACTCAGCGTCAACTGTATACGCGCTGTCCTCGACCTGCTTCATCATCATTCTACCTGTCGCCTCATCGCGTTCCGGCTTCAGCTTAACAAGAACTGCCGCCTTGAGTTTGCCGTTTTCATCCGCGACAAATTCCTTGACGGTGGTCTGATAGACACGCGGATCTTCTCCGTAGACAGCGGCAGCTTCCTCCTGTCCGTAATCCGTTTTGCATACGCGAGGCCATTCCGGCCACGGATTGTTGTCAGCGCGGACATCGGGAAGTTTGGGCATCATTTCAAGCTGCAAGATGCTTTTCGCGCCATGACGCACACAGGTAGCGACACAGTCGTTTCCGGTATCACCGCCGCCTATTACAATGACATTTTTAGCCTTCGCGGATATAAATGTTCCTTCTGTTAACCCATTATCCCTCAAGGATTTTGTGGTGGACGTCAAAAAATCCACCGCGAAAAAGATACCCTCTGTATTCCGTCCTGTGACATTTATATCGCGCGGCTGTGAAGCGCCGCAGGCAAGAATGACGCTGTCAAACCTATCGGTCAAATCCTGCGCGGACACGTCAACGCCGATGTTGGTGCCTGTTTTGAAAATCACGCCTTCTGCTTTCATCTGCTCGACACGGCGGTCGATGATGTGTTTTTCAAGCTTCATGTTGGGAATACCATACATCAGCAATCCGCCGATACGGTCACTGCGCTCAAAAACGGTGACGCTGTGTCCGCGTCGGTTGAGCAAAGCGGCGGCGGCAAGTCCGGATGGTCCCGAACCGACTACGGCAACCTGCTTGCCGGTACGCACCTGTGGCGGCTGCGGATGTTCATATCCCATGAGAAAAGCGTTTTCAATAATGCTGTATTCATTCGCCCTGACGGTGACAGCCTCACCGTTTGCCCCGCAAGTACAAGCTTTTTCGCATAACGCGGGGCAAACGCGTGAAGTGAATTCAGGGAAGGGGTTGGTCATTTTCAGTCTCTCATACGCCTGTTTCCATGCCCCGAGACTGACAAGGTTGTTCCATTCGGGAATCAGGTTGTTCAGCGGACAACCCGAAATCATTCCGTTGATCGGCAGTCCGTACTGACAAAAGGGTACGCCGCAGTGCATACAGCGCTCACCCTGGCGTTTTTGTTCCTCCTTGGAGAGCGGCGTGTGAAATTCGTGATAATTCTTGATACGCTCCGTTGTGCTGATTGCCGGCGGCTCCCGACGCACATAATTCATAAAACCAAAGGGATTTCCCATCTTAAATCTCCTCCTGTCTTGCGTGGATCAGCTGATAAAATGCCTGAATACTCGATTCGTCCCGATTCATCCCGTTGTTCTCGTTGGCTTCTATCGCCTCGGTTATCATCCGGTAGTCGTGCGGAATTACCTTTTTGAACTTCGGCAGATATGCCGGAAAATCTTCAAGAATCCGTTTGCCCTTTTCGGAACCGGTCGCGGCGACGTGCTCTTCAATCAGTGACTTTAATTCTTCGATGTCACGGCTGTCACTTAATTCGCCACACTCCACCAGCTCCTTGTTAAGCCGCTTGTAAAGGTGATGGTGCTCATCGAGTACGTACGCGACGCCGCCCGACATACCGGCGGCAAAATTTTTGCCGGTGCTGCCGAGAACCACGACCTTACCGCCGGTCATGTACTCACACCCGTGCTCGCCGACACCCTCTACCACCGCGAACGCGCCTGAATTGCGTACACAGAAGCGTTCGCCGGCGACGCCGTTAATAAACGCCTTGCCGCTTGTCGCGCCATACAGCGCGACGTTGCCGATGATAATGTTCTCTTCCGCTCGAAAACGGCTGCCATCAGGCGGATAGATAATCAGCTTGCCTCCCGAAAGACCTTTTCCGAAGTAGTCATTGCTGTCACCGCGCAGCTCCATGGTCAACCCGTTGGGAATAAACGCGCCGAAGCTCTGACCTCCCGATCCGTTGCAAATAATACGATATGTATCATCCGGAAGGCTGTCGCCGTATTGACGGGTAATTTCGGAGCCGAAGGCGGTACCGAGCGAACGGTCTGTGTTTTTGATATCAATTTCTATGGATTTGGATTTCTTCATCCTTTTAGAAATAACTCGTTCGTCCAATGTTTTCGAAAGATTAAAATCAAATTTATTTTTTTCGGTATACCTGACTTTTTCCGACGTGAAGGCGGTGTTGAGCAGCAAAGAAAGATCTATCTTTTTTTCTTCCTCGCTCAGATGCTCCTTTACCTTTAGCAAATCGGTTCTGCCGACAAGCTCATCAACGGTTCTGACGCCGAGCAGTGACATATATTCTCTCAGTTCCTGCGCGATAAAGAGCATAAAGTTCATGACATATTCCGGCTTACCGGCAAAACGCTTTCTTAATGCGGGATTTTGCGTAGCGATACCAAAGGGACAGGAATCCAGATTACATACACGCATCATCGCGCAGCCAAGCGTCACCAAGGGAGCGGTCGCAAACCCAAATTCCTCCGCGCCAAGAATGGCTGCGATGGCTACATCGCGTCCGGTCATCAGCTTTCCGTCAGTTTCAATGACGACTTTATTGCGCAAGCCGTTGAGAATCAATGTCTGATGCGCTTCCGCAAGTCCCAGTTCCCACGGCAATCCGGCGTTAT
Source organism: Ruminococcus sp. (assembly GCA_017471345.1). Lineage (GTDB taxonomy): Bacteria > Bacillota > Clostridia > Oscillospirales > Acutalibacteraceae > Ruminococcoides. The sequence continues at coordinate 3,440 of JAFUUV010000187.1, forward strand.
AAATAGAACTGCGCGGCGCTGCGCCGGTTCCGCCGTCATAACCGGAAATCAGGATAACCTCCGCTCCCGCCTTCGCTACACCCGCGGCAACGGTTCCCACGCCTGCCTCGCTGACAAGCTTAACGGAGATTCTCGCCTGTTGATTGGCGTTTTTCAGGTCATAAATCAGCTGCGCCAAGTCCTCGATAGAATAAATATCATGATGCGGCGGCGGTGAAATCAGTGATACGCCCGGCGTGGAATGTCTGGTTTTGGCAATCCACGGATAGACCTTATTGCCCGGCAAATGGCCTCCCTCTCCTGGCTTTGCTCCTTGTGCCATCTTAATCTGGATTTCATCTGCGGAATTCAGGTAAGCCGAGGTGACGCCAAACCGTCCGGAAGCGACCTGCTTGATGGCGGAACAACGATTTTTGTCGCTGCCTTTGGTAGCGATTCTTTCCGAACTTTCGCCGCCCTCTCCGGAATTTGACTTTCCGCCGAGTCTGTTCATCGCCTCCGCGAGCGCTTCGTGTGCTTCCTGTGAAATGGAACCATAACTCATCGCTCCGCTTTTGAAACGGCGAACAATGCTGTCAACACTCTCTACCTCATCAAGCGGAACAGGCGTATCGGCGTAGTGAAAATCAAGCAGTCCGCGAATACTGACCGGATCCGTCTCCTCGTTGAGCATTTTGGCATATTCTTTAAATCTATCATAATTATTAAATTTTGTCGCGGTTTGCAACGCGTGAATCGTCTTTGGCTGATAGCGATGCTGTTCTTTTCCGCTGCGGCTTTTGTGGCCGCCAAGCGAGGGTAATTCATTCACCGTTGAAAGACCGAGAGGATCAAAGGCGGAAGTGTGCAAGCAATCATTGGTTTGCTCAATATCCTCCAATGTAATGCCGCCGATGCGGCTGACGGTTCCGGTGAAATAGGTATCGGTCAGTTCTTTGGAAAGACCGATTGCCTCAAATATTTTGGAGCCCTGATAGGATTGCAGCGTAGAAATTCCCATTTTGGACGCGATTTTGACAATACCGTGCAGCACCGCGTCATTATAATCCTCAACCGCTGCGTAATAATCCTTATCCAGTAAATCATCATGTATCAGCTCATGAATGGTCTCATGAACCAGATAGGGGTTGATGGCGCTCGCGCCGTAGGCGAGCAGCGTCGCAAAATGGTGCACCTCACGTGGTTCGGCGCTTTCCAACACAATGGAAAGTGAGGTACGGCGCTTGGTGACAACCAAATGTTGGTGTAGCGCTGAGACCGCCAACAATGAAGGAATTGCTAAATGGTTTTCATCCACACCCCTGTCAGAGAGGACGAGAATATTGGCGCCGTTATTGTATGCCTTATCCGCTTCGATGAACAAGCGGTGAATCGCCTTACTCAATCGGGTGTTTTTATAATATAAAATCGGTATCACCGCGATTTTGAAGCCGGAAATGCGCATATTTTTGAGTTTGAGCATTCCGATGGAGGTTAATATCGGATTGACAACCTTCATCACACGACAATTCTCCGGCTTTTCCTCCAGCAGATTTCCGTCTTCTCCGATGTAGATGGAGGTGGAGGTGACGATTTCCTCTCGAATCGCGTCAATCGGCGGATTGGTAACCTGCGCGAAAATCTGCTGAAAATAATTAAACAACGGTTGGGGCTGCTTGCTGAGCACAGCCAGTGGTTTGTCGCATCCCATAGCGGCGATTGGCTCCGCACCGGTTTGTGCCATCGGCAGAATGGAAGTCATCACATCTTCGTAGGTGTAACCGAACGCTTTTTGCAGCTTACGCTTTTCCTCACGCGAATGCTCCTGAACCTTGGTGTTGGGAATTTTAAGATACTTTAAGCGAATTAAGTTTGCATCCAGCCATTCGCCATAGGGCTTTCGGGAGGCATAATGCATTTTGATTTCCTCGTCGTCAATCAATCTGCCCTTTATAGTATCGACCAGGAGCATCTTGCCGGGATGCAGGCGTTCCTTTTTGACAATTTTCTCCGGCGGAACCGGCAAAGCGCCGACCTCGGAGGACAAAATCAAATCATCATTATCGGTGATATAATAACGTGAAGGCCGTAAGCCGTTACGGTCAAGCACGGCGCCCATCACATCACCGTCAGAGAACAACACGGACGCCGGACCGTCCCACGGCTCCATCATCGTTGCGTAATACTGGTAAAAGTCGCTTTCCTTCTGCGGCATGGAATGGTTATTTTCCCATGGCTCCGGAATGGTAATCATTACCGCCAACGGCAAATCCATTCCGCTCATAACCAAAAACTCCAACGCGTTATCAAGTCGCGCAGAATCACTTCCCTCCGGATTGATGGCAGGGAGAACCTTGTCAAAGTCACCCATCAGCTGTTCGCTTTGCATGGTTTCCTCACGCGCAAGCATTTTATCCGCGTTGCCTCGAATCGTATTGATTTCTCCGTTATGTACAATCATGCGGTTCGGATGCGCCTTCTGCCAGCTCGGAAACGTATTGGTTGAAAAACGCGAATGAACCAACGCAATGGCGGATTCATAATCCTTATCGCGTAAATCCGGGAAAAACCGGCGCAAATCCCCCACCAAAAACATTCCTTTATACACAATCGTTCGACTCGACAGCGAGACGACATAGGTATTCTCATTGCTCTGCTCAAAGAACCGACGGGCAACATATAACTTACGGTCAAAGTCAACTCCGCGCTTCACTCCACCCGGACGATTGATAAAGCATTGCTGAATGCGCGGCATACACGCAAGCGCTTTTTTCCCCAACACAGCAGGATTGGAAGGTACGTCACGCCAGCCAAGTACTTTCAGACCTTCTTTTTCGGCAATGATTTCAAACATTTTGCGCGCCTGGTTGCAGAGCAGTTCATTTTGAGGAAAGAAAAACATACCTACCGCGTAGTCGCGTTCGGAAAGAATCGGAATCTGTTCTTGTTTTGCAACTTTAGAAAAGAATTTATGCGAGATTTGCAGAAGTATGCCAACGCCGTCTCCGGTTTCCCCTTCGGCATCCTTACCTGCGCGATGCTCCAGTGTTTCGACAATGGTCAACGCGTTCTCAACCGTCTCATGTGATTTAAAACCCTTGATGTTTACTACCGCGCCAATACCGCAGTTATCGTGTTCAAACGAGGGAGAATACAGTGAATTTTTCGCCATTTCTTCTTGTTTTCGGAGATTGTCAGCATATTCAGACATGAATAACACATCCCTTTCATTGTTTTTATTTTGCAGGACAGCAAACTCAGACTTGCAAAATAAATGATATTCGTATTATATAACCGCATCAGTGCTTTGTCAAGTGGTTTTGCATAATTTATTTTGCTTTGTTTCATTTTCATGGCAGAATATTATTGTATCCACCTTATTTACCTATTACTTTTGCAAGATTATAAAAAAATATTGCATTTCCTATTGACAAATCAAAAAAACGGTATTATAATGGCATCAATGACACAGCAACGGCGCTGACGGCTCACAAAAGCCATCGGCGCCGTTTGTTTTTGTCAAGAAGAGATAGGAGAGATCAAAATGACAAATGTACCCGAACGATTTGGCAGTAAAGTGTTTAATGACAAGGTAATGCGGGAAAGATTGCCCGTCACCACCTACAAAGCGTTGAAAAAAACCATTGAAAACGGTGAACCGCTGGATATCGGCGTCGCGAATGTTGTGGCTAACGCGATGAAGGATTGGGCAGTCGCGCAGGGCTGCACACACTTTACCCACTGGTTTCAACCGATGACGGGCGTCACCGCAGAAAAGCATGATAGCTTTATTCAACCCTGCGGAGACGGTGTGATTATGGAATTTTCGGGTAAGGAGTTAATCAAGGGGGAACCTGACGCGTCAAGCTTTCCCAGCGGCGGCATCCGCGCAACCTTCGAGGCGCGCGGTTACACCACATGGGATCCAACCTCTCCGGCGTTTATCAAAGATGACTCGCTGTATATTCCAACCGCCTTCTGTTCCTATACAGGTGAAGTGCTCGATAAAAAGACACCGCTGCTGCGTTCCATGGAGCGTCTCAGCGCGGAAGCAGTGAAAGTGCTGCATCTTCTCGGCAAAACCGACGTTACCAGAGTAGCGACAACCGTAGGCCCCGAGCAGGAGTATTTTCTGATTGACAAAGATATGTATGAACAGCGCGTTGATCTCAAGCTGACCGGGCGGACACTTTTCGGCGCCAAGGCGCCAAAGGGACAGGAGTTGGAGGATCACTATTTTGGCGCTATCAAAACACGTGTTTCGGCTTATATGAAGGATTTGGATGAAGCGCTTTGGGAGCTTGGTATTTTTGCCAAAACTAAGCATAACGAAGTAGCACCGTCGCAGCACGAACTGGCGCCGATTTTCAGCACCTCCAACATTGCTACCGATCATAATGAGCTGACGATGGAAATCATGCAGAAGGTTGCCGAGCGTCATCATTTGGTCTGCTTGTTACATGAAAAGCCGTTTAAGGGAGTCAATGGCTCCGGCAAGCACAACAACTGGTCGATTTCCACTAATACGGGAGAAAACCTTCTGTCTCCCGGAAAACATCCCGAGACAAACTCACAGTTCCTGCTGTTTCTTGCGGCAATTGTCAAGGCTGTTGATGAGTATCAGGATTTGCTGCGTATTACCGTGGCTTCGGCAGGCAATGACCATCGCTTAGGCGCGAATGAAGCACCTCCTGCAATTATCTCGATGTATTTGGGAGATGATTTGGACGCGCTGGTTCAGTCTATTATCAATGGTGACAGCTATGAAAGTCACAGCAAGGAACGAATGCACACAGGCGTAGAGGTACTCGCGGATTTCAAAAAAGATAATTCCGACCGCAACCGTACTTCCCCTTTTGCCTTTACCGGCAATAAATTTGAATTTCGCGCGCTTGGCTCCTCATTGAATATCGCCTGTCCCAATTATATGCTGAATACCATGGTTGCCGAGGAGCTTTCTCAATTTTATGATATTCTCAAGGACGCGGAGGATGTCACAACAGCCGCAGGAGAATTAATCAAGAAAACCCTGACGGAGCATCAGCGTATTATCTTCAATGGTGACAACTACTCTGACGCATGGGTGAAGGAAGCCGTGAAGCGCGGTCTTTTGAACCTGAAGTCTTTGCCGGAAGCGCTTTCACACTTCCTCGACCGGAAAAACATAGATTTGTTTGTCAAACACAGCATCTGTACCGAAGAAGAATTGCGTGCGCGCTATGAGATTGACCTGGAGGCATATTCCAAACAGCTGAACATTGAAGCCCTGACGATGATTGATATGGCACAGAAGGATATTTTGCCGGCGGTAACAGCCTATATCAGAGAACAAGTTGACGCGGCGCTGGCAAAAAAATCGTTATCCTCTTCCCTTTCTACCGTGACGGAGGAACGCTTAGCGGAAACCCTATCCACAAAACAGGAGCGTTTCGCGGAGCTGATTACCAAGCTGGCAGAAGAAACGGAAAAAGCGGCGGCTGTCAGCGATCCGCTGGCACAAGCATTTGCCTACCGCAATCATGTATTCGCAACAATGGAAGAGCTGCGCGATATCGGAGACAGCATGGAAACACTCACGTCTACAGACTATTGGCCGTATCCTTCCTATACCGATTTGCTTTTTGGTGTATAGCAAACTGCAAACGCGCTACTATACAAATAAGCTTATCATCCTACAAACTGACATATAACAACGCAACGGCGCGTTTCCCGAAAGGGGGACGTGCCGTTGTGTCATATAGAACAGGAGTATTCATTATGAACGAAGCGATTAAAGAACTTATCACACAAGCAACAAACGAACAGTTATTTGCCGTCTGGTTTTTAATCGGCGCGGAATTGGTGTTTTGGATGCAGGCAGGCTTCGCCATGGTCGAGGCAGGCTTTACACGCGCCAAAAACACCGGCAACATTATCATGAAAAACCTCATGGACTTTTGTATCGGCACCGTTACGTTTATTCTGATTGGCTTTGGACTGCTGATGGGTGAGGATTTCATCGGATTCATCGGTCAGCCGGGCTTTGACCTTTTCACCTCCTACGCGGACTTCAACTTCTCCGGCTTTGTATTTAACCTTGTGTTCTGCGCCACCACCGCTACAATTGTTTCGGGGGCAATGGCGGAACGAACAAAATTTTTGTCTTACTGTGTCTATTCCGGCATCATCTCCGCGGTTATCTATCCCATCGAAGCGCACTGGATTTGGGGAGGCGGCTGGTTAAGTCAGCTTGGCTTCCATGATTTTGCCGGTTCATGCGCTATTCATATGGTAGGCGGTATCTCCGCGTTGATTGGCGCAAAAATACTCGGAGCACGAATCGGCAAATTCAAAAAACAAGCAGACGGCAGCGTCAAGGTCGGTGCCTTCCCCGGTCACAATATCGCTTTGGGTGCGCTCGGTGTGTTTATTCTCTGGCTCGGTTGGTATGGTTTTAACGGTGCGGCAGCTACATCAACAGAGCAGTTGGGCTCGATTTTTCTGACAACTACCGTCTCCCCTGCCATCGCAACCGTCGTCTGCATGATATTTACATGGCTGAAATACGGCAAGCCGGATGTCAGTATGTGCTTGAACGCCTCTCTTGCCGGTTTGGTAGCGATTACTGCCGGATGTGACGTCACCGACGCGTTTGGAGCCATCGTGATTGGCGGTGTTTCGGGACTGCTCGTGTGCTTTGGCGTCTGGCTGCTTGACTATAAGCTTCATATTGACGATCCTGTCGGTGCAGTAGCGGTTCATATGTTGAACGGCATTTGGGGAACGCTCGCTGTCGGTCTGTTTGCCACTGATGCCGCTCCGGGCTATTCCGTTACCAATGCCGCAGGGAAAACACTGACCGGTCTTTTCTATGGCGGCGGTTTCGAATTGATGGGATTGCAGCTGCTTGGCTTTGCTTCCGTCGCTTGCTGGACGTTAGTGACAATGACCGCTGTGTTTTTCCTGATTAAAAAAATATTTGGGCTGCGCGTTTCACGCGAAGAAGAAATGCTCGGACTGGATGTTACCGAGCATGGTATGCCCTCGGCTTACGCCGGTTTTTCCATGATTCCGGAATATATTGAGGAAGGCAATATGCCTGTGGCAGTCAGCGGTGAATATCCCATTGCCGAAGCGATTCCGGTACAGAAGATGCCAACCTTTGATGACGGAAAGCCGAAAATCAGCAAAATTGAGATTGTATGCAAAGAATCTCGTCTGGAAGCACTGAAAAACGCCATGATGGAGATAGGTATCACCGGCATGACAGTTTCACACGTGCTCGGCTGTGGTGTGCAAAAAGGAAAGCCCGAGTATTATCGCGGTGTTCAGATTGAAGCGAACCTGCTGCCAAAGGTTCAGGTGGACATCGTTGTCTGCACGATACCGGTGGGCAAGGTCATTGAAACCGCGAAAAAAACACTTTACACCGGACATATCGGTGATGGAAAGATTTTTGTTTACGACGTTGAAGATGTTGTAAAAGTCCGCACCGGTCAGACAGGGCTTGAAGCGATGCGCAATTTCGATTCCATTTAACCGTTTCTGCAATTATAGTCCAAAATATATTCAATCATTCTATACCTTTTAACCAAATACGATAAATTCTGCAAGAATTTATTTATACGCCTGCATTTTCGCTTGACAATTGCCTGCAAAAGGATTATAATAGCGATGTTGACAGGCAAGGGCGCCGGAACAGTTTGTTTCGTGCGCCCTTTTACTATTTGTGAAGGAGAAATGAATATGTGCGGAATAGTTGGGTATGTAGGTCCCCGAGATTGCTCAGAGGTGCTGGTTTCAGCGCTCAAAAAGTTAGAATACCGCGGTTATGACTCTGCCGGCATCGCTGTTTTTGAAAACGGCAAGATTACCGTCGCGAAAACCAAAGGCAGACTTGCCGATTTGGAAAATAAAATGGAAAAAGAAGGAAAACCGACAGGGCACGCCGGCATTGGTCACACGCGCTGGGCAACCCACGGTGAGCCATCAGACATTAATTCTCATCCTCATTCGGGACGACGTGTGACAATTGTGCACAATGGCATTATTGAAAATTACAAGCAACTCAAGCAGTTTTTGATTGATAATGAGCGTACAGAGTTTTTGTCCGACACCGACACCGAGGTTGTCGCGCAGTTGCTCGATTTTTATTACGACGGCAATCCGATTCGCTGTATCAGAAAGGTACTGCACGAGCTGCGCGGCTCGTTTGCGCTTGGTATCGTGTTTGCCGACCGTCCCGAAACCGTCTATGCCGTTAGATGCGAGAGCCCGTTGATTGTGGGACAAGGAACAGGTGAAGTATTTCTCGCCTCCGACGTTCCCGCTATTATCAAGTACACAAAGGATTACTATTTATTAGAATACGGTGAAATAGCCGTATTGAAAAACGGTTCGGTCACCTTTTGCAGTCTGCACGGCAGAATGATTGACAAGGAACTGTATACCGCTGATTTTGATGAGGACAGTGCCGAGAAGGGCGGATATCCACACTTCATGATTAAAGAGATTCATGAGCAGCCCACTGCCGTTAAAACGACGATTACACCGCGCATTGAAGACGGACTGCCGAATCTCAACGAATGCGGCATTACCCCAGAGACGCTCAAAGAATTTCAAAATATATTTATTGTCGCCTGCGGCACGGCTATGCACGCCGGTATGGTCGGCAAATATGTCATCGAAAAGCTGGCACGCGTTTCCGTTACTGTGGACATTGCCAGTGAGTTTCGTTACCGTGATCCGCTGATTGGCAAAAATGATTTGGTTATCATCATCAGTCAGTCAGGTGAAACCGCCGATTCCAAGGCAGTGCTGAATCTGGTGAAAGCTACCGGCGCAAAAACGCTGGCAATTGTCAATGTGAAAGGCAGCTCTATCGCGCGTGACGCGGATATGGTCATCTACACCCATGCCGGTCCCGAAATCGCCGTCGCCTCTACCAAAGCTTACATGGTGCAGCTTGCGGTAATGTATCTGCTGGCGTTTGAGATGGCGTTCGCCAAAGGAAGAATCAGCCTTGAAAAATGCCGTCAGCTGACCTCACAGCTTGTTTCCATGCCGCAGAAAATCGAGAATACCATCAACAAGGTAGTCGATATTTGTCAATACGTATCCACCAAGCTGATTACCGCTGACAGTCTTTTGTACATCGGCAGAGATCTGGACTACGCGCTCTCGATGGAAGGATCGCTGAAGCTCAAGGAAATTTCCTACATTCACTCCGAAAGCTACGCAGCCGGCGAACTGAAGCACGGCACGATTTCTCTGATTACCGAGGGAATGCCCGTTATCGCGGTTGCTACACAAAACTCGCTGCTTGAAAAGACGATTTCCAACATCAAAGAGGTGAAAGCGAGAGGCGCGATGACCATCGTCATTTGCGATGAACACGCTGATATTGACCGCGACGCCGCGGATTACCTGATACGGATTCCGCAGCTGGAGGAAATGCTGATGCCGATGCTCGCCACCATCCCGATGCAGCTGCTCGCCTATTACACCTCTGTCAACAAAGGCAACGATGTTGACAAGCCGCGTAATCTGGCAAAATCCGTAACCGTAGAATAATCAACCGTCCATCACTATAAATAGAAAGAGTCTCCGCTGCGGCAGAGACTCTTTCTTGTTTGTATAAAACGATTTTTCGATTATCGGATATCAAGATAATCGGTAAAGCCGGTGATATTGAAAATTTCCATCACCTTATTGTTGACGTTTTTCAGCACCATGCCGTTTTTCTCCTCCAGCAAATCGCTGGCGTTTAAAATTGCTCTCAACGCTGCCGAGCTGACATATTCCACGCCTGCCATATCCAATACCAAAGAGTCATACTTTTCACCCAGCTCATTCATTTTGCTTTCGAACTCTTTAACGGTTACGTGGTCGATTTTTCCCTCCGGTGCGATGACAGGCGCTCCGTTTTCTTCAAAAACCTTAATTGTCATGATTTTGTCTCCTTTGTATCAGTTTGTTTCAGCAAATCGCTGATAATTTGATTAGCCACCTCATTAAATTCCTCGTTGCGCAGAAACATTTGCATACCGAGGAGCTGTTGTCTGGTGTAAGATTTTTTTAAGTATTCCAAATACGCCTTGGAAGTGAGCGTCCTGCGTTTTTCCGTGTCCAGCGGATTGAATCCACGGAACAGCGCAAAAAAGACAGGCATCCAATTTGCGCAATCCGCGCCAAAGTGTTCCTCGAATTCTGCCGCGGCTTGCCTGTCCCCCTGCAACAACGCGTCATGCGCTTTGCTGCGCGCGTAAAAGTCACTGAGATCTTGGGCATCATCATAAACACAGCCCTTTTCTGTCCGCACAACGCGATGCGACTTCGCGTCAAATCCATCGTCCCGGATAATCAGCTCCAGCACAATGCCTTCCGCCAACAGCGGCGTTACTTCGGGACGGAAATGAAAACAGAAATTACCTTGTCCGTAGAGAAGATACGAATGATGATAATACTCTTCCTCACCGACAGCGTGCGTGTGCTGAGAAATGACAACATCCGCCCCATTGTCCGCCATACGGTGAAATCTGCGGCGCATTTTCTCACTGTTGTAATGCGTCCCCTCAATACCTCCGTGATACAGCACAATCAAAAAATCACACTGATTTTTCAGCTCCTGTAATTCCCTGCAAACCCGGTACTCGTCGTAAAGATTCACACCCGGAGAATTTTGACGCGGCGCGTTTTCGAACTGCTCGGTGGTATTGTAGAGCGCGATTTTTCTGCCGTTGCGCTCTACAACAACATAGCTTTTGACGGATGAAAGGTTTTCTCCCCATCCGAACCAGCCGATACCGTTTTCATCAAGCACCTTGCAGGTATCCCGATAGCCCTGCAGACCGTAATCCATGGAATGGGTATTGCCGAGTGTCGCATAGTTGATACCCAAGCTTTTGATGGCTGTGACAGTTGAAACAGGCGCCTTGATGCATGGGCCGATTTTTTCAATCGGATTGTCACTGTCAGTAAAGCAGCCTTCAAGATTGCAGACACACAGGTCAGCCGCCGCAAACAAATCACACAACTTCTTTCCAAACAGCGCTTGTGTATCACCCGATGAAAACAGGTCGTAGTTGCAAGGCATCGGAAGCATATCTCCCGCAAGGATGATGTTGGTGTTTTCCATATTCCCTCCTCAAAAATCCATTTCTATTTTCAAAACATTCTGGCCGTTTTCGTATGTATAACTGTAATCACTCATCAGTTTTTTGACGATGAAGATACCTAAGCCGCCGGGTTTTCGCTTTGACAGCGGCAAAGTGACATCGGGATCCTGCACCAACAACGGATTGAACGGCGCGCCGTTATCCTTAAAAATGACCGTCATGCGGCGATTGATACATTTTGTCAGCACCTCAATGTCACCGCCTGCCTCGTAG
>JAFUUV010000188.1 GCA_017471345.1 Ruminococcus sp.
AATACCAAGCCTTTCAGCAAGTGCGTCCGTCATGGTGATACTCTCGGTCATCACGGAGCGGTTATAACCGACGACCTTCGCGGTGTAAGTTTCGGTGCCGCCATAGGGCGAGAAGGTAATTTCATCGCCGATGTTCGCCCTATCCTGCAAACGCAGGCAGAGGTATACGCCGTCGTCGCTGAGGTTAATTCGTTCGTTGTTTTCATCAATGACATTGAACAAACCGTTCGGATTATGGACAATATCGAGTGTAACGGTGTCGCCGTCTAAACTGATGCCGCACAGACTCTCCCAGTCGCCGCCGATGTCCTCATAAAGCGACCTTGATTTTTTCAAATCCGCGTCGTCAATGAGGTTGATTTTGGTTGTATAGTTGGAAATATCGTTATTGAGCAGGTCTAAAAAGCCTGCCATGGTGTCGCGCATACCCAAGCCGCCGACCATCAGCACCATACAGCCGACAATGCCGAACAAGGTCATTGCCGAGCGGCTTTTGTGGCGGAGTAAGTCGCGGACGTTCCATTTTGTGCCGAAATGCAGCTTATCCCAAAGTCGGAAACGCTCCAAAAAGATTTTGCGCATTTTCTTCGGAGAATAAGGCCGCAGCGCGTCGGCGGCGGTGCCTTTGAGCTGCTGACGTACGGAAAGAAAGCTGATTAGCGTGAGCAGCACTATTGTCGCCGCCATCACCGGATAGCAAAACGTGGGAATTGCCACGCTCCAGTCGGGCATATCGAAATAAGTCCCCATCATGCCGTTTTCGCTCATAATCACCTTGCAGACCGCATATCCGAGCATGATACCAAACGCCGTACCAGCCAAACCGATAAAAAAGCCGTACGAGGTATAGTGTCGCAGGATCCGGCGGTTCTTGAAACCGAGGGCTTTGAGCGTGCCGATTTGCGTTTTCTCCTTTGTCGCAATGCGGTGCATGGTTGTTACCATCGTGAGAATGGCAATGGCAAGGAACAGCACCGGCAGCACGGAACCCATCGTTTTGCCTTCCTCCGCCTCGCCCATTGCTTCCTTGTACACCACATGGTCATCCTTCGGCGTTACCATGATGGTTCTGCCGAGAGCGTTCTTCACCTTTTCCTCCAGCGTTTCCTTCGGCAAATCCGAGAGCAAATTCACCTGAGCGAACACCTTGTCCTTCGCTTCCGTGAGCATATCGTCCGTGACAAAGAGCTGTGTCAGGCTGTCGTCAAGGAATTCCGGCGGCACATTTGATTTTTCCAGTTCCTTTGCGAAATCGTTTTTAATTTTCGATTCTAAAACATCACGGAGCTTTTCGGGAGAAATATATGCATAACCAAAGGTATTGTAGTCGGGCATCATTTGGTTTTTATCGGCAACGCAAATCATGTGTTCGCCGGACTTGATTAAGCCGGCGATTTCACCGGAGATTTCCGTTCCCTGAAATTCGAGCGAGAGAGAATCCCCGACTGCGTAACCGTTCGCGGCGGCGAATTTATCGCTCAGCCAAAAGCCCTCTCCCTTTTCGTCATATGCCGCGCCGGACATAAGGATGAAGGTGGAAACGGTGAAATTCTCACTCACATCCAGCGCAAGGCTTTTGTTCTTCTCCCCTTTTATATCTAAGTTGACAGACAGAAAGCGCGTCGCGGCATTTACGCCTTGAATATTTTGTATTATATCGATATCATCACTTGAAAATCCCTTTTCGGAATACAGGCGGTAATCGGCGTAGTTGGTCTGCTCAAAAAACTTGCCGGTATCAACCTCAATCGTTTTCCATTCCATATTGAAGCCGAGAAACATTCCCACGCCGAGGGTAATCATCAGTATCATGGAAATAAACTGTGCCTTGTAGCTCCATGCGGTGCGGAATAATTTGCGTATCAGCATCACCATTCCACCTCGTCCGCGCTCATGGGATTTGCCTGCTCCTCCACCGAGCGAATTTTGCCGTTTTTCACACGAATCACCACGTCCGCCATTTTCGCGATGCTCTGGTTATGTGTGACAATCACAATGGTTTTGCCGTAGGTTTTCGCCATCTTCAGCAAGAGCTTTAATACCATCACGCCGGTTTCGGAATCAAGCGCACCTGTCGGCTCGTCGCAAAGGAGGATTTGCGGATTTTTCGCAAGCGCTCTCGCAATGGAAACACGCTGCTGTTCACCGCCGGAAAGCTCCGATGGAAAATTGTGGAGGTGGTCGTTCAGTCCCACCTCGGCTATCATTTGCTTGGAATCCAGCGCATTCGGCGCGATATTTGACACTAACTCTACATTCTCGTATACCGTCAGCGTGGGAATCAGGTTGTAAAACTGAAACACAAAGCCCACCGTCGCCGCGCGGTAATCGGCAAGCTCGTTGTCGGACAGTGTACTGATATCCCTGCCTCCGACGGTGATGGTGCCGTTTGTGGGGCTGTCGAGCCCTCCCAGCAGATTGAGCAACGTGCTCTTGCCTGCGCCGGAGGGACCGAGAATGACAACAAACTTGCCTTCGTCCAGCGAAAAGCTGACGTTATCGAGCGCCTTTTGCTCATGCTCGCCGCTCGCGTATATTCTTGTGACGTTGTGAAATTCGACAATTGCCATAGAACTCTCCTTATTTGAAATCGCATTGCAGAAACGCCCGCGCAAAGGCGAGCGTCAATGCAAAATTATGAAATTGGTATTGGCCGGAAATGCAATTGGTTAGCATTAGCTAACTATCCTTCAAAAAACAAACATCCTTTTAGGATGCTGTTTTTTAGTTGCTTATCGCTAACTGACATTAATATACCATAGCTTGCAGATTTTGTCAAGACTTTTGACGAACAAAACTCTGTCTGTTCATCCCTCAAATTCCAATCTAACGTTTGATTGCAAGCATCATCACTCTGTTCCTTGGTACGCGCCGCTTAAAGCACAATTCCTAACAAAGCCATTCCAAAGGCAGCTTTTGAACGCTATCAGTACCGATATAGCTAAAGGATATAATGACATCAACGAAAAAAGTAAAGTTAGGAGATACAATAGGCATCACCAAAAATGTCCTGTATGATTTCTCTACAAAAAGCACAATACGGCTTCCACTCTATTTTGTCACAGGATTACTTTTTCGGCGTCAGCGGCTTAAATCCAAGCTCCTCCTGCATCAATATCATCAGCGGAATCCCGAGCAGTAGCGGAAACACCGTTCCGTTGAGAAAGATGGTAAATGCTAACAGCAGAAAGTCTATATCAGGATAAATCAGCTTAACGGCAGGCGTTATGACGACCGCTTCCGTCACAGACGAAATGACAATGACTG
>JAFUUV010000189.1 GCA_017471345.1 Ruminococcus sp.
CCGCCGTACCAGGTGTTGAGGATGACCTGCTCACGGCTGGAAACATTGAAGAGGACAGCGGTCTCGGAATTGAGACCGAGCTCCTTGTAATTCTCGACCTTCGCCTTGGAAGCGGTGAATACGGTGAAGTTCGGCTCAAAGACCTCAAGCTCCTCCGCGGTGGGCTTGATGAACATATTCTCAACGAAGTGTGCCTGCCAGGCAACCTCCATGATGAAGCGGACAGCCATACGGGTGTCCTTGTTGGCGCCGCAGAAGGCGTCAACCACGTAAAGCTTCTTGCCGGAGAGCTCCTCGGTAGCAAGCTTTCTGCAAGCCGCCCAGGTCTCCTCGGAAGCGGGATGGTTATCATTGGGATACGCGGGAGTCGTCCACCAGACAGTGTCCTTGGACTTCTCATCCATGACGATGAACTTGTCTTTAGGGGAACGGCCGGTATAGATGCCGGTCATGACATTAACAGCGCCGAGCTCGGTAACAACGCCCTTTTCGTAGCCTTCGAGGGCAGGGTTGGTCTCGTCGCGGAACAATTCCTCATAAGAAGGGTTGTGAACAATTTCCGTCACACCGGTGATGCCGTATTTCGTTAAATCAATGTTTGCCATATACATACTCCTTTATCAGTTTAATACAGTTATATCATATCACAGCGGCGGCGTCATTGTCAATATTGACGCGCGTACAAATAAACTGCGCAAAATGCAGTTTTTTCAGCCATTAATTGCAAAAAGGCGGTTTTGCGGATAACAGAGCGCCGCAAAATGAAATATTAGCAATGACTAACCGCAATTTTTGCCGATTCGATTTGACGAAATCATAAATCCGTGGTATACTGTTGCTAATCCTCAAAAATCGGGAGGCATGGTGATGAAAACAAAAATCGCGGCGCTGCTGCTGTGCATGGCAATGGCGTTTCTGATTTGCGGCTGCAGCAAGGAAGAAAACAGTGAAATTGTCGGTCACTGGGAAGCAACCAAGGTGAATATCAACGGCGAAACCGTCAGCTTTGCCGAGTTGGACGCGGAGGACGCGGAGTTTTCGTTTGATTTCCGCGAGGACGGCAGCTGCCGCGCGGTGATTGCCGGCATCGAGAACAACGGCACCTACACCTTCAACCACACCGCTGTCGATATCTCTTACGGCGGCAAGGAAGAAAAGCTTCGCTATGACGACGGTGTGCTGACGCTGACGTTTTATTACAACAACGAGAAAACGTCCTATATGTTCTCAAAAATGGAATCATAATTTTTTGCGGAAGGGTTTTGGCAAGCCCTTCCGCTTTTTTTAGCGGTGTCCTTTTGTATATTTCGCCGCCTTGCGTCCATACTAACAGCACAAGGAGGTAATGACACATGACAGAAAAAGAATTACTGTACGTGGAGGACGCGCTCGGACACGAGCAATATTTTCAGACGCAATGCCGCGATATCGCGGGACGGATGCAGGACGGCGAGCTGAGAAATTTCGCGCAGCAGATGGAACAGAAGCACAGCGAAATATTCAGCAGCTTTTTAGGTTTGCTGTAAGGAGGATACGCATGAACGACAAAGATTTGATGGAAAATATGCTGATGCTCGAAAAAGGCGCGTGCGACCTGTTTATGCACGGCACGCTCGAGTCGTCCAGCACCGATGTACACCAGACCTTCTCCACCTCGCTGAACGCCGCGCTGCGGCTGCAGGACGAGATTTACGGCAAAATGCAGTCGAAGGGATGGTACCCCACCGAGCAGGTGCAGCAGTGCAAAATCAACGAGGTCAAGCAGAAATTCGCCACAGCATAACCGGACAGCCGCACGGCTGTCGCAATCACAGGAAAACCCCTGCCGTTGTACTGACGGCAGGGGTATAAAATGATTATTCGGAAATGATATGTCCTTTGGCGCGGATGACGTCGATCACGCTGTCAACATAGCGCTCGCAGGTTTCGTCGGAATCCGCCTCCACCATCACGCGGATGACCGGCTCGGTGCCGGACTCTCTGAGCAGGATTCTGCCGCTGTCGCCGAGCTCCTTGGCAACCGCCTCGACCGCCTTCTGCACGTCGGGATCGTTCTTCGCCTCGGGCTTGGACTTGACACGGACATTTTTGAGCACCTGCGGATACATCACCATGGGAGCCGCTAACTCGCTCATGGGCTTCTCCTTGGCAAGCATGACCTCCATCATCTTGAGGGAGGTAAGAATGCCGTCGCCGGTGGTGGCGTACTTGGAGAAGATAATGTGGCCGGACTCCTCACCGCCGATGCGGTTGCCGGTCTTGACCATATTTTCGTAAACATACTTGTCGCCGACGCTGGTTTTGTCGTACTCAATGCCGACCTTGTCGAGCGCCTTGAACAAACCGAAGTTGCTCATGATAGTCGCGACAACCTTGTTGTTGAGGAGCTTGCCTCTCTCCTTCATATAGCAGCCGTAGATATAAATGATGTGGTCGCCGGTGATTACATTGCCCTTTTCGTCCACACCAAGGCAGCGGTCGGCATCGCCGTCATAGGCAAAACCGACGTCGAGTCCGTTGTCCACGACAAACTTCTGCAGATGCTCGATGTGGGTGGAGCCGCAGTCGGTGTTGATGTTGTAGCCGTCGGGAGCGTCGTTCATGACATAGGTCTTGGCGCCGAGCGCGTCAAACACGCCCTTGGCAATCTGCCATGCCGCGCCGTTGGCAACATCCAGACCGACCTTGACGCCCTTGAAGCTGTACTTGCTCATGGAAATCAGGTAGCCGATGTAGCGGTTTCTGCCGGCAACATAGTCAACGGTTCTGCCGATTTCGCCGCGGGTGGCAAAGGGAATATCAAACTTGTCGTCGATGTACTGCTCGACCTTGAGGAGGGTTTCCTCCTCCATCTTCTCGCCCTTGCCGTTGAGCAGCTTGATGCCGTTGTCATAGAAGGGATTGTGAGAAGCGGAAATCATAATGCCGCAATCGAAATCGTCGATACGGGTGATGTAAGCGACGGAGGGCGTGGTGGTAACGTGCATAATGTACGCGTCCGCGCCGCTTGCCATCAGACCGGTGCACAGCGCGTACTCAAACATATAAGAGGAACGGCGTGTGTCCTTGCCGATGACGACCTTCGCCTTTTTGTCCATATTCGCGCCGAAGTACCAGCCGAGGAAACGGCCGATTTTGACGGCGTGCTCAAAGGTCAGATTTTTGTTGGCTTCGCCGCGGAAGCCGTCGGTGCCGAAATATTTACCCATCAGTCAGCCTTCCTTTCGATAATGACGCCGCTGTTTTTGAAGATGCAGTTTTCGGGAACCACACCGCGCACGCAGGAGGTCGGATAGACGCTTGCGTGTCTGCCGATGACGGTGCCGGGGTTGCAGACGGCGTTGCAGCCTACCTCGACATAGTCGCCGAGCATAGCGCCGAATTTTTTGATGCCGGTTTCCATGGACTCGGTGCCGTTGTGTACGACAACCAGCTTTTTGTCGGACTTGACATTAGAGGTGATAGAGCCTGCGCCCATGTGGGAGAAGTAGCCCAGGATAGAGTCGCCGACGTAGTTGTAGTGCGGCGTCTGAACGTGGTCAAAGAGGATGACGTTTTTCAACTCGACAGAATTGCCGACAACGCAGTTGGCGCCGACAAGCGCCGAGCCGCGGATGAACGCGCCGTGTCTGACCTCTGTTTCAGGGCCGATGATGCAGGGAGCGCCGAGATATGCCGACGGGAAAACCGTGGCGGTCTTGTGCACCCAAACGTTCTCGGAAACCTCCTCGTAGTCATCGCCGAGGGTGGGGCCGAGTGCCAAGATGAAATCCTTGATTCCCTTGAGGGCTTCCCACGGATAGGTAAACTGCGCAAGATAGTCCTTGGCAAGGGTATGGTCAAGGTCGTATAAATCCTTGATGGTATACATTAGAGTCTCTCCTTCTTCTCAATATCGAGGAAGTATTTGTAGGTATCAACGGTCAGCTCGCCGCAGGCAGCCTCGTCGCAGGCGATGATGGCGCCGTTGTGCATCTGCAAAGCGGAGCAGGTCCACTTGTGGCTGACAGAGCCCTCAACGGTAGCGGCAAGCGCTCTCGCCTTGTTGTGGCCGTTGATGAGAATCAGCACTTCCTTGGAATCGGTAACAGTGCCGACGCCGACAGACAGCGCCTGCGCGGGAACCGCCTCGGGATCGTTGCCGAAGAAACGGGAATTGACAATACGGGTGTCGGTGGTGAGGTCTCTCACGCCGGTGCGGGAAGCAAGGCTGGTGAAGGGCTCGTTGAAGGCGATGTGGCCGTCAACGCCGATGCCGCCCATAAAGAGGTCGATGCCGCCGTAGGAAGCAATCTTCTCCTCATAGCGCGCGCACTCACCCTCGGGATCGTCAGTCATGCCGTTGAGAATGTTGATGTTCTCGGGCTTCATGTCAACAAGGTGATCAAAGAAATTGTCGTGCATGAAGTACCAGTAGCTCTGGTCGTGCTCGTGAGGCAGTCCGAGGTACTCATCCATGTTGAAGGTGACGACATTCGCGAAGGAAAGCTCGCCTGCCTGATTCATCTTGTAGAGCTCCTTGTAAACGCCGATAGGCGAGGAACCGGTGGGAAGTCCGAGTACAAAGGGACGGTCCTCCTTGTGGTTCTTGATTTTATGAGCGATATAGTCAGCCGCCCACTTGCACATTTTATCGTAATTTTCCTGAATAACAACTCTCATAATAGTGTCTCCTTTGGCTTTGCGCCATATATCAATCTTAGTAACTGTTCATATAACAAAATCGCGGCGGAAGAACCTCTGTTACAGTGTTGATTCTGCTTTTTACTTTCTTCCTGACGTCTCCGCGCGCTCCGTGACAGCATCCGCCGAATCTTTCGATAACTGCCAGCCTCATCAACCCGTAGGTCCCGGCGCTAATAGCTC
>JAFUUV010000190.1 GCA_017471345.1 Ruminococcus sp.
GCAATCGACATGGTGGAGACAATAAAAGCGTCGGGAGCGGAAAACGGATTTTTTGAACGCTGGTCAGGCTTTCACGCTTCGGCAATGAAAAGCAAGGTGGCGTTCGGGCGTGTAAACCAATACCTTGGTTCGCTGCCTAATTTGGTTCAGCAGGCGTCTACGGTTATTATGCTTGCTATCGGCGCGAGTCTTATAATAGGCGGTTATTTGGGAGAAGGAGCATTTCTGGCGTTTCAGGCGCTGATGAATTCGTTTCTCAAGCCTGTAAATATGCTTATCACTGCCGGTCAGAACATACAAGAGATGCGTTCTTACGCGGAACGCATAGATGACGTTATGAAATATCCGACTGAGGCAGACAGGGAAGAAGAGGATTCTGCGCTTCAGGATTTGGAAGGCGTGCAGAAGCTCTCCGGAAATGTGGAACTGAAAAATATCACCTTCGGTTATTCGCGTCTTGCGGAGCCTCTGCTAAAGGACTTTTCCCTCAGCATACCTGCCGGAGCAAAGGTTGCCCTCATCGGCAGCTCGGGCAGCGGTAAGTCCACGATTGCAAAGCTCATAGCAGGGCTTTACGATCCGTGGTCGGGAAGTATCACCTTTGACGGAAAGAAACGGCGTGAAATACCCAAGGCTGTCTTTACCTCCTCTGTTTCGGTTGTGGATCAGGATGTGTCCATGTTTGCCGATACCATAGAGAATAATATAAAAATGTGGGATTCTACCATCGAGTATTACGATATGGTGCTGGCGGCACGGGACGCGGATATCCACGACGACATCATTCAAAAAAGAGGCGGTTATCACTATGTTATGGCGGAAAACGGCAAGGATCTTTCCGGAGGTCAGCGTCAGCGCATAGAGATTGCCAGGGCTTTGGCGGGAGATCCTTCCCTCATCATTATGGACGAGGCTACAAGCGCATTGGATGCCAAGACCGAATATCTGGTTTCGGAAGCGATAAAAGCCAGAGGTATTACATGTATTATCGTGGCTCACCGCCTGTCCACCATACGCGATTGCGACGAAATTATCGTATTGAATAACGGCGTAGTGGCAGAGAGGGGCAATCACGATACGCTGATGGCGAAGAACGGTCTTTACGCTGAGTTGATTACCACACAATGAGAAAGCAGGAGAAGAAAAGAAGTAATATGGGAATATTTGAAGAACAGCTGCGTGAACGCCTGAAGCGGGACGATGCAGAGTTGTCCCACAGTATTGATGATGTCATTGATTCTCTGCGGGGAAAGAGCCGTTACCATGCCGACGGAACTTCCATGGAAAATCTGCGTCATGAATTAGAGCTGATATGTCAGTTCTATAAGGTGGATATCCCCTCCGAATTCCATGATACTAAGGATGTAAATGAATTCATAGATTACATGACGCATCCTTCCGGCATTATGCACCGCAGGGTTATGCTCGAGGGAAACTGGTGGAAGGACTGTGACGGAGCATTGCTTGCCGTTACAAAGGATAAGGGTGAATTTTGCGCGCTCCTTCCGCGAAAGACAGGAGGTTATTCCTTTTGGAATACAAGCAGCGGAGCGAGAGAAAAGCTGACAAGCAAACATAAGGATATGTTTGAAAAGGAGGCGCTTTGTTTTTATGAACCTCTGCCCGAAGAGGTGAAGAACGGAAAACAGCTTTTATTTTTCCTTTTTAAGCATATCGCAATCTTTGATTACGCAATCGTTCTGCTTGCCACTCTGCTTGCGACGCTTTTGGGTATGATGACACCCTATATATCAGGCATTATTTTTTCAAGGCTGATACCTTCGGGAAAAACGGATATTGTGTTTACAACGGCAATTCTCCTTTTGATAACCGTACTTGCGGCTTATATCATGTCTGTTGTCCGTACCGGTACGCTTGAAAGGATAAAGAACAGAATGGAGAACGTCGTGCAGAATGCGCTTATGAGCAAATTAATGCACCTGCCGCCACGGTTTTTCCAGAGGAAAAGTGCAGGCGGGCTTGCAACGATCATCACTTACATTGACCGGCTCCCGATGGTAATAGCGGATGTCCTTTTGGGACCGTGTATTACAGCAGTCTTTTCCTTTGCTTATGTGATTCAGATCGGGGTGTTGGCTCCGTCCCTTGCTCTGCCGGCTTTTGTTACGCTTATCGCGCAGGCTCTGATTATCATATTTTCCATAAAGCAGAAGCTGCGCCTGACCCGTGAGGAACTGAATGCCAATATGGAAGTTAAGGGTATTACTTATTCCGCTATTTCCGGTATTCAACGCATAAAACTCAGCGGCAGTGAAAAAAGGATAGTGTCCCGTTGGGCGAAGGCATACAAAAACCGTGCGAAGGCAGCGTACAAAGTTTACTTTCCTTCCACTATGCAGAATGAACTGGTAGTGGCAGCAGCATTGGCAGGAACCCTGTGGGTGTACTTTTCGGGCGCTTCAAGGGGAATCGAGTTGTCTCAGTTCGTGGTATTTCTGTCTGCTTTTTCCATCGCTACAAACAATATCACAAGCTTGTCCGAATGTGCTCAGCACCTGCCCTTTTTAAAACCGTCGCTGAAACTCATAGAGCCTATCCTGAGCGAAGCACCCGAAACGAGCGCGGGTAAAACGGTAGTCGGCAGACTCAGCGGAGCAATAGAGATGAGCCATGTCACTTTCAGATACAGCGAGAAGAGTCCTGATGTATTGGACGATCTTAACCTGAAAATCAAGCCGAGGGAATATATTGCGATAGTAGGACGCAGCGGCTGCGGTAAGTCCACGCTGATGCGCCTGCTCATGGGTTTTGAAAAACCTGAAAGCGGTATGGTAATGTACGACCAAAAGGATTTGGCTGAGCTTGATCCGGCTTCTCTGCGGCGTAATATAGGCGTTGTGCTTCAAAACGGAAAGCTCTTTGCCGGAAGTATATTCTCTAATATCACAATATCGGCGCCGTGGCTGACTCTTAAGGAGGCTTGGGAGGCTGCGGAAATGGCAGGTATGGCTGATGATATCAGGAATATGCCCATGGGTATGCACACCCTGATAAGCGAAGGTTCGGGAGGAATTTCCGGAGGTCAAAAGCAACGCCTTATGATTGCACGCGCCATAGCTCCCAAGCCTAAGATACTCATGTTTGACGAGGCTACCAGCGCGTTGGATAATATCACGCAGAAAAAAGTGTCCGACACGCTTGATACGCTCAACTGCACCCGTGTGGTAATTGCCCACAGGCTTTCGACCATTCGTAACTGTGACCGTATACTGGTGATGGATAAAGGCAAAATCGCAGAGGACGGCAGTTATGATGAACTGATAGCAAAGAACGGATTATTTGCCGAGCTGGTAGAGCGTCAGAGATTATAAAGAACACCTAATACTAATACCGGCGTTTTCACGCCGGTAAAAAAGGATAGATATGACGATTATTCTTGCATTAGCAGCTGACAACAATTATATAAATCCAATGCTTGTCGCTGCGCAATCCGCCGTACAATCAGCGGATAAAGATACAAAATATGAGATTCATTTGTTGCTGAATGAAGATATCAGCAGCTCAAATTTGGAAAAATTGGAGTGCATGAGAGAGCTTCATAAGCAACATGATTTTGTCATTCATCATTTGAAGGACATATATAAAGATACCGTAATGAGATACAGGCACATCACCAGTGCGACTTATTTTCGTTTGCAGCTTCCCTCGCTTCTTGAACATGCCGGGAAATGTATCTATCTGGATTGTGATGTTCTCGTCTGTCAGGATTTATCGGAATTATTCTGTACCGATATCAGCGAAAAATACATCGCCGGAGTACGCGCGCCGAGACATTACCGCACAGAAAAGGTGATACAAGAGACCTTGTTGAGGTTAGATATTCCGGCAATCGATCAATATATCAACGCCGGCGTCATGCTGATGAATCTGGACAGATTGAGAAGGGACGGCATAGAAAACCAATTTCATAACCTGATAAAGAATCATTATCCCTCTCAGGACGAGGACATTATCAATAAGGCGTGTTATGGTATGATACAGATACTTCCGCCGCGTTATAATATAATGCCTTACGGTTTTCTGTCCGAGCCTGCGGCACAGGTGTATCAAAATGATCCCGGGCTTCAAAGAGCGTATTCCTTTGATGAGTGGAATAACTGCAGACTGAACCCGGCAATCATTCATTACGCCACCAGGCGCAAGCCTTGGAATGATTTGTCTGTTAATTATGCGAACCTGTGGTGGAAAACGGCAAAAGAGCTGCCGTTTCATGAAGAGATTTTACGGCAATCCTCAATCAATTTGAAATAGAACGGAGCAAGTTCCGTACGGTTGAACAAATCCGTATGCGAGTACTCCTTCATCGGCACGAATGAGATATTTGCATATCTCTCCTTTGCATTTCGGCGCTTTCTGTTTGCTTTTTCTTCTGTAGTATCCCTACCTGCGGCAAGAAATATAACAGGACCGTTATAGCAGGCATATTTTTCCCCGTAGCCAAATCCGTTGACTATGTTGATGTTGGCAAGAAAGTTGTCCACTTTTTCCTTGCTTCGCGGTTTTGTGTTGTCAAGGTCATCTCTTGTTATCTCCCTGTCCATGTATTCCGTCTTTTTCTGTATGCTTGTGTCGCCCAGTATGGCAAAGGTTTTTCTGCCAAACAATTCCTCGAAACGGTGCGCAAGCGACGCGGCAAGCTCACCGCCGAAAGAGAATCCCATAAAGCCTATGATTTTTTGCGCGTCCGGGACGGTTTCCAATATCTGATTCATATATAAAGTGATGATTTCATCATACTTTAGTCCTTTCAGCGTTTTTTCATAATGGTCCTGTACCGGTTCAATCAACAGTATGTTGTAGCTGCGGCTCAGTTCCCGATAAATCGGCAGGACAGAAAGAAGAACCACAATGCCCGAGGCAACTACCAGAACAGGCTTATTCTCATCATAATCTTTAACAAACCATAGCATCCGGCTTTTTTTTGACAGAATATTCCGGATGTTTTTATTTTTTATGACATCGGAAGTACTGATGTCAAATCCTGCCTGCTTTAGAGCAACAGAAAACTTTGCGGAATTTAAGGAGTCCATACCGAGTGTATGGAGGTTATCCGTGACGCCGAAATCAATATCCCCGATAATTTCCTTTGCCAGACAAAGAGCGGTCTCTTCATCCTTTGAAGCAGGGGGAATACATTCCGCTTTTGCGACAGGCGGCTTTAGAGACAAACGATCCAGCTTTCCGTTTGCGTTGAGCGGAAGTGCGTCCATTCTTACCATACGCTCCGGTATCATATAGGGCGCAAGCCTGTCTGAAATGAACGAAAGAATATCTGACTCTTTTACATCATCCTCTGCCGCATAGAACGCGCACAGGTAGGCTCTTCCGCGTTCCTCAAAGCTCTTTACCGCGGCGTCCTTGACGCCTTTTGCCTCACGCAGAACATTCTCGATTTCCCCCGGCTCTATACGATGACCGTTGATATTTATCATCCAGTCCTTACGGTTGACATAGATGATATTTCCGTCCGGCAATCTTCGCGCCAAATCCCCTGTCCGAATCATATACTCATGTCCGTCCTCCTCAAAAAACGGATTTTTAACCTTTGTCTGCGCGGTCTTTTCCGGCTGACCGATATACTCGGTAAAGAAATATCCTGCCACACACAGTTCTCCTTCATCACAAGGCTGACCGTTCTCATCCAGAATATAGGTTTTCACACCCTTCAGCGCTTTGCCCAGCGGTGTGCTGTCATAAGCCTTGTCAATTTCGAAGGAAGTAAGGACATT
Source organism: Ruminococcus sp. (assembly GCA_017471345.1). GTDB lineage: Bacteria > Bacillota > Clostridia > Oscillospirales > Acutalibacteraceae > Ruminococcoides. Next base: position 5,751 of record JAFUUV010000190.1, read on the forward strand.
GGTTTCCGTCATAGCGTACGAATTGAACAGGCGGTATCCGTCCGGAGCGATTTGACGCACCGGTTCGGTACCGATACCGATTCGCTTCAAAGAATTTCCCTTCTTACGGAACAGTTTTATCAGCTTCGACTGCATATATGTATGGGTTATCCCGTGCCGGTCAATAAAATCAGCCGTCTTGACAGGGTCAAGCCGTATATTTTGGGGAACCAAAATACAGCTTGCTCCGCTGCACAGTGACATGATTGTATCCGCCAGATGTGCCGCAAAAGCAAACGAGTAAACAGCGCCTATCACATCCGTGTTTTGGGGTTCCATGATTTCAAGCTGTCGCCCCATACACTCGCCTATGCTCTTCTGGTCATGAAGCACGCCCTTAGGTCTTCCCGTAGAACCTGAGGTATAGAATACCAATGCCGGCGTTTGTTCCGATACAGGCTCCTTTTGCGGCGGAACAGCATCGAAAGAAATCGCCTTGTGAAAGAATTCCTCGTCGATAATCAGCTTTGCGCCTGAATCCTTGACGGAAAAATCAATGCGTTCATTTGGATAACCGGAATCCAGAAGGACAGCGCAAAATCCATAAAGCAGGCAGGCGGTTTCCGCAATAACATAATCAATGGATCTGGGCATGACGATGGCTACAGCGTCTCCGGTACATACTCCTTTAGACCTGAGAAAGCAAAAGATTCTTTCCGCGCTCTTGCGCAGCTGCGGGTACGTGACCACACGTTCATCATCAAACAGAGCCCGTCCGTTACCTCCGAGCTTTATTCCTTCTTCCAACATTTGAGCAATCGTCATAATAATCATCCCTTTCCGTAAAAACCGAGATAAAATTGTAGTATTATACTAATACCTAATAAAAAGCATACCTAATAAAAAGCAGACAATCTTTGCGGTCTATTTTCCGCAATACTGCGTTGTCGTCCTTGTCTTGCGAAAAATATCCTCGCAAAGTATTAGTCTACTTTCTATCAGGAA
>JAFUUV010000191.1 GCA_017471345.1 Ruminococcus sp.
ACGGCACTGGCGGCAAGCGCGCGTTCTGCGGGCAAAACCTACGGAGAGACCGTGGACGGCAGATGGCATATGGATGATCCGCTTCCCGAAAAGTACAAAGATATGGTCATTCTCGACGCGGAGAAGGTGGAGGAGGTTGCCTCCAAGGTCGATTTCTGCTTCTGCGCGGTCAATATGAAAAAGGATGAAATCAAGGCGCTCGAAGAGCGCTACGCGAAGGCGGAGTGTCCGATTGTTTCCAACAACTCCGCAAACCGTTTTACACCCGACGTTCCGATGGTTATTCCGGAAATCAACGCCGACCACATCAAAATCATCGATGAACAGCGCAAGCGTCTCGGCACCAAGCGCGGCTTCATTGCCGTCAAGTCCAACTGCTCGCTGCAGAGCTATGTTCCCGCCATTCATCCCCTGAAGGAGTTGGGCGTTGACAAGGTGCTGGCGTGCACCTACCAGGCAATTTCCGGCGCCGGCAAGACCTTTAAGACCTGGCCCGAGATGATTGACAATGTCATTCCCTATATCGGCGGTGAGGAAGAGAAGTCGGAGAACGAACCGCTCAAAATCTGGGGACAGATTGACGGCGATAAGATTGTCAATACCGACGATATCGCCATCACTTCTCAATGCATCCGTGTACCGGTTTCCAACGGTCACACCGCGGCGGTATTCATGTCCTTCAAGGAAGGCGTCAAAAAGCCGAGTGTAGAGGAAATCATCAACATTTGGGAGAATTACAGCGGCAGAGCGCAGGAGCTCGAGCTGCCCAGCGCGCCCAAGCACTTCCTGCACTATTTCACAGAACCGGATCGTCCGCAGATTAAGTCCGAGCGCAACCTCGAAAACGGCATGGCGATTTCGGTCGGCAGACTCAGAGCGGATACCCAGTATGATTACAAATTTGTATGTATGTCACACAACACATTAAGAGGCGCGGCAGGCGGCGCTGTACTTCTCGCCGAGCTCCTCTGCGCCGAGGGTTATATGGATTAATTTCGGAGGAATAATTATGTCAGACCACATTTTCACAGGCTCGGGCGTAGCGTTGATTACCCCGATGAAAGCAGACGGAAAGGTGAACTATCCGGTTTTGGAGGAGCTGTTGGAGTTCCATGTCGCCAAGGGTACCGACGCGATTATCGCCTGCGGCACCACCGGCGAGGCAGCTACCCTCTCCGAGAAGGAGCATTGCGAGGTGCTGTCCTTCGTTTCCGAGAAGATTAACGGCAGAATCCCCGTGATTGCCGGCACCGGCAGCAATGACACCTCCACTGCTGTCATGCTTTCGCGCGAGGCGCAAAAGACAGGCGCCGACGCGATACTCTGCGTAACACCCTATTACAACAAGACTTCCCAGGCGGGCTTGGTCAAGCACTTCAATGTGATTGCCGATTCGGTAGATATTCCCGTCATTCTCTACAATGTGCCCTCGCGTACCGGCTGCAACATCCAGCCCAAGACCTGCGAGGAGCTCAGCCAGCATCCTAACATCCGCGCGATTAAGGAAGCCAGCGGCAACATTTCACAGGTTGCGCTGATTCGTTCGCTGTGCGGTGATAAGTTAGATATCTATTCGGGTAACGACGACCAGACCGTACCCTTTATGTCACTCGGCGCGTTGGGCGTTATCTCGGTATTCGCCAATATCTGCCCGACTGAGATGCACAGGATTTGTCAGCTCTGTCTTGACAATAATTTTGCGGAGGCGCAGAAGCTGCATTTCCACTATATTGAACTGATGAATATCATGTTCAGCGATGTCAATCCTATTCCCATCAAGACCGCGATGAACCTCTACGGCTTCGACGCCGGCGAGTGCAAGCTGCCGCTGGTGCCCATGTCTGTGGCCGGCTACCACGACCTCAAGGATTGTCTCGCCAAGTACGATTTGCTCGATAAGGTTTGAGTCTTCCAAAAAGGGGGAAGTTTAAAATGACTGATATTGCCATTGTCGGCGCTAACGGAAAGATGGGTTATTTTGTTGCCGAAGCAGTTGCTGCCAATCCTGACGCGCAAACGCTGTTTGGTGTAGACGCGTATGGAGAGAGCCGCTGCGGTTTTCCGGTATATAAAACCTTTGATGAAGCGGAACAGACGCCCGATGTTATTATTGATTTTTCCAATCCTTCCGCACTGGACGGAATGCTTGCCTACGCGCGGCGCCACAGCATCCCCTGTGTCATTTGCACCACGGGATATACGCAGGAGCAGGTGGAACAAATCAAGGCGGCGTCCAAAGAAATCCCTGTGTTTTATTCGGGCAATATGTCCCTCGGCATCAATTTGCTGATTGCGCTGTCCAGACAGGCTGCAAAGCTGCTCGGCAATTCGTTTGATGTGGAAATTGTCGAGAAGCACCATCATTTTAAGCTTGACGCGCCCAGCGGCACGGCGCTGATGATTGCGGACGCCGTTTCCGAGTGTCTGCCGCAGGAGCCGCAGTATATTTACGACCGCCACACCATGCGCAAAAAACGCACGCAAAATGAAATCGGCATTCATTCTGTGCGCGGCGGCACGATTGTCGGCGAGCACGAGGTGATTTTTGCCGGACATGACGAGGTCGTAACCATCAGCCATCAGGCGCAGTCGAAGGAGGTTTTTGCCGTCGGCGCGGTCAACGCCGCAGTATTTCTCTCCGGTCAGCAGCCGGGAATGTACGATATGTCTGATTTGTTAGCGCAAAAATGTGATTAAACTTAGCAGCCCTCACCGCAGGGCTGCTTTTTATATGTGAGGGAGTCCCTGCGCGTGGCGCACTTATCCGCCGTCCGCATAGAATAATACTGTAGGAAGGAATAGTATTTTTACGGAAGGTGAAACAATGGAAAACAATTTAATCCTGTTCGGTTCCATGACGGCGATGATGCGCGCGCGGGATTTGCTGCGCAAAAACGGAATCCGCTCCGCGACGGTGCGCACTCCCGCCGCGTACCGTCGCGGCTCCTGCGGCTATAGTCTGCGTGTCAGCCGTGATATTGACCGCGCTGTCGGGATGCTGAAGCAGCAGCGGATTCCCGTCTCAGGCGTCGCCGCCGTTGATGCCCTGTGATATATTTTGACAATGGCGCGACAACCTATCCCAAGCCGCCGGCGGTCGTACGGGCAGTCTGCTCTGCCGTGACGCGTCTCGGCGCGAACCCGGGACGCAGCGGTCACCGGATGTCCCTTCGTGCCGCGGAAACGCTTTTTTCCTGCCGACAAGAGGTTGCGGCGCTTTTCGGACTGCAGGAACCCGAGCGCGTTGTCTTTACGCAGAACTGTACAGCCGCGCTCAATACGGTGATACACGGCGTGCTGAAACAGGGTGACCATGTCGTCATTTCCTCGTTAGAGCACAACGCCGTCGTCCGTCCTCTCGAAGCCATGAAGCGGCGCGGTGTGGACTATTCCGTTGCGGAGGTGGTGGAGGGTGATGACGAGCAGACCATCCGTCATTTTCGGGAGAAGTTTCGCGCGAATACAAGGTTAGTCATCTGCACGCACGCCTCCAATGTGTTTGGAATCCGTTTGCCGGTCGAGCGAATCGCCGCGTTGTGCCACCTCAACGGCATCTTGTTTTGCCTCGACGCGGCGCAGAGCGCCGGTGTGGTGCCGATTGATTTGCGCAACAGCGGTATGGATTTTCTCTGCACGGCAGGGCATAAGGGTTTGTACGGCCCGATGGGCACCGGCGTTTTGATTATCAACAGCGCGACCACGCCGGACAGTCTGATACAGGGCGGTACCGGCAGCTTTTCCGCCGAAAAAGCCCAGCCGGAGGTGCTTCCCGATAAGTACGAAAGCGGAACTCCCAACGTTGCCGGTATCGCGGGATTGCGTGAGGGTGTGCGTTTTGTCCGCCAACGCGGCGCCGCCGGTATTGAGCAGTATGAAATGCAGCTGGCGCGGCGATTGTACAACAGGCTCTCGCGCATCGAACGTGTCCTGCTTTACACCCAACCGCCGTCTTTGGGCACCCATGTGCCTGTCGTTTCCTTTAATATAGAGGGGATGGACAGCGAGGAGGTTGCCCGACTGCTGGACGAACGCTTCGGCATTGCGGTACGCGCCGGTCTGCATTGCGCGCCGCTGGCGCACCAAACCATGGGCACAAACACGCTCGGCACCGTGCGCGCTGTCGTGTCTGTTTTCAACAATGCCGCGCAGGTGGATCAACTTACCGGCGCTGTTAATAAAATTGTAAAACTAAACGAAAAAAAGGTTGCAATCGACAGCGGAAGTGTGTTAAAATAAAAAGGTAAATGGAAAGGAGGAGAGGTATGGATTTTTTGCAGCATTTATTGTCTATCGTCAAGACAATTCAGTTTCGGGATATTGTTGATATCCTCGCGATTGCGCTGATTATCTTCGGTCTGTTCCGTCTTGTCCGCGAAACCCGTGCCTTTCAGCTCCTAAAAGGTATTGTTGTTCTGTTTATCATTTATTTTCTCGCCTCCGCCTTCCGTCTGGTCATGCTGACCTCGCTGATGCGTGCGCTGTTTGAAGCGTCAGTAGTGGTCACGGTTGTTATTTTTCAGCCGGAAATCCGCAAGGCGCTGGAGCAGCTCGGCAGAAACAAGACGTGGAAAAAATATTTTTCCAGTTTTTTCTCGCGCTTCGGCAAAACGGACGAGTGGGTCGTTGCTGTCAAAAAATCCATTGAGGACGCCGCGGATACCTCCGTTCTTTTTTCACGCTCCAAAACCGGCGCGCTGATTGTCTTTGAGCGTGAAACCATGCTCTCCGATATCGCTGCCACCGGCACGGTGATTAACGCACAGACCTCTGTGGCGTTGTTCGGCAATATCTTTTTCAACAAAGCGCCGCTGCATGACGGCGCCAGCATTATCCGCGACGGAAAGCTTTATGCCGCCGGCTGTATTTTACCGCTGACGGACGATAAAACGGTGGATATGAACCTCGGTACGCGCCATCGCGCTGCCCTTGGCATCAGCGAGCAGAGCGACTCGGTTGTTTTGGTTGTCAGCGAGGAAACCGGCGTCATCTCTCTGGCGGTTGACGGTGTGTTGACGCGTGATTATACGCGCGACAGCTTGGTGCGCAAGCTCTCGGAGCTGATGTTAGATGAGGTGGAAGACGAGGAAAACAGCAACCGCCGGTTCGGAAGAGGGAGGAAGAAGGATTGAAGAAAAACGGCCTCTCTCAGATAATTCTTTCAAAGAATTATATTATTTTTATCATTTCCGTGCTCATCTCCATTACCATCTGGACGTATATGAGCCTGAACTCTACCAGCAATGACACCACCTTCACTGTCAGCAACGTGCCGATTCAGATGGAGCTTTCGGAAAGCTCGCGCGACATCGGCTTGCGGATTTTCACCAGTGAAACGCCGGTCGCGTCTGTCACGGTTACCGGTAACCGCGCGATACTCGGCTCGGTAACGGAGGCGGATTTTACCGTCACCGCGTCCGCAAACGCAGTCAATTCCTCCGGCAATTTTACCCTGCCTGTCTCGGTGACGAAAAAGAATCCCTCCGACAATTTCCAAATATCCGGCTCTACGCCGTCGAGCATCAGTGTGACTGTCGATTATTTTATGGAGAGCAATTTTCAGATACAGGACAATGTTCTCTACAGCGTTGCCGAGGGCTACTACGGCGCGACGTCTCTGCCGTACAACAGTATCACAATTTCGGGACCTCAGGCGGAAGTGATGAAAATCAAAAAAGTCGCTGCGGTCGCGGAGGCGCAGGATACGCTGGAGGGATCCGCGGATCTGGAAGCGAAGATTGTTTTGTATGATGAAAATAACAATGAGCTTTCTCCCAAGCTTCTGACCATGAGCTTCGATACGATTACCGCGTCGATTTCTGTTCTGAAGGAGAAGAACGTCAAGGTTGAGGCGTCCTATGTCAATAAGCCAAGCGGACTGGATCTCGCCGATCTTGTCACGGTGCAGCCTTCAAAGCTCCTGCTTGCGGGACCTGATGACGTGATGAAAACGCTTGTTTCCGTTAAAACCGAGGATATCGACTTCTCCAAGCTGTCGGATGAGAGCCACACCTTCAACGCGCTGACCATCAATATTCCCGAGAAGTGCAAGAATATCAGCAACAACGCCACCGCAAAGGTGACGATTGACCTCAGCGGCATGACGCGAAAGACCTTCGATGTCGATACCTTCAAGGTAGAGGGGCTGTCAAGCGATTACAAAGCAGAGGTTACTTCCAAGAGTATTTCCGTTGAGGTTGTCGGTCCCAAGTCCGAGATTGAAGCGCTGGACGCGGACAATATCACAGCGACCATCGCTGCCACCGGTTCCGCGGTCAAGACCGGCTCGGTGGAGATGCCGGTTACCTTCCGGTTCGACGGCGTCAACAGCTGCTGGGCTTACGGCAGCTACACGGCAAATCTGAATATTTCAGAGGATAGTAAATAACGCAACGGCGCAGCTTTGGCTGCGCCGTTTTTATAGCCGCACGGCTGTACGGCGTATCATTCTTACGTCCGTCGCGGTGCGGTGAGTGTAGACACTCTGCACCAAGCCGATGCAGAGCAGTGTGCTGATAACAGAGCTGCCGCCGGCACTGAACAGCGGCAGCGTCACGCCAATCACGGGCAGCAAGCCCAGAACCATGCCGATATTCATCACTGTCTGTGAGGCGATGACAGCGAAAACGCCTGCGCAAAGCAGCTCTCCTTGCAGACAGCCGGCACGTCTGACGGCAAGCAGTACACGCAGAATGATGCCGAGCAATAACGCCATCAGGGCTAAACAGCCGATAAAGCCCAACTCCTCACCGGCGACAGTCAGAATAAAGTCGTTTTCCTGCTCCGGTACGATGCCTTCCGCGACGCGCGTCCCCTGAAAGAGACCGGAGCCGTACAGTCCGCCCTTGGCAATCGACAGCTTGCCTTGGTATTGCTGCCAGCCGTAGTCGGATGCTTCACCGGCAAACGCCAACGCCAACAGGCGGCTGCGCTGCGCGTCGTTCATGATGAATAACCAAAGCACCGGCAGCCCTGCCGCAGCCGACGCGCCGAGCAGGAGAAAGTACCGTGCCCTGATGTGCCCGAACGCCGCCATCAAAACAGCAATCATGCAGAAAATCAGCGCCGTGCCGTCGTCTCCCTGTAGATGAATCAGCCCGACCGGCAAAGCCGCGTGTAACAGGAGCGTCAGTACCCACAGCGGCTTATCCGTCTTTCCTTTTTCCGATAAATAGGAAAGGTGCTGTGTGAAGGTGAGGATAAAGCAAACCTTCATCAGCTCCGACGGCTGCACTGTCAGACCCCACGGCAGAGCAATCCAAGCGGTGTCGTCAGTGCCGCTGACGCGTATACCGAACACGAAGACAGCGCCTGCCATCAGCAGCCCGACAATGGCGGCGATTTTCCATTTTTTCAGCAGCAAACGGTAGTCCGCGCAGGCAAGCAGTACCGACGCGGACAAGCCCGTCACGGCAGCAATCATCTGCGGTCGTAAATACGGATAGGAACCGGCGCGCTGCATACTGCCGATTAAGACAAAGCTGTATCCCAATGCCAGCGCGGTCAGCAGCGAAAGCCAACGGTCGGAGTGTTTAAAATCATCCAATAAACGGTTCAATCTCATCGCCTCTGCTTTATTATACGGAAAAATCCTTGTCAATTACAAGCCAAATTTGCAAATAAGAATAATATTATTCTCAGCCTTTGTTATAATGAATAGGATAAAAATCAATCGGAGGTGCATTTATGCTGTCTGATATTGAAATTGCCCAGCAGGCGCGCTTGCTGCCCATCAAAGAGGTTGCGGCACAGATTGGCATTGCAGAGGATGAACTGGAATTTTACGGAAAATATAAGGCAAAGCTTTCGGATGAACTGAGCGAGAGACTCAGCGACCGTCCCGACGGCAAGCTGATTTTGGTGACCGCCATCAACCCCACACCGGCGGGCGAGGGCAAAACCACCACTACTGCCGGCTTAGGTCAGGCAATGGCGAAAATCGGCAAAAAAGCGATAATCGCTCTGCGCGAGCCTTCTCTCGGACCGGTATTCGGTATCAAGGGCGGCGCGGCAGGCGGCGGCTACGCGCAGGTGCTTCCGATGGAGGATATCAACCTGCATTTCACAGGTGATATGCACGCCATCACATCTGCCAACAATCTTTGCTGCGCGATGTTGGATAACCATCTCCAGCAGGGCAACGCCTTAGGCATCGATCCCAGAAGGATTCTGTTCAAGCGCTGCCTCGATATGAATGACCGCGCCCTGCGCAATATCATTGTCGGTTTAGGCGGCAAGGTTAACGGCATTCCGCGTGAAGACCACTTTATCATCACTGTCGCCTCCGAGGTCATGGCGATTCTCTGTCTCGCGTCGGATATCGACGACCTCAAGCGTCGTCTCGGCAGCATTTTAGTTGCCTATACCTACAGCGGCGAGCCGGTTTACGCGCGCGACCTCAAGGCGGAGGGTGCCATGACAGCGCTGCTCAAGGACGCGCTCAAGCCGAATTTAGTTCAGACACTCGAGGGTACGCCGGCGGTGATGCACGGCGGTCCCTTTGCAAATATCGCCCACGGCTGCAACAGCGTCCGTGCCACCAAGCTTGCACTCAAGCTTGCGGATTACTGCATCACCGAGGCAGGCTTTGGCTCTGACCTCGGAGCGGAGAAATTTTTGGATATCAAGTGCCGCTTTGCGGGACTCAAGCCCTCGGCAATTGTCCTTGTAGCCACCTGCCGCGCGCTGAAATACAACGGCGGTGTTCCCAAGACCGAGGTTTCGCAGGAGAACCCGGAAGCGCTGAAAAAGGGCATCGTCAACCTCGGTGTCCATATCGCGAATATGCGTAAATATCATGTTCCCGTTGTGGTGGCTATCAACCGGTTCGGAACCGACAGCGACGCGGAGCTGCAATATATCGAAAGCTACTGCAAAGAGAACGGCGCCGATTTCGCTCTCTCCGAGGTATTCGGAAAGGGCGGCGAAGGCGGCATGGCGCTTGCCGAAAAGGTTGTAGAGGCGTGTGAAAAGCCCTCCGATTTCGCGCCGCTGTACGCGGATGACCTGACGGTCAAGGAAAAAATCGAGTGCATCGCCAAAAATATCTACGGCGCCGCACGCGTCAATTATACCACGCAGGCGGAGAAAGCCATTGCCGAGATACAAAAGCTTGGCGCCGACAAAATGCCCGTCTGTATCGCCAAAACACAGTATTCGCTGTCTGACGATCCGACGCTGCTCGGCGCGCCAAAGGACTTTGCCGTCACTGTCCGGAACGTTTCGCTTTCCAACGGCGCAGGCTTTGTGGTGGTATATACCGGCGACATCATGACCATGCCCGGCTTGCCCAAGGTACCGGCGGCACACAGCATTGATGTCAATGGCGAAGGCAAGATCACCGGTCTGTTCTGATGAAGCGAGTCATCACACACAGCGCGGAGGAAACCGAGCGCCTCGGCGAAGCGCTGGCAAAACAGCTGACGGGTACAGAGGTGCTCGCGTTGTTCGGCGGCTTAGGCATGGGGAAAACCGCTTTTACGCGCGGACTGTGCCGCGGACTGGACGCGCCTGACGCGGTTTCCAGTCCGACCTTCGCGTTGGTCAATGAATACAGAGGACGCGTGCCCATCTATCATTTCGATATGTACCGCGTCACCACATGGGAGGATTTGTACTCCACCGGCTTTTTCGATTATCTCGACCATGGCGTGTTGGTGATTGAATGGAGCGAAAACATCGAAGGCGCTTTGCCGGAAAACGCGCTGCGGATTACCATCTCGCGCGGAGAGAACGATAACAGCCGGATTTTTGACATAGAAGGTGTGGAATTTTGAAGCTACTGGCGATAGATACCTCAGCGACAGCGGCGTCTGTTTGCTTGGCGGAGGAAAATAAAATTATCGGGGAATTTTTCAACCATACCGCGATCACCCACAGTCAGACCTTGATGCCGATGCTCGACGCGTTGCTGCGTCAAACCGGCACCTCGCCTGACGAGCTGTCTGCCATCGCGGTCAATGCCGGTCCCGGCTCCTTTACAGGAGTGCGTATCGGCGTGGCGGCGGTCAAGGGCTTGGCGTTTGCGCATGGAATTCCCTGCGTATCCGTGTCTACGCTTGAGAGTATGGCATATAATATGCTCGGCAGTGATTGTATTGTTTCCGCGGTGATGGATGCGCGCTGTTCGCAGGTTTATAACGCGCTGTTCCGTGTAAGCGGAAATACTGTCGAGCGCCTTTGCGCGGACAGAGCGCTGGCACTGTCCGACTTGCAAGCCGTGCTGCGTGACATGGACAAGCCGGTCGTGCTTGTCGGCGACGGCGCCGAAATCAGCTATCGCTTTTTGGCGGAAAGCTTACCGCAGGTGACAGCCGCGCCAATCAACCGCCGCCTGCAAACGGCGTCCTCAACGGCGCTGGCGGCATTTCAGAAGCTCAGCAGCTGCGAAACCATGACAGCGGCGGAGCTTATGCCGGTCTATCTCAGACTGCCGCAGGCGCAGCGTGAGCTGAACCAACGGCTGGCAAAACAATCTAAGGAATAGGGGAGAGAACATGATAGCGCTTGGATGCGATCACGGCGGCTTCAATCTGATAACCGCCATCAAAAAATATCTGGACGAAAAGGGCATCGCCTACAAGGAGTACGGCACCTTCAGCGAGGACAGCGTCGATTATCCTGTTTACGCCTGCAAGGTCGCCAAGGCGGTCGTCAGCGGCGAGTGCGAAATGGGTATTCTTTGCTGCGGTACCGGCATCGGCATTTCCATGGCGGCAAACAAGGTCAAGGGAATCCGCGCGGCGGTGGTCAGTAACGAATTCGGCGCGGAAATGACGCGCCGCCACAACCACGCCAACGTCCTGTGTATGGGCGGCAGGGTGACGAGCGAAGAAGACGCGGTACGTTTCACTGATATTTTCCTCAATACGCCCGAGGAGGGCGGCAGACACGACAAGCGTGTCGCCATGCTGACGGAAATTGAAAACGGCAATCTTGACTTGACATAATAATGACAAAAAGGCAACAAGGCTTTGTGCTTTGTTGCCATATTTTTTTATAAGAATTAAAGAAAAATAATACACAATTTTTCTTTGTTAATCTTGTGCATATAGCAGATTGTCAAAAATCAAAAAAAATGTTATGATTAACTTGGTCATATATTGCGAAAAAATTTTTATGAAGGAGGTAAGAATGTATGACTAAAAAGATCGTCAGTATCGTTTTGGCAGTCTGTTTGGTATTCTCATGCTTCACGGCATTGGGCATATCCGTATCGGCTGCGGAGGATACTAAGACAATGTATGTCGGCGTTATCAGTTATTTTAATGATAAGAACGCCGATACATACAAGCTTCATTATTGGGGCGGCGACGTTACTGCTTCCGATGCAAGCCTTACCGCGCTGAACACGACAGCAAGTGTCAGTGTCGGTAATGATTTCTGGAACAACCAGGCACAAACATTCACTATGTTCAAAGCGACTGTTCCGGCTGCTGCTACCGGATTTGCCGTTCATGCCGGCGATACGTGGTATAACAGCGGTGGCAACGACGGAAACGCTGCTACTCAAAATGCTGCGTATATCTTTGAGTACGGCGACGTAAACAGAACTTTCTATGGCACTTATACCGAGGCGCAAGAGCCTTCCGGTTCCTCTGAGCCCAGCGAATCTCAGTACTATCAGGTTGCTGTTGATCTCGCCAATGCTCCCGCAACTACGGGCGGCAGATGGGTTGTGTACTCTTGGGATGACAACGGCAGCGGATTCTCTATTTTGTATAATGCGAGAGCTTCTGTCAGAAAGAATTTCCTTGTAGTTCATTCCACCACTGACAGCGTTCCTCCCAGCACATGGGATGACACCTTCAAGTTTGATAAGCAGACTGTAGATGTGGAAGCAACTGAAGGTGCTTACTATTACGTCACCAACGAGCAGATTCTTGAGGATGGCAATGCTGATTACGGCAAGTACAAGGTCAGCACTGCTGCTCCTGCTACCGACCCTGCCGGAACAACCTCTCCCGCTACTGAGCCTGTAGAGACCGACCTTGAGAACGGCTTCTATCTTATCGGCGTCAACGGCTGGACAGTTTCTGACCTGACCGCTGCTGACAAGTTCACCGCGAACGAAGCGGCGGAAGGCGAGTATTATCTTGACACTACTTTGACCGAAGGTGACTCCATCAAGGTTGTCAAGGTAGAGAACGACGCTATTACCGCATGGTATCCCGACGGCACTGACAACGACTACGCAGTAGACGCGGCTCATGCCGGCACCGTTACCATCTATTTCCAGAAAACCTACAAGAGCGATTGGTCTGACTTCGGCGGCTACTTCTATATTGCCGCTTCGACCACTCCTACCAATCCTACCAATCCCAGCGATCCTACCGATCCCACTCCTGACACGGAGGACGGTTACTATCTGTTCGGCGATATGAACAGCTGGAAGGCAGATGCGGACTACAAGTTCACCAAGAATCCCAGCAATGACAAAGAGTATGTACTTGAAACTACTCTCAGCGCCGGTCAGAAGCTGAAGGTTGTCGATGTGCAGGGCACCAAGACTACCTACTATCCCGGCGGCAGTGACAACGACTATGTAGTTGATGCGGCTCATGCCGGTAAAGTTACGATTTACTTCAATCCCGAAAAGAATTCCGCTTGGACACTCCTTGAAGGCTATATCTATATCGAGGCAGGCGAGACTCCCGAAAATCCGATTCCCGAACCCGACGAAGGCAACATTATCGTTCTCGTCAGCGTTCCGGCTTCCATCGGTTGGGGTAATGTTTACGCTCACGCTTGGGGTTCCAAGCCTTATGCTGAATGGGCTGCCGCAAGCACGAAGATGACCTATGCTTACAAGGATGCGGATAATTACTCTGTATACTACATCCAGCTTCCTGACGATTGCTCCGGTATGGTATTCCATAACGGTACGGACAAGACCGTTGATATTGACTCCGGCGTTTCCAACGGCGCTCACTGGAAGATTAATCCCAACAATCCCGGATCCGGTGAGCATAATGAAAAGGTTTATCAGGTTGAATTCGTAGAGGATGCAGGCGGTTACGCATACTTTGTTGCCGGCAGCATGAACGAAGGCGAAATCGCCAATATGACCGCTGCGCACAAGTTTGCTGAAGATCCCGATCATCCCGGCGAGTATATCCTTGTTATCAATGTAGCTGAGGGCAACTGGCTGAAGGTTGTCAAGGTTAAGGTTGATGCAAATGGCAATGCTACAGGCACATCACCCATTGAGTGGTATCCCGGCGGTTCGGATAACGATTACATTGTATCCGCTGCTGTAGCAGGCGAAGTAACCATTCACTTCAATCCTAACAAAAACACTTCCTGGACTGACCTTGACGGCTACGCTAAGATTGAGAAGAACGCAGTTGTTCCCGTTGAGCCCGATACTTATAACATTCAGGTAATCCTTTCCGACGTTTCCGACCTCGGTGGTTACTGGCACGTATGGACTTGGGCAGACGGACAGGACGGCGAGTGGAGACCTCTTGGACAGTATGGCTACGCATCTGTTTACGAGAACTTCCTCTTAGTGAATGTTGCGGACGATACAGATATGTCTTGGGATATTGCTCTTGCGCAGACTGTTAACGTAACTGCGGAAGATGGTACGACCTATTATGTACTGTCTGAAACCGTGACCGCTGCAGGCGATGACAATGGAAAGCACCTCGTTTCAACGACCGCGCCTGAAGAGCCTGTTGAGCCTCAGTATAACGCTGACCTCAAAGCAAGCCTTACCAGCCTTGCGTTCAACACCGGTATCGCCGTATATATGCAGGTTAACAAAACTGTACTTAACGGCTACACCGATCCCTACATGGTATTTACCTATGTGGATTACTTCGGAAATAATGTAGAGAAGATTGTTACGGAATATGAGGATGGTGGAACAACCTATAACTTCAGAATTGACGGCATTCTTCCTCAGATGATGACAACCGAAATTTCCGGCGTTCTGCACGCTGCGAAAGACGGCGTAGAGTACTATGGCGACGCGCGCGTCGATACCATTCATGACTACATTGGCAGAGGTCTGGCAGCGATTGCCAATAACAGCCGTTACGCGAATCTGCGCACTCTGTTGATTGACCTTGCAAACTACGGCGCGGAAGTTCAGAAGTATCTCAACTACAAAACTGACCATCTCGCAAATGAGGGCTTCGACGCGTACCAGCAGTATGCTACGGCTACTGTCGCTCCGGAATATCAGAGAGATTTCGCATACGCACCTGCGGAAGCTGCTGACGGTACCGCATGGAAAACCACCAGCTTAGCGCTTGGCGATGTTATCAAGACCAACGCTTACTTTACAACCAATTCCATCACCGGAAAAACCGTAAAGGTTGCGTATTATAACGCCAAGGGCGAAGCGGTAGAGAAGATTTTCACGAATGATGAGATTCAGCACGATGCGAATGGTTATTATGTAACCTTCGCAGGCTTGTTCCCGCAGCAGATGGATGAGCCCGCGTACTTCACCGTATACAACGCGGACGGCAAGTCCTGCAGCCCGACCATGAAGTACACCATTAACTCCTATATGAATAAGGCAATTGCCGGCACCACCGGTCAACTGCACAATCTGCTTGTTGCGACTGCCAAGTACGGCGTTTCTACGCAGAAATACGCTAACTATCAAGTGAAGGGTTAATGAAAGAGTGACAATTTTGGTTCTTTCGGTAAAAACCCTGAGATAACTGTTGACTATTTTAAGCTTTTGTGGTAAAATAGTGCTATCAAGGATTTAATCTTATGAAAAGAGGTGAAATTGGAAATGAAATACATTACTCCTGAAGTAGAGGTTGAGCTGTTCGAGGCTGTTGATGTTATTTGCGAAAGCCCTAAGACTAATTCACAGGGTGAGGTTGTTACTCCCGGCTTCTAATCAAGTGACCAAATAAAAGCGCCCCTTGGGTTACCAAGGGGTGTTTTTTTCTGTCATTTTCAGTTCTTCAAAAATGACAGATTGTAATTATTTGTAGTAATTCCTTCGAAATATCGGCTGTATCAACATCTTTCACACGTTTCCACAAGGGCTGCTTGTCATCTCAACACTCCTGACACGATTCCACACCAGTGAAAATACTGTGCAATAAATATACTAATTATAGAAAAATATTCTAATTGTAAAGCATAATCACCAAATCGTGAAAAGTTTGTAACTGAAACCTTCAAAAAATTTCATTTTTTTAAATTTATTTACAAAAAAGGCTTGTTTTTTTTCTGTTAAAGTATTATAATAGGTACATAATGTTTTTGGAGAATTTTCAAAAAGAATTAAACGATTTGGAGAGAGTAAAAAATGAGATTACGTAAGCAGGAGCTCGGAGACCGCAACCTGGTAGGCAATCGCGTCGAGCTTGTCAGAAAGCAAAAGGGCATGAAGCAAAAGGAATTGTTGGCGCAGCTCCAGGTCAACGGCGTAGATATGAACGCTTCCGGTTTGTCAAAGTTAGAAGGTCAGATTCGTTTTGTCACTGACGTTGAATTGGTTGCGCTTGCCGATATTCTGGAGGTATCCGTTGATTACCTTCTCGGCAGAGAGAAGTAATAAATCGCTGTTTCTTCCTGAAGAAGGGCACATCCGGCTCTTCTGATTGATGCTACATGAAAAATACCGCTGCGGTTGTTGCTGCAGCGGTATTTTATACCAATCTTCATTAAAAAGTAGACTTTCTACTTTTTAATAGCGCCGTAGGCGCGTCAAGATTGTATAAGACGGCAATTGCGCTTTTGCGCAATTGGAAAACGCGCCAAGCGTTTTCTCTCTGATAGAAAGTTG
>JAFUUV010000192.1 GCA_017471345.1 Ruminococcus sp.
CGGCTCCGGCTCCGGTTCCTCTTCTTCCGGCAGCGGTTCTTCTTCCTCCAGCTCTTCCGGTTCCGGTTCTTCCTCTTCTGGCAGCAGTTCTTCTTCCGGCTCTTCCGGTACAGGTTCTGTTACCTCCGGTGAGGGCGATACCCTGATCTTCCTCTTTGCAGGTATCATGCTCGCTGCCGCGGGTGTTGTATTCCTCGCCAGAAAGAGAAGAGAGGACTAATTCATCTATCATGAATGTGCATAAAGGGAATGGTTCGCCATTCCCTTTATTTTTTCAAAAAGTTGTTGAAATCCCTTGACAAACGTATCATCCTCTGATATAATATTAATGTTGCATCGGGATGTAGCGCAGTTTGGTAGCGCACACGTCTGGGGGGCGTGGAGTCGCAAGTTCAAGTCTTGTCATCCCGACCAGCACTTAGGCTCTCAAAAGTCACTGTTTAAGCGGCTTTTGAGGGTTTTTCTTTTTTGCCCTGTGACATTGGCTCATGATAAAATACTTTTTGCGTCGCATTTTTTAACGCAACGCCCTCACTCCAAGAGCTCCAGATGATATTCGTTCAGCTTGATGTTCGTCGTTACTACATCAATGCGGTGCTTCAAGCTGAAAATGATGATGGAATCTCTGGAGTCTCTCGCGTAAAGTGGGGCGTTGCCGCTTTTTTTCAAAAACTGCTGGGCTTCGTCAACGGTCAGCCTCAAGCCGAAGCAGAGCATAATTACCTTATCGCGAGAAATATTTTTTGTGGTTTTGCCCGACATGATTTCGTAGGCATAGCCTTTGTTCAGTCCGGAGCCGTTCACCATCTCCGCTTTTTTCAAGCCTTTACGCGCGAGGAAGTGATGAATCAAATCACTCAGCGAGCCGAAGAAAATCTCGCTGTCGTTTTCTTCAAAATAATCGTCAACAGAGGGCGATTGCAAGAGGCTGTTCATCAAGTCGTCTGTACTCTTTTTCATTTTGCATCTTCCTTTTTTCATGGTTTTGTGATAAGATATAGGTATAGTTTACCAATTATGCTTCCCGAGGTCAATATGGTTGTCAATCAATCTCAGCTATGGAATATTAGTTTTGTGATGTGCATACACAAAAACATCGACTTGGTGCGCAACAATGACACCGGACGAATGATGGTCAGGCGGATTTCTCCGGCGGTGGATTTTCCTGTTCTGGTGGCACTGTGCCGTATTAAGCAGCGCAATTTGATGGAAGTGTATGATGTGCGCTCGGAGAACGGCGTTTGCGTCAGCCTTTGCGAGTTCATTAACGGCACAACGCTTCCCGATCAGCGGTATGACGTCATCGCCGCAAAGCAAATTCTCTGCCAAATCTGCGACGGCTTGACGGCGCTGCACAGCCATGGCATTGTCCACCGCGACATCAAGCCCGAAAACATCATGCTGCTCAGCGACGGTACGGTGAAAATCATCGACTACAGCATCAGCCGCCTGATGAAGCCCGACCAGCGCAAGGACACCACCGCCTTCGGCACGGCAGGCTACGCGTCGCCCGAACAATTCGGCTTTGCGCAGACAAACGGCAAGGCGGATATTTATTCCTGCGGCGTGCTGCTCAATTATATGCTGACCGGCAAGATGCCGACCGAAGAACTGCACCAAGGCGTGCTGAAAACCGTTATTGAACAGTGCATTGAAATTGACGAAAGCAAGCGGTTTCAATCCGCCGCCGAACTGAAAAGCGTCCTGCTCGGTCGCAAAATCAATTCGCGCAGAACCTTCCGGCCACCGCCGGGCTTTCGCAGCAAGCGTGTTCTCCCGAAGATTCTCACCGTGATTTTATTTTCCGCATGGCTGTTCATGCTGTTTGTCTACATTAACGGCTTTCCTGCGTTTTTGAAAACCGATACCAAAAACATCATTCAACAGCTGATTCTCATGGTAGATTTCATGGTGCTTTGGACGGCGCTGCCGTATATACTGTTTGGCGATATGTTCCGACTGTCGGAGCGGATTAACCCCAACAATCCGCAAAACGGCAAATACGTCCTGCGCATTTTGGGTGTTGCAAGCATTGTTCTTGGATTTGTGCTCATTGTAATCGGCGTTTATGTGACAAATTTATTATAGCATAAAAATAGTATCATGTGTCAGCTGTCAGCTGACCAAAAAGAAAGAGTAATCGTGTATGATAAGTACATGATTACTCTTTTTGGTTTTGGGGCTATTCAATTTCTTGCTCTAACGAGTCAAACTCGGGTGTTGTAAAAAACTCGCCAAGTGTTATTTCTAAGCCATCGCAAAATTTTTTAATTGTGACAATCGAAATATCTCTGCGGGTTTTGTCCATCATACTATATGCAGTGGAAGGGGTTACACCGGAACGTGTTGCAAGCTCATTCGTGTTGATTCCTCTTTCACTGCATAACTCCTGAAATCGCTTAACTACAATATCCTTGACACTCATAGCTTCACCTCAAAAATATTGTACAAAAATTTACGTTTTTGCGTATACGCACTTGCGTAATAGTTGCAGGCATGATATAATATTATTACGCACTTGCGTAATAATATAAAAATTGATTATAATGTGGTGAATTATGTCACAATCTGTTATTCATTTACAATGCGAAAGCTGCGGCGGCGAACTGACAATTGACGCACAGCAAAAATTATTAGTTTGTCCCTTCTGCGGCTCAAAGGAATTGATTCTTGACAGCGACGCGGTGGCGGTGGAGAAAATCCGTCAGCAAACCGCTTTCCGCCAATGGGAACGCGAGGATAACGCGCAAAAAGAACAGAAGCGCTCTGCATACCGCAACAGCAAGGCGGGCATTGTATCGCTTGTTTTTGCCGTTATTTGCGGCTGTTGGTGCGTGGGCTGCTTTGCGTCTGTCCACAGCTTTTTCCGGGTATTAAACGGAATCGTATGTTTGCTGCAACTGGCAAGCTTTCTGCTCTCGTATCTGGAGCGAAAGGAGGTCATCCATCTGCAAAAGCGCTTTCACCTCGGGAACATAAAGCTGCCGTCACTGCTCATGGCAATCGGATTTTTGCTGTTTATTCCGTTATTCATTCTATCCGCATTATAAAGGGTACCTTTATACCAATCTTCATTAAAAAGTAGACTTTCTACTTTTTAATAGCGCCGTAGGCGCGTCAAGATTGTATAAGACGGCAATTGCGCTTTTGCGCAATTGGAAAACGCGCCAAGCGTTTTCTCTCTGATAGAAAGTTGTC
>JAFUUV010000193.1 GCA_017471345.1 Ruminococcus sp.
CGCGTCTGCACGCATTTTCAGGTTCTTCTCGGTGCTGTCGGTCAGTACCTCGCCGAGCAGCTCCGCAAAACGGGAGGCGTGATCCGCTTCCTCAAAAGCGTATCTCTTGAACGCTTCGGCAACCTCGGGATAACCCTCTCTGTCAGCAACTCTTGCCATGGCAAGATACATACCGACCTCGCTGCATTCGCCTTCAAAATTCGCTCTCAAATCCTTGATGATATCTTCGCTGGTGTCGTGCATTTTGCCTTCGCCGAGCTTATGGACAGTCGCGTACTCCGCCTCTGCTTCCATCGCCTTGAACTTGGAAGCCGGCTGCTTGCAAATCGGACAAGCCTCGGGGGGCTGATCTCCTTCGTGAACATAACCGCATACGGTGCAAACCCATTTCATAATGTCATTTCTCCCTTCGATTAATCAATACAAATTTAAGGAAATTTTTTCCCTGAATTTTAATTATATTAACATACAATCGGCATAAATTAATTGCTTTATAGAATTAAAATGCGGTTAGCGGTAATTAATTTTGCGCAACCACATATACTGTAGGGAAGTAAACCGGAAAGGGAGTATTTTTATGCCGAAAATTTATCTCAGCCCCTCCGCGCAGGAGTTCAACCGCTATATCGACGGCGGAAGCGAGGAATACTACATGAACCTTGTCGCCGACGCGATGGAACCGTATCTGGCGGCGTCAGGAATTGATTTTACGCGCAATCAGCCCGAAATGCCGCTGTGGCAGATTATCAACGACGCCAACGGTCAGCCTTACGACCTGCATTTAGCGATTCACAGCAACGCCTCACCCGACGCGCAGGCAGGACAGAATACCGGCGCGCAGATTTATTATTACCCCGGCAGCGAGCGCGGCAAACGGTTTGCGGAGCTGCTTGCCGAAAACTATCGCCGTATCTATCGTGAGCCGATGAACGTGCGCGTGGTTCCCAACGCCAACCTTGCGGAGCTGCGCCGTACCAAAGCCCCTGCGGTGCTGATTGAGACCGCTTTTCACGACAACCGCACCGACGCGCGCTGGATTCGGGACAACATTGACAATATCGCGCGTGTGCTTGCGCAGTCTGTCGCGGAATACCTTAACGTACCGTTTCGGGAATAGCGGATTTTCCGCTTGCGTTCATCCTGCTTTTGCGGTATAATAAAGAAAAACTGATTTTATGTGGTGATGAATATGACGGACGCATTTCAGGCAAGAATTGAAAAAACCATGCAAAACCTCCGGCGCAACCGCATGGAGGCGTATTTCTGTGAAACAAGCGCCGAGGCTTGCGCACAGGTCAGGGCACTGCTGCAAAAGGGCGACGTTGTCTCCTGCGGCGGTTCCGTAACCCTGCGGCAGACGGGGGTGTATGACCTCATTTCGTCCGCGGATTACAATTTCCTCGACCGTTCCCGACCGGGGATGACGCGCGAGGAAGTCGAAGAGGTCTATCGCAAGACCTTCATGGCGGACGCGTTTGTGACGAGCACCAACGCCGTCACCGAAAACGGAGAGTTATATAATGTTGACGGCAATTCCAACCGAGTCGCGGCGATTCTGTACGGTCCCAAGAGCGTGATTGTCGTCTGCGGCGTCAATAAAATTGTCGCCAATCTCGATGAGGCGGTTCGCCGTGTCAAAACCAAGGCGGCGCCGCCGAATACCGTTCGCCTGAACCTCGAAACACCCTGTTCCAAAACCGGAGAGTGCGTCTCTCTGCGCAAGGAGCAGCCCGAAATGTGCGAGGGCTGCCACGGTGACGCCCGAATTTGCTGCAACTATGTTGTCTGTGCGCAGCAGCGCCATGTCAACCGAATCAAGGTGATACTGGTCAACGAGGAATTGGGCTACTGATGGAAGCGTTTCTGGAACGAATGCAAGCGCAGCTCGGCGACGAGTACGAAGCGTTTCTCCGGTTTTACGAGGCGCCGCATTTTCGCGGTCTGCGCGTCAACACCCTCAAATGCACCCCTGAGAAGCTGCGGACGCTTTTGCCGTTTCCTTTGCGGCAAACACCGTTTTGTCCCAACGGCTTTTATCTGCCCGAGGAGACGCGTTCACCCGGTAATCATCCGCTGCATCATTGCGGCGCGTTTTATATGCAGGAGCCGTCCGCGACCTCGGCGGCGGAAATGCTGGGGGTAGAGCCGCATGATTTCGTCCTTGACCTCTGCGCCGCTCCCGGCGGCAAGAGCACCCAAATCGGCGCCATGCTCAACGGAACGGGACTTTTGTGGAGCAATGAAATTGTCAAAAGCCGCGCCAATATTCTTTTATCGAATATTGAACGCATGGGCATCTCAAACGCGGTCGTCACCAATCTCCGTCCCGATATGCTGTGCGAACGCCTGACGGGCTTTTTTGACAAGGTGCTGGTGGACGCGCCGTGCAGCGGCGAGGGAATGTTCCGCAAAAATGCCGCGGCACAGACCGAGTGGAGTGCCGAGCACGTCAGAAGCTGCGCCGAGCGTCAGCTCAAAATCCTCCGCAGCGCCAGGTTGGCGCTTAAACCGGGCGGTGTGCTGGTGTATTCCACCTGCACCTTTTCCGAGGAGGAAAACGAGGGCGTTATCACGCGTTTTCTCTCGGAGAATCCTGATTTTGTTTTGGAGGACGCCGGCGTGTCCTTCGGCAGACCGGCGCTGCAATACGCTCGGCGGATTTATCCGATGGACGGCGGCGAGGGGCATTTTGCCGCACGTCTGCGCAAGACCGGCGCACCGTTGCCGCGACAGACAACGGAATACCGTCAGCAAACGGACAGTGAGGTGCTGGATTTTTACGACAGCCTGTTTGTCAACAGACCGTTCGGCGAAAATCTGACAGTCAGTAACAATAAAATTTATATTCTTCCAAAGAATTATGATAACCGTTTCAGCGGCTTGCCGGTGTTGCGTGCCGGTGTGATTCTCGGCGAGTTTGTCAAGCGGCGCATCGAGCCGCATCACAGTGTCTTTGCCGCCGCCCAAAAGAGGGATTGCCGTCTCGCGGCGGATTTTGCGTCGGACAGCGACGCGATTGCCGCGTATCTTCACGGCGAGGAAATCGGCGTTTCCGCCGATTGGAAGGGCTATGCCGCCGTTTGCGTCAACGGCATGACCGTGGGCTTCGGAAAAGCGTCCGGCGGCAGGCTGAAAAATAAATACCCGAAAGGACTGCGTGTGCTGCGATGAAGCGACTATCCGACATCGGAACCATTAAAGAAATACTCTCCCGTCATGGGTTTACCTTTTCCAAATCGCTCGGTCAGAATTTTTTAATCAATCCCTCGGTGTGTCCGCGTATGGCGGAGCTGTCGGGAGCCGGCGCCGGCGTGGGTGTCATTGAAATCGGTCCCGGCATCGGCGTGCTGACGCAGGAGCTTTGCGCGTTAGCGGACAAGGTGGTCGCCGTTGAGCTGGACAAGCGTTTGCTGCCGGTGCTCGACGAAACCCTCGCGGATTTTGATAATGTCAAAATTGTCAATGCCGACGTGCTCCGGTTGGATTTGCATCAGTTGATTCAGGAGGAATTCAGCGGCTTGGAGGTCGTTGTGTGCGCCAACCTGCCGTATTACATCACCTCTCCGGTCATCATGCGGCTGCTGGAGGAACGGCTGCCGGTTTCCGCTGTCACGGTCATGGTGCAAAAGGAAGCGGCGCAGCGTATATGCGCGCCGGTCGGTTCACGGCTGAGCGGCGCGGTGACGGTTTCGGTCAATTATTATGCCGAACCGGAGCTGCTGTTCGGCGTCAGCGCCGGTTCGTTTCTGCCGGCGCCGAAGGTCGATTCCGCGGTCATACGGCTGAATATCCGTCAAAAACCGCCGGTACAAACAGAGGAAGCCCGTTTTTTTGCCGTTGTCAGGGCGGCGTTTTCTCAGCGGCGCAAGGTGATTGCCAACTCTCTGAGCGCCGGCTTGGGCAAAAGCAAGGAGGAAATTCTTGCTGTACTGGAGCAGGCAGGCGTTTCTCCCGGCGCGAGAGCCGAAAAGCTCAGCCTCGCGGATTTTGCCGCCATTGCGGCAGTTTTAGGTGATTGATATGAAGGAAAAGCAAAAAATGAACAAACGATTCCGCGCGGGTTTTATTCTTGCGCTGGTCGCTGTTGTGCTGGTCATCGCGGCAATGGTTGTCGGCTATTGGCTGAACAAGCACAGAATCGGCGCCGCTATCGGCGGACTCAGCGCGCTGTGCGCCGCTGTGGGCATTATGCTGGCGTATTTCGGCAAGCCGAGAATGCCAAAGCAGGAAAATAAGCCGGAAGATGTTGACATCTCTGCGGAATAATGCTATAATAATACTTGCTTAAAGGGGAGTAGTTCGCGGCAAAAGCCGTGGTATATTTCGTCAATCTCATATCCGTTTTGCGGATATCGGATATACTCTAAGGAACGAGACTTTTATTGCGTATGAGTTGTCATGCACAATAAAAGTCTTTATTTTTTATGCGGAGGCTGATATGAATGGCAGACTGGTATCAAAAATCGGCGGAGGAAGCGCTCGGTACGTTTCATGTTACTACTGACGGTTTGACCGCCGGGCAGGCAGAGGAGCTCTTGCGTGAGAAGGGGCAAAATGTGCTTGCGGAGGGTAAGAAAAAGACCATACTACAAGTATTTTTCAGTCAGTTTGCGGATTTGCTGGTGCTGATTCTCATCGCTGCGGCGATTATTTCGATGTTCTCGGGCAATATTGAGAGCACCATCGTCATCTTCGCGGTTATCATCATGAACGCGATTTTGGGTACAGCCCAGCACGTCAAGGCGGAAAAATCGCTCGACAGCCTGAAATCCCTTTCCTCGCCGAGCGCCAAGGTCATCCGTGACGGTCAGAAGCTTGAAATCGACAGCAAAAACGTTGTGCCCGGCGATATCATTGTGCTCGAGGCAGGCGATTTGGTTGTTGCCGACGGCAGAATTATCCGCAATTTCTCGCTGCAGGTCAACGAAAGCTCTCTGACGGGCGAGTCCACCAATGTTGACAAGAACGACGCGGCCATCAGCGGCGAGGTGCCGCTCGGCGACCGCTCCAATATGGTCTTTTCCGGCAGCCTTGTCACCTACGGCAGAGCGTTGGTGCTGGTCACCGAAACCGGCATGAATACCGAAATCGGCCGTATCGCTTCGCTGATGAACGCCGCCAAGGAGAAGAAAACACCTCTCCAGCAGAGCCTTGACAAGTTCTCCGGCAGACTGGCGCTGATTATTATGATTATCAGCGCCGCGGTCTTTGGTCTGTCCATCTGGCAGGGAAAGACGATTATCGACGCGCTGATGTTCGCTGTAGCCCTTGCGGTTGCGGCGATTCCGGAAGCCCTCAGCTCCATTGTCACCATTGTGCAGGCGATGGGTACGCAGAAAATGGCGAAGGAAAACGCTGTCATCAAGGATTTGAAGGCGGTCGAAAGTCTCGGCTGCGTTTCGGTCATCTGCTCCGATAAAACCGGTACGCTGACGCAGAACAAGATGACGGTGCAGCGCATCTATATCAACGGCAAAAGCATCCGCGACGACGAGCTTGACCTCAATGTCGAAAGCCACCGCCGCCTGATTTACGATATGGTGCTCAACAACGATTCGAGCATTGTGGACGGCAAGGGAATCGGCGATCCCACCGAGTACGCCCTGATTGAAACAACGACGAGTCTCGGTGTGGACTTCAACGTGCTGCGCGGCGCGATTAACCGCGTCGAGGAGGTGCCCTTCGACTCCGACCGCAAGATGATGAGCTCGAAGTACCATCTCAGCGGTCAGCACTATGTGCTTACCAAGGGCGCGCTCGATTCCATCCTCGACCGCTGCATCCAAATCGCGACCGCTGACGGCGTGCGTCCGCTGACGGAAGAGGACAAAAAAGCGATTCTTGAACAAAACCAGCGCTATTCCGAACAGGGTCTGCGCGTGCTCACCTTTGCCTATAAGCTGAGCGACGAGGCACTCTCGGTAGAAACGGAATATGACTACATCTTCCTCGGTCTGGTGGCGATGATTGATCCGCCGCGTGAGGAAAGTAAGCAGGCGGTTGCCGACGCGATTCGCGCCGGTATCAAGCCGATTATGATTACCGGTGACCACAAGGTTACCGCGTCCGCGATTGCCAAGCAAATCGGCATCATGAGAGAGGGCGATATGGCGGTCACGGGCATGGAGCTTGACGCCATGAACGACGAAGAGCTTGACCGCGTGCTCGAAAAAATATCCGTATACGCCCGTGTTTCGCCGGAAAATAAAATCCGTATTGTCGAGGCGTGGCAGCGCAAGGGAAATATTGTGTCTATGACCGGCGACGGCGTCAATGACGCGCCGGCGCTGAAAAAGGCGGACATCGGCGTTGCCATGGGTATCACCGGCACCGAGGTTTCCAAGGACGCCGCGTCGATGATTTTGCAGGACGAC
>JAFUUV010000026.1 GCA_017471345.1 Ruminococcus sp.
CCGATAACCTGGGGAAGGTTATCTCTGGTGGCAGACATGGTATCTGCAATCTTCTGCATTCCGGCAGCTCCCTCAAACTCAAAGGAGAAGGTCTTGTTGAGGTAATAACCGTATTTCTGATACAGACCGTCGATGACCTCAGCCAAGGACTTGCCCTGCTTTTTGTAGTAAGCGGCCATTTCGCAAATCAGCATGGAAGCGACAACAGCGTCCTTATCTCTGACATACGTACCGGCAAGATATCCATAGCTTTCCTCAAAGCCAAAGAGATAGCGGTTTTCCTCACCCTTCTTTTCAAGGTTCAGGATGACCTCGCCGATGTATTTGAAGCCGGTAAGAACATCTTTTAGCTCACAGCCGTTTTCTTCGCAAAGTTTATTGATGAGCTTAGTGCTGACGATTGTCTTTACAACCACAGGCTTTTCAGGCAGCGTACCTTGCTCTCTCTTACAGGAAAGAATGTAGTTGGTGAGCATAACGCCGTCCTCGTTACCGGTAATCAGGCGATAGCTGCCGTCGTAATCTCTGACAGCAATACCCACACGGTCGGAGTCGGGATCGGTGGCAAGCAGCAAGTCTGCCTGTTCCTTTTCGCAAAGCTCCAAGCCCTTCTGCAGCGCTTCCTTGAATTCGGGGTTAGGATAGGGGCAGGTGGTAAAATTACCATCGGGCATTTCCTGCTCTTTTACAACGGTAATTTTCTTGACGCCGATTCTCTCCAATACCTTTCTGACAAGCTTGTTGCCGGCGCCGTTGAGCGGTGTGTATACTACACTGAGATCGGTATCCTTGCAGATACCGGCGTTTACTTGCTGCTCCATCACTTTGCCCAGATAGCTTTCATACACGCTGTCGTCAACGTATTCAATCAGACCTTCGGCAACCGCCTTGTCAAAGTCCATGGTTTTCACATCGTCAAACATATCCAGACCGGAAATTTCATCAAAAACAGCCTGTGCGGCATTGTCGGTCATCTGGCAGCCGTCCTCACCGTATGCCTTATAGCCGTTGTACTTCGCGCGGTTGTGGCTCGCCGTCACCATAATACCTGCCTGACACTGAAAGTAACGGGTAAGGTAAGACAGTACAGGCGTCGGTTGAAGCTCTGTAGTGATATATGCTTTGATACCATTGGCGGCAAGCACCTTCGCGGCTTCCTTCATGAATAAATCAGCCTTAATGCGGCTGTCGTGTGAAATTGCCACAGCGCCCTTACCGTACTTTTTCAGAACGTAGTTCGCAAGACCCTGAGTCGCCTGACGCACTACGTAAA
This sequence comes from Ruminococcus sp., assembly GCA_017471345.1. Lineage (GTDB taxonomy): Bacteria > Bacillota > Clostridia > Oscillospirales > Acutalibacteraceae > Ruminococcoides. The sequence continues at coordinate 1,274 of JAFUUV010000026.1, forward strand.
TGTTCATACGATTGGTACCTGCTCCGATAACACCTCTCAGACCGGCAGTGCCGAACTTAAGAGGTGTATAGAACCTCTCGTAGATTTCGGTTTCGTTACCCTTGATGCTTTCCAGCTCGGCAACTAAATCCTGATCTTCCGTAGCGTTTTGGCACCATGATTCGTACAGTTTCATAAAATCCATAGTAACACCCCATTTGTAAAATATTAGCATAAAAATAACTAATATTATGATAACATAAAACGGCGAAAAATACAAGTTACTTTTCGCCGTTTTCATATTTATTTTGTACGTTCCAGCTGGTAGGACGCGGCGGTGTCATTGACCGTGTAGCCCTGTGCCTGCCATTCGGCAAGAACCTTGTTGAAGTCCCATTTTGCGGTTTTCGGAATGTAGATGTACCGCGGCATTTTTTCGGGATTCATCCGGTAGTAGGTGTGCATTCTGTCAAGCGTAATATCGCCTTGCTCCGTTCCTGTCCATGCTGAGAAGGTCGCGTAGGGAAAGTCATTCATTGCCAGATAAGGCCATGTTTCAAAGCTCATAAAGAGCACGTTGTCAGGCTCCTTCGCTTTCAGCGCCGCCAAATCCGCATACATCGTTTGATAAGCGGTTACTTTGTCTGCGGTTGTCACGATGCCGGCAGCCGGTCCCTCTTTGATTTCCTCTGTCAGCGCATCGGGAGAAGCATCCCAGAAAACATGATAGATTCTCGACGTCAGCTGTAGGCTGCCCTGGAAGGTAATAATCATACCGACAAGGATAAAGCTGAGTATCTTCATCGCCGTCGCGTAGGTGAGATTGTCAGGCGTTTCACGCATTTCGCGAATCAGCTGACCGAGGAAGATGAAGCCGGCGACATTTGTCACAGTCAACGCCATGGAAATGCAGTAAATCATCTGGTTTGAGCCGTAATGAATACAGAAGGAGTAAATGATACCGCTGATAAATACTGCCGTAAATAACTCACGCGGCTTATTTTCGATGAGAATATACGAGGTAATACCGATAAAGAGCATCGGCAGCATAATGTGGTTATAGGTGCTCGCCGAAACAGAGGGCATGAGCATAATCAGTGAAATACCCGTTCCCGCGCAGGATAAACAGAGATAAACCGCGCGGTGCAGGCGGCGTTTTCTGTCGAAAATCATCACCAAAAGCATAGCTCCGTAGCCGTAGAGAACATATTTGAAATGCGGCGTCATGGTGAAGATAGAGCTGAAATAGCTTGAAATTTTTTGCCAGAGGGTGTAGGAGGGATGCTCGGGATCCTTGAGCATTTCGGGAATATTGGCAAAAATATCGCCGAAACCGGTACGTGTTACCGTGAAAACCAGGAAGATGACCGCCAACATACCCACTCCCATGGTAAAGAACAGAAAGGTGCGCAGCGAGAACATCTCACTCTTCAAAGCAAAGTGCGTATCTCTGTTTTTCAGCAGGTAATGCACGCCTACGCAAATGCCGAACAGCAGATAAATGACCGCTAAATACGGGTTGCAGAGTACCGCGCCGGCAAACGCCAGACCGCTGAAGATAATCTGCAGCATTTTTGAATAATCCGCCGTTGCCAGCAGTACGCCGCCGAGGAGCAGAAGCTCCAGCCCCGTGGTGTTGTAGCTGAGCGCCATAATATTGAATGGCGTAAAAATAAAGTAGAGCACACAGCCGAAAACACTGAGATAGCCGTATTTGCGTAAACGGGAATAGATGGCTACCGTAGCGCCGGCGTGCATAATAATATAGAGTACGCGTGCCGCAATCATGATACCGTCCGTACCGCCGGTTATCAGTCGATACAAAGCCACAAACGGAATCAGCAAGAAGCCCGAGAGCTGTGAAACGTGCCATTCATCGCGGAAAAGCGCGTCGCCGAGCGAAAGCCTGTGCGGAACAGTGAGATAGAACGCCTCATCACTGCCGCCGAAGCCATAGCGGAATTTCCAGAAGCAGAGGATCAGACCGAAAGCCATCAGCGCGATAAACAGGAAGTCCTGCCATTTATATTTGTCTTCGCGCTGCGTCTGCGCGATAATTGCCGGCTTTATTCTCTCATACAGTGCCACAATACCCTGCGCAAGCATATTGAGTACAAACGAAAGCAAGGCGGCACCGAGGAAGCTGAGCGGAACCGTCAGCAGATAATAGGGGATTCTGTCCACCATAACCGGAACACTTACATTAAGCTGTTCGTAGATGACTGTGTCGAAAATGTAGGAGCAAAGATATATGCCGAGCGCAAGGTCGGAAAGCTTCCACAGCGTCAGTTTCACACCGGGTTTCCAGCTCTTTGTTGGAATCCGGCTGATGAGTACAAACAGCAGTACGGAAAGCGCAAAGGGGTAAAAGCCATACCAGAAGCCGTAGATGCCGGTTTTAAAACCGCCGCCGTAGCTGCGGAACCAGTTAAAGACAGTGGACGCCAACAGCGTTCCGCCGAGTAGTACCGCCGCGGTGCCGGTTTTCAGGCGCAGACCGTATTCACGGAGATACGCTCCGACAAAGTAATAGGTGAGAGGATACAGTCCCATCCAGTAGGCAGGAATCAGCTTTTGAAATTCGTCGCTTGATGTCGGTGTAACCCACCATTCGGCGCTGTTGAAATTGAAAATATTCAGCATGGTGGGCAAAATGGAGAGAGACACCATCGTGACCACTAAAATTTGTTTATGCCGTTTGCTTCCTAACTTATTATATGCCAGGTTTAGGAAGGGTGCAATCAAAAACAGACCGATATACATCTCGATATACCAGGAATAGTTCGCGCCGGTAAAGTCAAAAATCGAGAAGAGATAATTAATGAAGTTGTATTTGCCGGTTGCTCCGATTGCCTGAAACATCCCGTCAAAATTAAGAGAGTGAAAGGCTGTTTTTGCCGCAAGATTCGTGTGAACAGACTTGAATACCATGCAGGCGATGCTGGCAAGGATAAAAACAATGACAGTTTTACGGATGCCCTTATAGTAACCCTTCTTCAGCTCCTTCTTGCTCATCAGGTAGCCGGTCAGAATCATAAAGAGCGGTACACAAACGCCAAAGAAGGTGCGCATCATCACCGCAAGGAACATCAGCGGTCCATGCAGCGCATTGCTGTCGCCGGTAGAAAAGAAATTGAGAATTCCCTCAATCGGTCCCATGCCGGTTACGGGTTCGCTGTAAAAGCCGTTGTAAAGGAAGAAGTGGACAGAAAGAACTGTGAATACCGCAACGATACGCAGGACGTCCAGAGAACTGTTACGCTGTTCCAATTTTTTCAAATTCATATGATTTGCTCCGTTTCAATCAGTCGTCCAGATAGGTTTCCACCAAAAATCGCGGACGTCGTTTGGTTTCTAAATAGATTTTACCGATATATTCGCCGATAATACCGATGGCAAGCAGCTGCAGACCGCCCAAAGCCCAGATAGAGCATAGGGTGCTTGCCCAACCGCTGACCGCGGCGCCGACAAAAAAGCTGATGAGAGAGTAAATCACCATAATCATACTGATGAGAAAGATAACAACGCCTGCCCAGGTAATAATGCGAATCGGCTGGATGCTCAGCGAGGTAATGCCCTCCCACGCCAGCGCCAGCATCTTTTTCAGGGGATACTTGCTTTCGCCGGCAAGGCGTTCGGAACGCTCATAGGTCACAATATCGGATTTGTAGCCAATCAGCGGCACCATGCCTCTGAGAAAGATGTTGGTTTCCTTGTACAGTGAAAACGCTTCGAGCGCTCTTCTGCTCATCAGGCGGAAGTCAGCGTGATTGAAAATAACCTTTGCGCCCATGCGGTTGAGAATTTTATAGAACGCCTCCGCTGTAAAGCGCTTAAAGAAGGTGTCGGTTTCGCGCTTGGAGCGAACGCCGTAAACCACGTCGCAGCCATCCTCGAACTTGGCAACCATTTCATCGAAGGTATTGATGTCATCCTGCAAGTCCGCGTCAATTGAAATGACCGCGTCAGCCTTGTCCTTTAGCGTCATCAGTCCGCAGAGCAGCGCGTTTTGGTGACCGCGGTTGCGGGTAAGCTTGATGCCCTGAAAAATCGGGTTTTCCCGGTGCAGCGCTTCAATGATGCTCCATGTTTTGTCCTTGGAGCCGTCGTCAATGAAAACAATTTTGCTGTCAAAGGTAATCTTATGTTCAGCCATCATGGTTTCGTATTTTTTCAGCAGCTTGGAAGCGGAATCGCGCAGCACCTCTTCCTCGTTGTAACAGGGTATGGCAAGATATAAATTCGTCATGTTTGGTCTCCTAAATTGTATTCGTTCATAATTATACATTATAATAATAGTCTTTCTTTCGCGAAATGTCAAGAAAACAGAGAATAAACTGAAGGATTTTGTAAATTTTATTTTCAAATTTATAAAATCCTCTTGTCAAGGCAAGTCGATTGTATTATAATATAAAAGGATAATAACCGTAAACGGAGGTAATAATATGTCACAAAAAGCAATTGCAGTATTAACCAGCGGCGGCGACGCACCGGGCATGAATGCCGCCTTTCGCGCGGTTGTTCGCGCGGGCATCAGCAAGGGCATGAAGGTCTACGGTATCTACCGGGGCTACAATGGTTTGCTTCACGGCGATTCCGAGGAGAATATTCAGGAAATGAATCTCCGTTCGGTTTCTGAAATCATCGGTAACGGCGGTACCAAGCTGTACACCGCCAGATGTAAAGAGTTTGAAAAACCCGAGGTGCAGAGAAAGGCAGCGGAATTTCTGATTAAAAAGGGCATCGACGGTTTAGTGGTCATCGGCGGTGACGGTTCTTTCCGCGGCGCCCGTGCTCTTTCCAACACGGTTCTTGATATTGACGGCGAGAAAAAGAGCGTCAAGTGCATCGGCGTACCGGGCACCATCGACAATGATATCGCCTGTTCCGAGTACACTGTCGGCTTTGATACCGCGATGAACACCGCTTTGCAGATGATTGACCGCATCCGTGACACCGCACAGTCTCACGACCGTTGTTCTGTTGTACAGGTCATGGGCAGACATTGCGGCGACATCGCGCTGCAAACCGGTATTGCTGTCGGCGCAACCGCGATTCTTGTTCCCGAGGTAAAGTATAACATTGAGCGCGATGTGATTACGCGTATTGTCAAAACGCAGAAAACCGGCAAGCAGCACTTCATTGTTGTTGTCGCTGAGGGCGTCGGCGGCGTCAGAGACCTTGCAAAGTATATCGAGCAGCGTCTCGGTATCGAAGCGCGCGCGACGATTCTCGGTCATGTACAGCGCGGCGGTTCTCCGACACTGCGCGACAGAGTGGTCGCCAGCCAGATGGGTTACAAGGCGGTCGAGCTGTTGGATCATGATGTTACCAACCGTGTAGTTGTCATGCAGAATGGCAAAATTACCGACCTCGACATCAACGACGCGTTGAATATGGAGCGTGTTTTTGACGAAGAACTTTACAATATTGCCATGACTATCTCTATCTGAGAACATTTTGGCTGATTCGGGGCGAACACTGTTCGCCCTTTCTTTTCTTTATATTTCCTGAAAGGAATTAAAATTATGCTCTCATCATTACAGCGACTCTCAAAGGATATGATTATTTATTCTGTTCTACTCGCCGATTTCGAAAAGCTGGATTTCAAAAATGACGCGTTGGCAGGCGTCCGCGCCAATTTTTTCAATTCTAACCGTTGCACACAGTCTGACAAGACTGAGCTTGTCATGAACGGTGAAAGTCTGAGTCTGCGTTATACCATGAAGGACGGTGACGCGCTTTCGTGGAAGATGACGCAAAGCCAGCGTCCCTATCAAACAGTGGTGCGCGACTCCGATCACGCTTACTGTGTGATGACCTACAGCGACAAAGGTATTGTCTGCAAGCGCGGTTATTACGACAATCGACATCAGTGGCTGCGCACGGACTATTTCCATCCGGTAAAGGAGGAGAAACTGCTTGCGCGTGTTTCACCCTGCAAAATAGACGGTCTGATGGCGTTACAGATAGAAAAAATCGCTGACGACGGTGCCAGAACACGCGCTGTACTATTTCCGTCAGAAGCACCCAATGGTGTAAAATGTGCCGCTTTGGTATACTCTAACGCCGGAATGTTGTGGTATGATGTGCGGTTTGCGCCGACCTCTTTTCCGGAAAGCGAGGAAGAACATGGCGCTGCTGCCGGTTTCTCATTCAGCTCACAGGACTTTCTCTCATCTGTCAGCGAACCACTCGATTTGATTCATGCGCCGGCATTGTCCGCGGAGGATGTAGCCGCAGTTGCGGAGCCTATTACAGAGGATATTCCCGAAGATGAAAAACCCTATTCTGCCTATGAAAGAATTCGGAATATCCTTTTCGAAGCTCAAAAAACCAATAAAAATATTTTTGGCGAGGTAGCGGAATACGCTGAAGACGAAAAGGCAGTATCGTCCGCTTCGGAAGAATTGCCTGAGGAAGAAACAGCCGGCGAAGAGCCGCAGCCGGTAAGTGCGGAAGCGGTTGAAGATATGTCGTATGAGGCAAAGCCGGAGGAAGAAGCGACCATACAAATCAAGACGCCGGGTGGGGTTTACGCATATTTCGGACAGCTTGATGAAAGCAATCAGCGTGTCGGTCGCGGCAGAATGACCGCTCCGGACGGCACACCTGTCTATGAAGGCGCATACAACATGGATAAACGCGACGGCTTTGGCATTTGTTACTATAAGGACGGCAGTCCCAACTATGTCGGTGATTGGAGCATGGGCAGCCGCAGCGGCAGAGGCGTTGGCTTCCGCCAGAGCGACGGTACGCTTCATGCCGGTCAGTGGACGGACAACAAGCCATCCGGCATCGGCGCGCGGTTTGACAACGAAGGAAACTTTTTGGACGTCTGTGCCTACGAAAACGGTGTGCGACAGGGAAAAAGTCTGTCCTTTGATGAACAAGGCAGGGTTTTGATTCGTGTCTGGGAAGATGGTGAGCTGGTTTCCGAACGCGTGATTTCAGACGAGGAGTGAAATATGGAGCAGATTACCAAATTTTTTGAGGATCATTATTTCCTGAATAAGCTGCTGTTGTTTGCCGTTATTATGGTAGGTGGCATTCTTGCCATTCGGCTGCTGCTGATTCCGATTAAAAAAGTTATCCTCAAAACGAAAGTGGATCATACCGTCAAGACCTTTTTGTTTTCATTTATTAAAGTCGGTTTATATTTTGTGCTTGCCGTTGTTGCGCTCACGAATCTTGGAATCGAACTGAATTCGATTGTGACAACCATCGGAGCCGCGACACTCGCGGCCGGTTTTGCTTTCCAGAACACGCTGAGCAACCTGATCAGCGGTGTGATTCTCTTGGCGACAAAGCCGTTTACGGCAGGCGATTTAATCGAATTTGATGGCTATGAAGGTCACGTGGAGAGCATCCGAATCTTTTTTACGACCATCCGTACCTATGAAAATAAAATAGTCAAAATACCGAATTCCAAGCTGACAACCAACAGTGTCGTCAATTGTACGCTGGGGGAGATGCGGCGTGTAAAAAATGTCTATTCCGTCAGTTACGACGATAATATCAGTAAGGTTCGCAGTGTCATTTTCGACGTGATTTCAAAAAACGACCTGATTGTGGATGAGCCCGAGTCAAAGGTATATGTTTCCAATCACCTTGACAGCGGTGTAGAAATCACCGTGTTTACCTGGGGAAAGTCAGATGATTACTATCCCATCTTGTTTTATATGGAGGAAGAAGTCAAACGCGCTTTCGATGAAAATGGCATTACGATTCCATATCCGCACGTTGTTGTCAAAAAATAACATCATAAAAAATGTATTCGGGTAAATAATAATGGTGTCGCGGTTTGCGGCACCATTTTTTATCAGAGGATGAATCATTTATGAAGAAAGCAATAGCAATTGCGTTTGCGGCTGTCATGACAGCTTCGGCAATGGCAGGCTGCGGCTGTAACTCAGCGAATAACGCTGCTTCAACGGTTTCTCAGGTAGCCTCCGACGCGGTATCCGGCGCCGGTCAGGTGGTAGAGGATATCGGCAGCGGTGTTTCCAACGGCGTCAGCGATATAGTCGATTCCACAGACGGTAATGTCAGCGACAACGATGGTATCATCGGCAACGAAACGCAGGCAGCAACGGACAACACAACCGAGAGCACAGAGCCGACGACAGAACTCATGGACGAAGTGCTGTAAGAAAAGCGGTGGAAATCCACCGCTTTTTTTCTTTCTAAGAATATTAAAAGATGACTGCCTTCTCCAACTCTGCTTTGAGCTGTCGTATAATTTTCTTTTCCAGCCGTGAGATGTAGGATTGTGAAATCCCCAGCTGATCCGCCACCTGCTTTTGCGTGTGCTCTTTTTTTCCGTTCAGCCCGAAACGGAGCTCCATGATACGACATTCCCGCGGGTGCAGCCGTGATACGGCACTGAGTACCAATGAGCGTTCCAGCTCGCTTTCCAGATTGTTGTTGACTTCGTCGGGATCGCTGCCGAGAATATCACAGAGCAAAAGCTCATTGCCATCGTAGTCCGTGTTCAGCGGTTCGTCAATAGAGACCTCGTTTTTCAGCTGCGAGGATTTGCGCAGAAACATCAGAATTTCATTTTCAATGCAGCGCGAGGCATAGGTTGCCAATTTTATATTTTTCTCCGGCGAAAAGGTATTGACCGCCTTAATCAGTCCGATGGTACCGATGGAAATCAAATCCTCCGCACCGGCACTGGGAGATTCAAACTTTTTGGCAATATACACTACCAACCGCAGGTTGTGGACAATCAGCGGTTCACGCGCCTTGCTGTCACCGGCGGCGATACGTTCAAGAATTGCCGCTTCCTCAGCCCGTGTAAGCGGCGGCGGCAGCGTATCACTTCCGTTTATGTAAAATACCTCGTTTTCGCTCAGAAAGAGCATTTTGACCTTTTGCAGAAACCACAGCATCATAAAACCTCACATTCTTTCAATTAATGCATAGGGAACCAGCGCTTTTAATTCCCCCTTCAGCACGTTGTCGCAAACACCTAAATAGACTCCCTGTTCCACTTCCTTTCCGTCGATTTTGACCTCGTCAGCCTTGTAACCACGCAGGATTCCCTCACCGCCGAGACTTTCAAAGGGGATGATTCTCATTGTAACATTTTGAAAGCGCAAATCATGTAGAATTGTCTCTTCGGCGATAATAACATAATCACCCGAAAAAGGTTCCTTCACCTTACATCCGGTATCAATTACCGCCGGAAAGGAGGTGCTGCAGTGATTGATTGCCAGCTCAATGCGACAGGCGTGCTGACCACAGGAGCCTTTTGTCAGCCGCCTGTACAGCTTCGTCGCATAATAGCTTACAAGCGTGAGTATAATAAGCAGTAAAGGGGAAATATTAAAATAAACGGTGTCATTATATATTTCCATTCCTGCCGGGTGAAACGCGTGGTAGATAAACAGCATTAAGCCGCAGAAGCTGAACGATAACGCAAAAAACACAGCGACGCGCCGTATGAACAGCTTTGCCCGACCGAAACCAAACGCTGTGAGGATAATCACAGCGGCAAACAGCAAATCGGACATGATATTCAGTCCGAAGGGCAGGGAGGGGAACAGGGCAGCAAGGCTGCACAGACCGCCCGCGACACTTCCGAGTATCACTCTGAGCATTCGTGCGCGGATATTCAGCAGCTTTTGTGTGCAAAGAAGGAGAATGAAGTCGATAAAAATATTGACCGTTATCAGCACATCAATGTAAACGGTTTTCATTTGCGTCACCACCGTTTTCATTATTGCATATAACGGTAGTAAACATTGTCAATTACGGTCAGGAGGTCAAAAAAATGCTTTTGGGCATCGTCATCGGAATCTTCATCGGCGGATTTTTAGGCGTCAGTGTGATGTGCCTGTTGTTTTACAGCAGAGATTAAAAAAAAGGCAGG
>JAFUUV010000194.1 GCA_017471345.1 Ruminococcus sp.
AAACATTGCGATTTCATCATCGTCCGCATTCTGGCTTTCGCCTTCTCCGTAGGAATAGTGCTCGACCTCCACAATCACGCTCTCTGCGCTGGGGTTGTCCTCGAGAAAATTCATATATCCGTCTGTGTCGGCAATCTGTTCCTCGCAGTCCGGCAGTCCCGGGCAAAGGAATGTGTCCGTCGAATCGTTGTCTGCAGTCAAAGTAACCTTTGAAAACAGTATGCATTTATCGGGCTTGCCCTTAAAATACCGGCTGAGATAATCAATATCGGATTCCTCAATTTCCGAATCCGTGAACCCTAACACATTATGTAAGGTGTGATAGAGTTCTTCATCGTCTGACACATGCTCACACACCCAGCCCACAAGCTCGTTGAACAGTTCGTGCTGTCGGGAATTTGTCATCTTTACATTCCTCCCAAATGCATACCGTTGCTCTCATCTTCAAGCGCGTTTTCAATCTCACTCATGTAATTGGCACCGTCATAGTAGAGGAAGCCGCACGAGGTGAAATGTCCAGAATATTCTTCGGCAATGTACTCACCGAATTTTTCGAAGTCGAAGAAGTCCAATAAATCCGGGGAAATTTCAAGGTCGGTGGATTGGTCAAGATAATAGCGTCCAACGCCGGCAAAATCGTATTTGTCGATATCTGTTATCAGTTCCAAATCGTCAAGATAGTTGATTAGTGTGATGATGTTCTTGGCGGAAGACACACCCATCATTTCGATAGCCGCGTCGAGTTTCTCTGTATCCACATCGTAAGTGTAAAACTGATATGCAAGCGCGTTCAACCCACCAATGCCCTCGTTATTTAAGATATCCTCAAACTTTACAGCAAATCTTCCGTAGTTGGGATTCTCAAATTCGTATGTGCAGTCACAATCCTCGATGGATGCTGCGCCGAGCCTGCGAACGGCTTTATCAATGGCGAGCCTTGATTCGGGAAGGAACAGGCTCTCACACCTTCCATTGTAGGTAAGGTCTACATTAACGATAAAATCCTTGTATGCGAAGCCGGGCAGCACCCGTCCGTCATAGACTACATCCATCGGCTTGTTTTCGACAAACAGCAAGCCGTGTTCCGTGAATATTCCGCGCCCTGAGCCGAGAAGCTTTCTGCCGATTTCCGCATATTTTGCGTCGTATCTTGAATCGGCAGGAACACATCCCTCGGTATTGAGCGTATAAGCTCTGCCTACCTTCGCCATATCACTTACATCCTTAATGACTGTAAACTTGTCAAGGTTATAGGTAAGATTTATCAGCTCTTTCAGTGTTTTGATATTCTCGTGTTCAGCCGCAACATAGAACTGTTCCAGCTCGTCATCTGTAAAGGAATCAAGCCGTTTGGCGAGGAAGTTCAGCTCATCCAGATTAATGTCCTTCGCGTTGAGCATAGGCAGCTCCGACGGATAATGGATATCCTCAACGAAGAACGGTAATGTTGTGTCCGTCGGCATTTTTGACTCTGTCAGAATGTCGTTGAGCAAATCATCACTGACAGGGAAATCAATTTCAGCGGATTTCCCGTCATAGCTTATATGTGCTGAAATATACATGTTATCATCTCCAATCTGAAATCCCCGAACCATTGCTGATTCGGGGATTGTGATTTATTATCCGTATACTACATAGATTTGTCCGCCGCTCGCAATTACATTGAACATAATATCGGACGGCGCCGCGCCCAGGCCTGCATAGTAGTATGGGACGTAATCAACGTCGCCGTAGCAGGCAGCGGTGGCACCGGCGATATCGGTGTAACTACTGATATCTGTCGGCGGAAACCATCCGGCGTTACCGAGACCGAGTGAACCGTTGTAAACCATGCCGAGCTGCTGACCGTATGCAATCAGGTTGCTGACAACCTGACTGTAATCGACTTCTTCCTTTTCTACGGGAGGTTCTGTCGGCTTTGGAGTGGGCTTGGATTGTTCTTTCTCCGCCGGTGCTGTTGTTACTTTCTGCATTTGCTCACGGCTTTGCTTAGCGGTACTGCTTTGCGAGGGCGGATTGCTTTGTTTAGAGGCAACCGATGAATAGGAATTGTTTCCTGATCTCACGCTTGCGGTTTCAGGTTTACTGTTCTCCGAAACGCGGCTCTGTTGCGGCGACGTTGGGCTAACGTCTGCTTTTTTCGGCGTAGTCGGGTACGTTCCCGACTGCTCCTGAAAAGCCGACACAGGCGATTTCTCGGTGTACTCCGTTTCGGTGCAATTGTCGGATTCGGTGCGCCGTTCCGGTATTTCGGATGGCGTGGCAACGGATGGATTTGATGTTGTTTCCGATCTGTTTTCTGCCTGTGAACAGGCGCTGAAGCTGCTTGCTGCCATTAAGATGGCTAAGATGACTACTAACTTTTTCATACGTCATCCCCCTTTCAACGAGCAGTATACTGTCACTGTTTCGGAAAGTCCAGCGAGAATCGGAAATATTTTACATTGAAGGCGCAAAGTCCATACTGCCGTCCTCATCCTCGTCGAATGGCAGATCATCGTCGTCGCCCATGTCTGTGAAGCCGTCGTTTTGACTTTCCTCCAACGCCTGATTGTAAGCGTCAAGCACCTGTTTATTGATGGCTTCGCGCACTTCTTTGGTGACCGCGTGGGCAATGTCGCTGTACTGTGTGTTGCCGTTGCTGTCCTTGTAGGAACGGTTCGGCATGGATACGAACACGCCCTTGCGCGAGTCCATCACGCGGATGCCGTGAATGGCTACCGCACCTGCGACATTGATGCTGGCGTAAGCTCTGGTATTGCCGTCGCCGTCAACGAGACGGTCAATTTTCGCACGGATAGCCGGAGTGTTCTGTTTCCGTGTCTGCTGATTCTGATTGTTTCTCTGATTGTTATTTCTGTATGTTTGTGCCATGTTAATCTCTCCTTCTTAAAATCCATAAAGAATGAACCCGACATCCGACTGGGTTTCATCATCGGAAATATCCTCGGGTTCAGCGTATTTTTCCATATACTTGTTGACTTCCTCGTCCGTTAAAGAACGGAAGTCTTCTCCTGCGTCACCGCAGATAAAGAACGGTCCGGCAATGATACCGCCGCCGTCAAGGTGACGGTTGCCCTGCATTCCTCTGAGCTTGCTTTCTTCGTTACCGACCAGCACACAGCCGTCATCCATAAAAATCGGTTCAATCAGTCCGTTCCCGACGGCGCTCTGCATACTGCGAAGGTCATTGCCAATCTCCGCTTCATACGGTGCTTTGCCGGGTTCAACATAAAGCACACGCATGAGATTTTCAGGTTTTTGTGTCTGCGATTCATCAAATTCAATTTGTTTGAATCCAACTGAATCACAGAAGAACGCGCCTTTATCGGTCACGACCACGTCGGAAACCGACAAAGCATGCCCCCTGTGGAGCGGATGTTTTTCCGTGTTAAAACGAGTATAGATTTCCTCGAGATTGTCGGTATCAAGCTCCGCGTTGAAAACCTCGTCGTAAAGTGAAGAATCGACAGAATCAACACCCATAAATTTCTTCATGCTTTCTAATCCGAGAAACTTAATCAAGTGACGGTCGCGGTCAGCGTTCATCTGATAAATTTTTACTCTCATGACTGAGTCACCTCCGTTTCATCAATCGTCAGTTTTTCTCTGATGTCATTGAGCTTATCAAGCGCCCAATCGGGTAAAGCATCGTCATTCGCCACGCCGTAAAAGTCATGGCGGCGGAAAGATGTGAATTCATCATCCTTCAAAAAGAATCCAAACACCCTTGCACCGACCTTTTTTGGATTGCAGCCGAAGCCGTCTGTGGCATAGAAAAGCTGAAAATCGGATTTTCTGTATTCGTCAGCGAGAACTGTCGGCTTGAGAATCAGCAACTGTCCTTCGTAATCTGTTTCATCGGTTACAGAAGCACTGTCAAACAGTCCCAGCTCGTTCCAAGCTGCTCTGAGCTGATTGGCGAAAATATCTACTAAACCCGGGTGAGCTGTCACACAGAAATGCCAGTTTTGGTCGCTGCTCAACACATCAAAGCCTGCTGCCCACTTCTTGTTTTCATCGGTATACCTTCCATCCTGAATGCCCTCGCGGATGGTGTTGGCAATTACCCAATTGACGCGGTCAAAACCGTATTTTTCAATCATCGGCTGAACGCAATCATCAAGGGTGTTGTCGTGATAATGACTGTTAATGGTGTCGGTAATATCGTTGGCGCATTTGCAGTTTTCGCGGTGACTCTCGCGCCACTTTTCAACTTCATCGAACTCATTGGCGTTCTGAAGCGTATAGCAGTAGAGCGGTTTAAATATTGACATTCTCGTTGCTCCCCTGCTGATTGGCAACCTGCATGGAAAGATGAACGAGAGCAGCCGCCTTCTGTTCGGAAGACAGGCTGTTAAGGAAATCAAGTAGAGTTTCCTTTTTTTCCTTAAACGGCGTTCTCGGAATGCAGTTGCAGATGCTTTCACGTCTGATAATGATGCTGTCATCATCCAATTCCTCGAAGGACAGAATGTCACCGCGCTGAAGTTCAAGGCTGTCGCGGATTTTCTTGGGGATGGTCGTTTTGCCGTATTTACCCAAAAATCTGAAAATAATGTCGCCGGTCATAATTTCCTCCTTAACAATTCGTTTCGTCGCAGTCAATTTCGCGGAAAGGGCAGGTGTTGCAATCACCGTCGCAAAGGCATTTATCGTCGGGCTGTGCTTTCTGAATGATGATTTTCTCATCCTCAACACCGATTTCAAATGCGTCGCCGGGTTCAATGCCCGCATCAATAAGTGCCTCTACAGGCATAGAAATAAATACATTTGGGCTTGTGCTCAAGTTGATAATTTGCATGTAATAATACACTCCTTTAATATTTTCATATAGTCGAACTTCTCGGCGTCATCAAAAAGATTCATCTGCAACGGAAGATTCTTGACACGCTCGTAAAAGTCATAATTTGCGATAAGTAATTCTTTAAACTCTTTTCCCGCTTCATATCGTTGTGCCATTGAATGAGTACGGGTAAAATCAAAGATTTCAAAATCCTTGTACAATTCCCGAATCTCCGGACAATCGTTATATGACAATAGGAATTTGCCTTTGATGTTACCTAATAAATCTCGCAATCTCTTGTGGTCGTCCGTTCCGAATCCGCCGGGGTACATTCCCTCGGTGGCAAAATACGGTGGATCAAGATAAAAAAACGCATCTCCGCGGTCATAGTGCCGCACCAGCGTTTCAAAATCCTGATTTTCAACAACCACATTCGCCATACGGTTTTCAAGCTGCTGTATCAAATGAAACAGCTTACGAATATCAAATGGCTGTGATGCAAATGATTTACCGCTGCTTGAATAACTATAGCGCTGTAATTTCAAATACATTGCCGCTTTGCGTACATCATAGTCTTGCTCTATGCGAAGGCGTAACTCTTTGAGTTCTTTTGCCTGTGCGGGCGGCAACATGATTTCGGTCAGTTCCAATTCCTCAGCAAGATAATCATCGGTAAAGATTTCATGCTCAAAGAATTTTCTTAAAACATCAAAATCATCTCTGGAATTGAGATTGCAAAAACCAAGCTCGCGGATGACTGCCATTGGTCTGACTTTCATACATCGAAAGAGATTCACCAAATTGCGGTCAAAATCGTTATATACCTCAAAGGCGTCAATTGTCGGCTTGCCGAGCAACACACTGCCCGAGCCGCCAAAAACATCTATAAATCTGCCGTAATGAAGCGGAAACAGATTATAGATGATATGTAGGATAGAAGTTTTATTTCCTACTCGTGATACCGGTGTTCTGATTTAGATCCCTCGTTTCCGAGGGTATCAATCCCCGCGACGGCTAGGACGGTATCATTCGCCGCGGGGCTGCGATTGATACCCTGTATTATTTGCAGTTAGATTTTATTCAGTCTTTCGACCATGTTGCGGAGCCTGCGAATCTCCGCTTCATATTTGTTGATTCGATGAATGGACAGACAGCACATCAAAAATGTAGAGACGCAGCCGCCGACCATCATTCCGATAACAAACCAAAGGATTTCCATTATAATCTCATCCCTTCCGTTGCCGATTCGCTGTGGAGACCGGCGAACTTGATTTCCAAGTCCATCAAAGTATCTTCGGTTGACTTGTCCTGATAGCCGCACAACGCATTGGCGACAAGTTCTTCCAGTGTAAGCGCCTCGGCACGGGTGAGCGGAAGAACAATCATTTTTCCGGGTTCAGTGATGCTGAACGCATTGGGGTTCTGACGGTATTCTTCATACTTTTCATGGGAGAGCTTCTTATAGAAATCCCCAAAGCCGACACCGTCCAATAGGCTGTTATTGTCCTTCGACAAAGCACACCACTGACGGCAGGCTTCATCGAGGAGACCGTGTTTTTCCTGAAACTTTTTTAAACTGACAATCATATAGTCGTCATCCTCTCTATTGATTTATTTACATTGTAAAGGTGTAATTCTCTCCATCCTCCGGCAGAGAAGCGGTTAACCGTGCATCATCGCCAAGCGAGGAAAGAATCTGGTTGAATCTCTCAATATCAGGACAATCCCTGATACCGTAATCGGCGCAGAACTGTTCATATTTTGCTGCGTCAACACCGTCTGCGTTGACATTATCGTTCAGCTGCAGCCAAGCCTTGCCCTTGTCCCAATTCACGCAAAGCGATGTAGGGAAACCGCCTGTTTGGTCACACTGAAAGTCGGGCGAGGTATAGATATCAATAGCATCGGTGTCCTCGTTAAGATTTTCAAGCTGATGCAGAAATTCGTCATAGGTCATAACGACATGCCCTGCCCTTCATCATAATCTTCACTTTCCGAGCCGTCGGTGATATTGACATAATCGCCGATAACGCCAAGCGCTTCTTCATAGCTGCCCGAACGCATGATCTTTTTAATCATCTCATCCGCTTCGGCAGACATGCCGTTTTGCTTGAGGGTACGGGCTGCTTTACCGCTTAACGCGAAGATATTGCCGTCAGTCCCGATTAATGCACAGTCAGGCTTGACTCTTTCGTCCTTAAAGCCGCCGAGATTATTCTCGACAAAATCCGTGAGCCATGTACCTCCAAACTGACTGTAAGTTCCCAAGCGCCACATAGAGAGCTTGCCGGTGTCGAGCTGCACATCGTTCGAGAACGGAAACAGCAGGCAGGTCAACTCATCATGCTGAAACTGATACACATCGGAAAACCTTGTGCCGTTCAGCAGAATTTTACTTTCTGTCAGCAGTTCATTGATGCCGTCAACCCACTCCTGCGGATTGCCGCCGCAGCCCTGAAAAATGATACCCTCGGAGTCTTTCATTCTCCGAAGGTCATCGGTTGTGATAGGTTTAATGCTCATAAACGCATCCCTCCTGTCTGATTAATGTCCTCGATATCGTACTCTGTGAAATCGGTTGACGCGAATTTTTCTGCGGTCATTTCCTCGCCTGTAAAATTCGGCGAAGAATCTTCATCCAACTGAATGTATCCGTCTGCACCGAGGTCAAGCGGCTGCTGAAGAAGAATGCTGCCGCCGTAATTGACATACACGTTTTTCTCGATAGCGCCGTCACAAAAGTCATCATCACCGACACGCAGGTCGTAACGGTGCAATCCATTCGGAACCTCTGTATCAGAGATACGACTGTCAGAAAACAAAGCGGGCTGACCGACAACCTCAATCAGCTCGAATTTTTCGGCTTCAAAATAGTCTGTCAAGGCAAACAAACTGCCGAATTGTTTGGATACGATGCCATACGGTGTCTGTGCTGCTCCCAAACGCTGAAGCAGCCTGTCTGCGTCAACCTCGGAGCGAATGCCGTCCAGCCAACGGTTATCAAAGTTCGTCGGAGCATGATAGGCAAGATATTTTTTGAAGAAATCATCAGAATTCTCTGCTTCAAAGTCAAATTCATAGTTATCCATGCACTTGAAAGCAGCAATGGCGCCGTCGAGCGTGGAGGTATATCCTCTTTCCATAACAGCTTTGAACATTGTCCGCTTTTCCGCAGTTAGCGCCGAATAATCTTCCGCAAGTTTATTGAGCTTTTCAATATTGCTCATGCTGCGAATCATATACTTTTCAATCTGTGGAATTCCGCTTTTGAAGTCATAAAAAACACAGTCCTGAACCTTATCCACACCGAGCTGTTCTGCCAATGCATCCATTTGTTCCTCGCTTGCAGGTAAATGAAGCCACTGTGCCAAATCTAACACCTCATCGGGGTCGCTTTCAGGAGCGGGTGCGACTAACAGGCTGAATACGGCGCTTTGTTCGGGTGAAGGCGGCGGAAGATGTTCGCCGTCGTACACGTTCTGTGTTTCATAGTACCTTGTCGGGACATAGCATCTGCCGATAAACTCGCCGCCGTCCTGCTCACGGAATGATTTTCCGATTGCCCTGTAATCGAGGTATTCTAAGACCGAATCGGGGATGTTTTCAAAACGCTCGTCAAAGTCATTTTCTACTATGAACTTTCCGAGCTCATAATTATTGCTGACATTGGAAGCAACCGGAACCGCATCCAAACCATAGGTCATGTTGATTGCAGAGCGCACCTGCATATACGCGTCACGCGGGAATTCTTCTGTTCTTGCCGCATAAACAGCCGCAAACTTAACGGCGTCCTCATCAGACAAACCGTCAAGACGACGGGCTAAGTAATTCAGCTCATGAAGGCTGTCGGCGCTGACTGCCAGATGAGATTCGTCAAACAGCTCTGATTCCTCAATTACCAAGTATCTTCGTGCCGATTCATTATGAAAGCGAGCGCGCCGGACGGCGTCCTCAATCTCCATATCTGTCGCGGGCAAATCCAGATGGGCGGTATAAAAACCGTTTTGCCTTGGCTTTTCGGTTGACAATTCAATTGTCATTTGAATACTCATAAACTCTCACCTCACATACTCATAGCAAATCCTTCGTCATCGTCCTCGGATTCGACATTTTCGAAATCATCATCTTCGGGCGTTTCAGGCATAAAGGTACTGCTGTCATAAAGTGTTTTTCCGCGATATGATATTTCAGAGATATCCTCTGGAACAAAGCTACTTCCTCTGCCATACGTTTCTTCAAAAACCTGTCTGTCCTTCGGCGACATTTCCCATGTACCGTAATCACTGCTGTTAAAGCGACAAAGGCGGTCAGCGCTGTACTTAAAGCTTAATTCCTCGCCGCCTTTTATAATGGTAACATTCACGGTTTTGGCGCCGCTTTCCTTGACGGCTTCGATGATGGCTCGTTGTTTATGCAGCGGATTGTTTTTCTCCGCATAAATCCTGTTGAGCTTTTCTCGGATGATTTCATTCTTCCGAAGTTCAAACAAAATATCGTCCTGATGATTCATCCAGTAATCAGTCGCTGCTTGTTCAACAGCAGCCGTCGGATAACGAAGATACTTCAACATCAAAGCGATGTCCTTTTTTTTCGTAGTATAATCACATTCAAAGTGCGGCCCATCTGAAAACTTCTTGTTGAGGAACATCCCCCGTGCAATGCCATCAGCGTAATGCTGTTTGAAATCTTCCTGACGGTCCTTGAAACGTTCATTCTCGAAGAACGGGCTGCGGAGATTGCCGATATCATCGCCGACAATTTCCTCAATAAATTTACGAACACCGTCATCAAAATCAAGGGACAGATCCATCATGGATTTACCGGAGTCAATTTCCGGCAGCTTACCTCTCAATGAGAACTGTGCGTCATAGATTTGACCGTCCAGTTTGTTGTAAATACCACAGTATTCCAAACGTGTAGGTGTAAGTGCCTGTCCGTTATAATTATCCTGATGATAGATGTAATCGAAGTCATCGTCATATGGAAGACGAACAAACGTATCGACTCTATCACCGTTTCTGATGACGGCAGGCTTGATGATATCTTTCAGAAACCAATCGTATAATTCGCTGTAGTCTTTCATTGCTTTTTACCTCCTTCCTTTACATGGATTCTTCGCAGATATCCACGATATGTTCACATAATTGTTCGGGTATTTTTGACCGCTCAATGCTGCCCTTCAAGCCTTGTGTGCCGGTCTTTGAACCTCTCGGTGCAGGCGTATGGCACTTATCACCGTTGTGACAGCAAGGCTTAAACCTCGGATTGGGATGGTTTGTCCAAATGTCTGTCGGCTTCATCCGTGTGTCGCCGTACTGACAGTAGGTTACCGTGTACCGCGGCAAACCCTGCATCCACTCCATTTTCCTCATGCCGCCTCTCGGGTTTTCAATAAACCAGAAGCGCGGATGAAGCTGCCGAATCAGCTCTAAACAATGCTTGTCCACCTTGTCGCAGAATTTGGCGTAATCACTCACAGGTTCAAGGCTGCCTGTTTCGGGATTTTTTCTTCTGTGGTGGCTGATGGCGGCAATGGAAAAGGTCGTGCAGTCGGGACTCATCCAGATAACGTCGGGATAGCCGAAGCGGTCAATAATCTCCTGTGCGGTAAGCTCGCCGATATCCTTGTACAAATCAATGTGGTCAAAGCTTTTATTCCATTCCACGCTGAACACCTGGTGTCCGCGCTTTTCAAAAGCCTTGCCGATTGAACGGGTACCGGCGAACAACTCCAATACCTTCATAAACACCTAACCACGCGAATCGGTGGTTGGGATTATGGCGTATTTTTCATTGACCGCCCTGATTTTCTCGCCAATAGCAGAAATGACAGGTACAGTCACACTGTTACCTGCCATTTTGTAAAGTCGGGCATCGGACAAGCCCATGTTCTGTGCCTTGTAGAACTGCTCATCGGTAAAGCCCTGCAGCCGCCAGCATTCAATCGGCATCAAGGTGCGGACTCTGCCCTCATGCACCACGCCATGCCTGTCGGTGGCTGTGATAGTGAACATCGGCTCGTCCGGCTCTTTCACACGCCTGCCGTTCTGACGGACGGTTTCCTTCTGCGGTGAGATAATCGCTCTCGGCTTGTCCTCAATCAAAACGCCGGAATTAACGCCCTTGTGATTGGTAACGCCGGCGTTGTGTCTGGCAATAATCGTCCGCGAAATGTCTGTGATTTTCGGATCGGGATTCATATCAATGAAATACAGACCTGTTTTAGCTCCATTACCGCCTGCACCGGCACATTGTGTACAAGCTATGCCGTCGGGGTCATAGACGCGCTGTCCTTGGCTGCCGCCGATAATCTGCCTGAGATTTTTCGCATCGCGGCTTGCGAGAGGAAATATTTCTCCGGCACATCGTCCATCAAGATATCCGACAATGTACAGCCGTTTTCGCTGTTGGGGAACGTAATATCGGCTGTCAAGCACGCACCATTCAAAATGATACCCCACTTCAACAAGCGCGGAGAAGATGGTTTCAAGTGTCCTGCCCCCGTCATGCGATAGCAGTCCGACGACGTTTTCCAAAAGAAAGAATGCAGGCCGTTTCGCTTTAAGCAATCGGGCAACCTCAAAGAAGAGAGTACCTCGGGTATCCTCGAAGCCGAGCCGCTTTCCCGCAACGCTGAAGCTCTGACAAGGAAATCCCGCGCAGACAAGGTCGAAGTAGGGCATTTCGGCTGGATTGATTTTTCTTGCGTCATCACAGTAATATTCACCTCTCGTATCAAAAATTGCATTGTATGCCTTATTCGGGTATGGGTCGATTTCGCAGTGACCGATGCACTCAAAACCTCCGACTGCTTCCAAGCCGCTGCGAAAACCGCCGATGCCCGCAAACATATCAAAAAATCGGATTGCCATAGGGCATCCGACCTGATTAAGAATAGTCCTCCTTTACATACTCATTTCGTATTCTTCGTCCTCGGATTCGTCGTCGATGTAGTCATCGTCCTCCGATTCTTCATCGTCGTATTCATCCTCGTCAAAAGCCTCGTCGCCGGAATCTTCGCCGATTTCTTCCTCATCAGATTCTTCATCGTCGAATTCATCCTCGTCGGCTTCATCGTCGAAACCGTCCTCAAAATCGTCCTCTGTGCCGTTTTCTTCGAGGTCGGATTCCTCGTCGTCCGGCTCGTTTTCATCGTCAAAAACGGCGTTCTCGCCCTCACGAACGCTCTGTTCGCGGTCAAGCTCGCGCTCGATGAGTCCGAGCAGGAACTGTTTCTGCGTCATATGGTTGCGGTTCAGATAGTCCTTGATGCGCTGAAACAGCTCCTCGGGCACCTGAAACGCAACGGTTCTTGTGTTTGCCATGTTATCTCCTTCATTCTCTGAAATTTTGGGGTGGAGCTCGTTGTCCAAGGCAGAAGCAACGAACTCTGACATTGTCATTCCGTGTTCACGGATAAAGGCACTCACTTCGGCGTGAAGCGCCGCATCTACCTTTACGGTAATGCCTTTCTTTGCGCCGTCAGGCATTTTTAATCATCCTTTCCAAATAGTTTTTAATAGCCGAATCTACAACTTCCTCAATCGAAAGCCCTGTTTCAGCTGTACTGCGAAGAAGCGGCTCAACATACTCCTGTGGGATTTCAATGTAATGCTCCATAAAAACCTCACATCTGCATTGTCGGAGCTTCGCTCTCGTCAGAACTCTGTTCTTCCGCCAATTCCTCTGCTGTCAGTGTGCGGAAGGTATCCTCGCCGGGTACTACGCCAAGGCTTCTGCCATTGTCGAAATCGCAATGCAGTGTGCCGATGTCATCAACAAATGCAACCGTACCCTTGGTGTTCGGCGCAACCGGGTTCGGATCGGCGCCCATGTGCAGGAGCATGATTCTCGTTCCGGCAGGATAGTTTTCTTTCATTCCCTGTGCCTGTCTGCGCAGGCGATCCCATTCAGTCATTCTGTTACCTCCAATGTGTTTCGAAGCCTCTTTCTTTTTCTTCGCCAAAAGTGAATTTTCACGACAACAACAGCAATTACGGCAAGTCCGGCGATGACTATCTGCACCTGATAATTTCGATTATCTGCCTGCGGAATCTGCGAAACAGTCGCGGGTGAGTCTGCCGTGGCAGGCTCAAACGGAATGCGTTCCGCGTGAACCAACAGGCGATGGCTGTTGATGCCGTAAGGCGTGCAGGTGACAAGCGTCAGCATGTCCTTTCCTTTGATAATCTCCAACTTGCTCGAATCGTCCGGCTCAACTACGTCTGTGCCGGTTACGGCATATTTCAGCGTTCTGTTCAGAACATTGATTGAAATTTCATCGCCGTTTTTCAACTCGTCGATGTCATCAAAGAACTTTTGTGTCGGATAACCGCAGTGTGCCGATATACAGGCGTGTGTATTCTCGCCGCCGATTGGAAATGATGTATGCTCCAAATGCGCCGCGCCCTTTTCCAAGATGTCCTCACTCTCACCGTGATAAATCGGGAGACGGACAGCAATAGAAGGAATTTCTACATATCCCATAACGCCATCATCGAGATTTAAGATGTTTTCGTAATCGGAAAGCACCGAAACGTCGCTGTTTCCGTCGCTGACATCCTCGGCTAATGCCGTGTTGTATTTTTCTGCATCGAAAAAATAACGATTAATTTCATTCTGTGAGATGGCGTCCACATTACCGGTATACTCGTCAATCCTGCTCTCATTAAACTGTTCATTGACAATGTTGCTGACAGCCGGATAGAGAAAACAAACCGCTCCGAACAGAATCAGCACAGCGGTCAGAATCATAAAAAGAGGTTTTCGTTTTTTCATGTTTCGTCACCATTGGGGCGACCGCAGCCGCCCCCTTCATTCATAAGTGATTATTTATTCTTCTTGTTTCTCTTGATAAGAACAAGCATCACGCCGCCGAGAACAACGGAAGCAGCGCCGGCAACGTAGAGATACATGACGTAGCCGCCGGTCTGAGGAACGATGAGCTTGGTATCGGTAACGGTTACCGAAGCGGTGCCGTTTGCAGGAGCGCTCTGCACCCATGTGCCGTTGCTGATGGCAGTGCGGTAGGTAGCGTTGATGGTAACAGGGATTACTTTGCCGTAGACGTTGTAACCGGAGGGAGCTTCTGTTTCTGCGATATAGTAGGTGCCGCTTGCGAGCTTCAGCTCCTTGCCCTGCGCATTGAGGAAGGTAACTGCTCCGTTGGAATCGGATGTACCTGAACCAATCGCATTCTGCTTACTCTCTGCATTGGCACTGGTGGCATAAATGCTGAACTTGGCGCCGCTCAGTGCTGTGCCGTTCTCGTTCTTCTTCATAACATTTACACCATAAGTGTAAGCGTATACGGTATTGCCGGGGACACTTTCAACGGAAGAGTTGTTTCCGTAGGTCAGCTCAACATCCTCGTTGGGGTTGCCTGCTGTGCCTTTGACGGCATAATCATTGAGAACAGCTGAACAGGTGACAATGACATAGCTGACGTTGGAAGCATAGAAGTCGTTCTTAGCGAGATAGGTCTTGTTCAGCGCTACATTGAATTCGGTGTCCTTGCCTGTGCCTTCGCTTGTGACGTTCAGCTTGTAATCGGTGTCTTTGGTGAGGTCTGCAATCTTTGCCTTGCTGCTATCGGCGAGGTATACCTTAACAGAATCCTTGTTGAAGGTGAGTCCTTTACTCATTTTATCCTTAACGGTGTACTGCTCGAGCTTGTTGGATGTGGAACCGGCAACGGTATTGTACAGGGCGTATTCAACGGTATCGCCGACAGAAACGTCAGTGTAGTTGACATTGTTCTTGGTGGAGTTGGTGATTTCCTTTTTGGTAGTGGCTGTGCCGTCAACGACCTTGTTGGCGAGATTGATTGCGGAGAGCGTGTAAACCCATGAATTATTCTGGAAGTAAGGCAGTGCAAACACAGAGTTTGTCACCGACTTCACGCCGGCGGGATACTTGGTACATTTCACATAGTAGATGCCCTGTGCCAGATTGGAATAAGTCTTGGTGGTGCTCGTCGCGGATGTCGTAAAAGTGCCGCAGGAAACCGCACCGGTCGGCATGGCAGTATTGACAGGCGACAGTGTGTCGAGCTTTGACAAGAGATTCTTGCTGTTGCCCGCCTTGACTTCGCTTGCGATGCTGTCAAAAAGCGGCGTATACGCTGTTTCGTTGGCAGTGCCGGATGTAGTGGTGAGGTCGGCAACCCTGAACAGCTCAAAGCTGTAGCCGGGCTTGGTGCAGTTCATAGTGACGGAGACCTTCTTGGATTCATCAAGCAAGGTCGCTGCCGACGCGAAGGGAACCGCGGTGATAATGATGGCGAGAATGATAAAAAGAATAGATGTTGATTTGATAAAATACTTTTTCATTTGAAAAATCCTCCTTAAATTGAAAAAGCACCCTTATCGGGTGCGTGATTGATAGTTTTTCTTTTTTTGTGGTATGTGAACGCTGCTAACGCGGCGGTAAATGAAAAAAGCCCCACAGCATAGTATAAAACTCTGCCGTTGGAGCCGGTGTTGGGAATGATGATGTTGTTGTCCTTGACGGTAATGGTACGGTTCAGTGTTTCTGTACTGTCGGGCTTTATGCTGAACGGTATCTTTTTGCCGTTTGCCATTTTGCCGTTCGGCGCGGTTTCTTCAATGAGGTAATACTCACCCAAAGGCAAGTTCATAGCGGTTAGTGACGGTATACTTGAAGACAGCGTCAGATTGGAACCGCTCGAGGTGTAGGTGTACAGCCCCTCTGAAATTCGATAAAATCTGACAGCATTGCCGTTGGAATCATAAATATTCCACTGCGCTCCGACAAGAGCTTTGCCGTCGCCGTCGAGCTTTTGTATTACAACCTGTCCGGTTTTCTTGCGGTTAATCATCCTGACCGTCTGAACCTCAGTTGTATCCTTGACGGTGAAGGGCACATCCTTGCTGAGAGTATATTCCGTCAAGGCTTTTACCTCATGCAGCTTATATGTCTTTCCGACTTCGAGTTTACCGGTTATTTCGTATGGTTTGCCGTCAGTCGTCCATGTCGGTATGATGATATTACCCGAACTGTCAAGAATTTGAAGCTGAACTCCTGCGAGGGGATTGCTCTTTTCGTCTACCTTGATAACCTGAATCCTTGTGGGCAGCTTTTTGTCGGTGACGGCTAACACATAAGCAATCTCGCCTTCTTCTTTTGCTTCAATCGTAACGGGATAAACCGTATCGGACAGCTCAAAAGAAGCAGGTGCCTCAATCTCCTTAACATAGAATTGCTCTCCGCAGGGGTATTTGTCAGCGGTTTCCGTTTCTCCGTTACCGTCTGTTTCAGGAAAAGTGTAGATGAGATTCAGGCAATCCTCGTCAGAAAACAGTCCGTAAACAGCTCCGGCGACAGGCTGATCGCCGCCTTCTTCGGTTTTCCTAAGCTTGATTTTACCCTCGCATTTGTTCTCGACGGTTACGGTTATAGCCTGTTGTCCGTTTTCGAATGCTTTTTTGTAGGCGTCGGCAGTAACCTCAAACTCAATAGGTGTAGGCTGTACAAAACGCTCCGGGATCACATATCCGCCACCTGTTTGTCGTATGCCAAGCTCTGTGAGTGTGTATTTTCCTTCCGGCAAAATGACGTAATACCTTCCTTCAGAAGTACGGGTTTGATATCCTCTGCAGAATGTTCCGTTTGCGGTTACATGAAGAGTGTATTCCTCATTGGTATCATTGTTAACTGCTTGGAAATAATAGTTTGTAGTTCGACTTCCGTCATCAGTGGTTTTAATAATTTCCAAAGGTATACTGAAAATATTGGAATAATAGCATTCAGAAATAACTGCGTTCTCATGCGATAAAGAACCGGGGCTAAACAAGAAAGAGTGGGTTGTTCTGTCCGGCTTATAAAAATCGGGCATAACATATTCCGAACCAACCTTTCTTCCGAGTTCAGTTACTTCATAATAATCAGTCGGAACAAGACTGCTGACATTACTGTAGTTGAAGTGTTCCATCACATATTCACCGACTGTTTGTGTCCGTCCTGCCTCGTCTGTCGGGCCCAGAATAAATGATCTTACATTGTAATATCGGTAAAAGGTGGAAACATTTGATACTTCAACACGGAAATACCATCCTTTGAGATTTTCGGAGGTTGATACAACTCCGTCAATAACATCCCCATCACAATTGTCATACTCATTTTGTGTACCGATAACCTTACGAACATGGAAATCATAATCCAACTTAGCATTTTCTGTGACTGTAACTCTCACAGTGAAATATGCCGATGGTGCTGAAACCGAACCGCCGGACACAACATCCTGATAGGATGAAGCGTATGCAATCAGCTTTGTCTCGCCGGATTTCGGAACACCGCTTTTCGATGATTGAAGAGTAACTTCTTTCGACGTAGCGTTTACTTTTCCTGCCGACGGCGTCAGCGTTATTTTGTTTCCGCTCACCTTCACTGTTACTGTTGCGTTGCCGACGTCAAGCGTCTTATTGTTGAAGCCGGCAAATTGGGATAATACGCTGTTGCTGTCTGTCAGCGTCAGCGGCGTATAGCTCCATGTTTTTTTGATGTTATTATAGGTTGCGTTCAGTGTATAAAGCGGTGCGTCGGAAGATGATTTACCTGCAAAAGAGGGTATTGCTTTTGCCGACGACATTGCGCTTTCTATTTTATGATATGCGTTAGCTATGTTGCCGTTGTGACCGTCTGCACAGTACATGGAAAGATAGCCGTTCCCCTTCAGTGAGTAGGGAGCGGTTGGATTTCTCTCGCCCTTGATTATCTCCCAAATGATGAGCTGCGTCGCAATGTAGCATTGGTCGGAATTGATGCTTGAACTTCCCTTTATGTTTGAAAAGTTTCCCTCTCTGCCGTAACACAGCGCGACATTGACCGCTTCCTTTTGATTTGCCGACAGGCTTGCCCAAACGCCGCTCGAGGTGGTTTGTGTCAGGGATGAACCGGTATTCAGCGCTGCGCCGGGTTGGATACAGTACGCTCTGGAGCCGTTGACGTAGATCAAGAGTGCTGACTCTCCAACATACTGACCTGCCATCGCACGTCTGACAGTGATTTGATATCCGTTGGTATCATAACAACCGGCAAAGCTTGGATTGTAGCTTGCGCCGACTGAATCATCGGCAAGCTGCTCATCATACTCCTTTTTGGAGATATATCCACCGTAGGACACCAATTTTCCAAGCTCATCATTGGAGATGTATTCTCCGTAGCCGTCAAGCTCAACGTTGCTGCCGATTTCAGCCGCCTTGACCGGGGATAAGTCAACAGAACACGCTGCAAGGACAATGACGGTGAATACAAGCAGAACGGCAATCACCTTTTTGATAGTGTTAATCAATTGTTATCTCCTTTCTTCTGGAATGGTGGATTAGAATCGTAGTTAGGTCTGTCGCGTGTACGGTAATAGTATTTCATGTTTAGCTCCTTTCCGCTATAACGTAGAACCGGTCAAAGCCGCCGTGTCCGTCTGATATGCAAGTAATCAGCGTAAGCAAATCCTTGCCGTCGGTAATAAAGCAGTCCGCCGATTCATAGCTTTTGTTAATTTGTTTCCGGGTCACCTGATAGGTGAGGGTGTTCCAATAGTTTTCTACAACGATTTCATCGCCGATATTTAGGTTCGGTAGGTAGTCAAAAAAGATTCTTCCGATATATCCCGAATGACCCGACAGCACACAGTTGGTGCTCTCTCCGCCGATAGGGAGCGAGGTGTAGGTCATGTGCGCCGTGCCGAGAGCCATGTTGTTATTGTTGCCACCGAGATAGATAGGAAGCTCCATGCCGATGGACGGCGCGGAAACATATCCATAAACGTTATTTTCGATTCCATAACTGCTCAAATTAAGCGATGGTTTTTGGTATGCCTGTTCATTGATAAGCAGTTCTGCCTGGTGTTGTTTCAGAGCCTCGTTATATATAACGCTATCCATATATAGGCGTGTGAAATTCGGCTTGACGGTTTGACCGTTGTATTCTTCTTCTGTAAGCTCTGTTTCATCGTCAATATGGCTAACAAAACTACTGTTCTTTTGTGAATTCTGATTGGTGGTGTTTTCCTCGGAAGGCTTTTCGTCAGTTCCCTCGTCTGCGGTTGCTTCACTTTTCAGTGATTTGAAATCCTCAATGGTTGAATGAGCTATTTGTATGCCGACTTGATTGGATACTCTCGGAGCAACGAGCAAAGCTAATCCGACGAATACCAGCAGAATAGAAACAACTAATAGGATTCTTCGTTTCATTTTTCCGCTTCGTCGATATATCTGACAGCTCCCAGCCCAAACTTCCGAATCGCCATTGCGTTGCAAATAAGTGCGAAGGTTTTGTTGCCAATCAGCTTATTGTCGGCAAGGTCGTTGATGGTGATGTGCTTGGTGCCGAGGTACAAATCCTTTGCGGCACAGTAGAGGGGATAGGATTCTTCGGAGCAGTTTTTGGGACGAAGCTTGCCGAAGCTGATGCCGTGATTCTCCACAAATCGTTTTGTCTGAAGCCACAGCCGGTAATCTGCTGTCAGAAGATAGAGCGCCGACATAAGTGCAGTGTTCTTTCTGTCGTATTTGTTGAGTCTGGTCAGGGCCTCGTCAAAAGTCAATCGATGTTTTTCATTAATAAATGTCATTGGTATAGCCTCGCTTTCTTTTATATATCTCCTGAGCCTGCGAAGGAAACCGCCATGCTTGATTTCAGACATGGTTTCGGTTATGATTTCTTTGACAGATGCAATGCCAACGGAAATCCGTTCCTCTAAGCAAACGCATTTTGGAACCAAACATCCTTTTTTCTTTCCACCATAGTATTCGCACCATTTGCAATTACACATGTTGGCAGTATAGCGAAAATTGCCGGTCACTACGATTCCCGAGCCTCTCGGGTAAAAGTTTGGTATGCCCTTCATCATTTGTTCCATGCTGCGGTCATACCGGTTTTCTGTAAATATCAATGTTTTCACACTCCTTACTTTTTGAGAAATAAAAAAAGAGCCAACCGCTTATTTCTAAACGATTGGCTCAAAAAAAGCAGACAACATTTTCTGTTGCCTGCTTACCTTATTTTTGTTTTCTGTTGTTTTACGGAAGTTCGGTTCCCGACAAACTGCGAAATAACCGATTTACATCTACGTTTCGTGACAAAAATATCACGCCCCTAAAACGTGAAAAAACCCGATAAAATCGGGCTTTTCGGGGCGAATATCTTTTTTATTCGCATAGGTTGGTGCACCATCAGGGACTCGAACCCCGGACCAACCGGTTATGAGCCGGTAGCTCTGACCAACTGAGCTAATGGCGCGTATGCATTTCTGTTATTATAGCAGAA
>JAFUUV010000195.1 GCA_017471345.1 Ruminococcus sp.
ATTTCTAATAAATCTGAAACAAATACTGGAAATCTTCCTTGCTTTGGTGTATAATTGATTTCGGTGTTATTATTCACAAACTTATTATACCACAACAGGCACATAACCGTCTATGCTTTCGGTTATGTGCCTGTCTGTTTTTTGGGGTGTTTTTTCACAGCCCCTTTTCATTTTGCGTTGTTTTTTTCAGTACTGTTAAGACGAAATGAGTATACGCTACGATGTGAAATTTGCTGTTGAAAGACAAAGTTTATTCCCGATTATTTCCGTTATATTCGATGCACAGCATCGTCAGGTCGTCAAACTGGGGTGCTTCTCCGACAAATTCATCGACAGCGGCATCGACAGCCGCCAGAATATCCTTGGGTGCTTTGTCCTCTGCAGTGCGGAGCGCTTCAATCATGCGGTCAGTGCCGAACTGCTCCTCTTGGGCGTTGGTGGCTTCGGCGACGCCGTCCGTATAGAGAAATAGCTTGGCGCCCTTGGTGAGCTGCAGCTCGTATTCTTTAAAGGTGATGCCGTCCATATAGCCGACCACAATGCCGTGTTTGTCCTTGAACAGCTCAAAGCTGCCGTCTGCCTGCTTGACGGCAGGCTTCTCATGACCGGCGTTGGCGGCGGTAAACATACCTGTTCTCAAGTCCAGCACGCCCAGCCAGACCGTCACGAACATCTCCTCGGGATTGTGTTCGCAAATCTGACGGTTTACCTCCTCAAGTGCTGCCTTGGGGGTTTGCTTCATCATGGTATAGCTTTTCAGCAGGATTTTGGAATGCATCATAAACAGCGCTGCCGGAACGCCCTTGCCGGAAACATCCGCCATGACGATTCCCAGCCGGTTTTCGTCAATCAGGAAGAAGTCGTAGAAATCGCCGCCGACTTCCTTTGCCGGCTTCATCG
Organism: Ruminococcus sp.; assembly: GCA_017471345.1. Lineage (GTDB taxonomy): Bacteria > Bacillota > Clostridia > Oscillospirales > Acutalibacteraceae > Ruminococcoides. The sequence goes on from JAFUUV010000195.1 coordinate 901, forward strand.
ACGCGTAGATATCGAAGTCCTTCCTGTCAGGAAACGCCGGAAACTTGTCGGGAAGCATCCCTGCCTGAATGCCGGTCGCTAAATTCAGCTCTGTATCAATCCTCTGCTTTTCAGCGGTGATTTTTTCGTTTTCATCAATGTAGCCGATTAAATCCTTGTTCATATCCTCAAAGGTGACCGCAAGCTCTTCAATCTCGTCGCCGGTTCGGATATCCGTGGTGACCGCCTGTCTGCTTTTCACGCTCTCCTTCATGGTGCGGACGGCTCGCGTCAGCTTTGAAACAGGCTTGATGATATGCCTGCGAATGGAGAAGTAGAAAATCAATACAGAGATAAGCATCACGACGAACGACAAACCACTCAGTTCCGCAATCAGCCCGAAGATGGTTTGCCCGACCTTGTCGTTGGAATAGCTTGCCGCAAACACGGCAACAGCCTTGCCGTTTTTATCAAACACCGGTGTATAACAGGTCGAGAGCTTCATGCCGTCCTTGATATTTTCGGTGTACAGATTTTCCTTTGCGGTTTTTTGCGAATCAAATGCGGCTTCCACCGACATTTCCATCGCCTTTGTTACATAGCCTTTTTCCTGACCGTAATAGGGAGCCTCTTTGTTGAGGGACTCACCGGGCGTTTGGTCTTCGGAGGACATCAGGTAGGTGAAATGATCTTCGTAAGGGAGAATAATATCGCACCTTTGCAGCTCGTAATCGTCATTAATCAGAAGAAGATTCAGAAGAACCGCCTGATATGTTTTGTCCGTCTTTCCGGTTGTAAGGTAGTCTTCTATTTTGACTTCGTCTTCATCATATTCCGATGCCGACGAAACGGCTGTTCCCTTGATTGCCGCTTCAAAGGCATAGTCGCGCAGCTGCGCCGTCATATTGGCATAGCTAAACACGGCGATGATGGCGGCGCCAATCAGCAACAGCACGACAACGATGATGGCGAGCCGCAGTATTGTTTTGAATGCAAGGCTTTTTGTGAATGATGTTTTTTCCATTTTGCTTACCTGACCTTTTGTGCCGCGGTTGAGCGGTAGTGATTGATGGCAACTTGGTACACCTGCATGGTGAGGTATTGCCCTTACTGTTTCTATTATACATTATAAAACATAACAAAACAACAGAATGATTAAAAATTTTCAAAATAACCGAAAAAAACTATTATGAGTCCCCGAAAACGTAGAAAAGAAATACATCCGTTTCAATCACTTGTCATTCAAAAAATCTTGCGGTACCATTGATGTTCTGGTATAATGAAAGTCGAAAAAGTGCGGCGAAGGAGAATCAAACGTGGAAATTGACGGAAAAACAATCGATATATATCCATCGAAAACCCCTGACGCGCCGCTGGTAATGCTCAATAGCTTTATGAGAAGCGACGGTGAGGTCTGCGAAAAATGCGAAGAGCTTGCTTGCGGCGATTTCACACTGGCCGAAATCAGCGGTTTAAACTGGAATGACGAGCTGTCGCCTTGGAGCTGTTTGCCGCGTCACGAGAGGGATGAGACTTACGGCGGCAAAGCAGACGCCTATTTAGATTTGCTGCTGCGTCAGATATTGCCGGCTGTCCGCGCAGAGCTGCCCGACAAGCCATCTTGTATACTGCTTGCCGGATATTCTCTCGCCGGTTTATTTGCGCTGTACGCCGCGACAAAATGCGATGTGTTTCAGGCAATTGCGTCCTGTTCGGGCTCCCTTTGGTTTCCGGATTTTAAAGAATACATCCTTGGACAAGACACGGCTAATTTTCCCAAGCATCTATATTTTTCGCTCGGTGACAGGGAGGCGCGTACCCGGCATCCCTTGTTTCGCGCTGTGGAGGATAACACACGCGCAATCGTCGCTTTTCTTTCTGCCAATGGCGTCAACACCGTCTTAGAGATGAACCAAGGCAACCATTTTCAGGAGGGAATGCTGCGAACGGCAAAGGGAATCAAATGGATGACAGAACAAATCCGGAAGAGATAAGGAGCATCAGAATGACAAGATTTGTCGCGTTCGACGTGGAAACACCCAACCGTATGAGCAATCGCATGAGCGCTATCGGCATTACCGTCATTGAGGACGGTGCAATCACACAAAGCTTTTATTCATTGGTCAATCCCGAAACACGCTTTGATTATTTCAATGTACAGCTGACGGGAATCAGTGAACGAACGGTAGTGAACGCGCCGACCTTTCCGCAGCTTTGGACGCATATTGAACCGTTGCTTTCAAGCGGACTATTGGTAGCGCACAATGCCGTGTTTGATATGAATGTATTGAAAAAATGCCTGCGCGATTACGCAATCACATGGAAACCGTACACAAGATACATTTGCACCGTGCAGATGGGCAGACGACTGCTTCCGAACAGGAGCCACAAGCTGAATGATATGTGCGATTATTTCGGCATTTTTCTGAATCATCATCACGCCGACAGTGACAGCGCGGCTTGTGCGCAAATCCTTTTGCGATACCTCGAAAACGGCGCGGACGTCAGGCAATTTATCCGAACCTGTTCCTTCAATAAACCATAAAACGGGGCTGTCGATTGGTATTCTGAATTTAGACGCCACATAGATTGCAATGCCTGTGCGGTGTCTTTTGGTGTTGGAGCATTTTTGTTTGCAGCAACAACAGGTTGCTTGATTATCACCGTGTTATGGTTTAAAATAAGTGCAAGGAGGTGCTTTGGCAAACATGGATTTTATTCTGATTTGTACGTCCTTGTGACTGGGACGGTCCGGGAATGTTTAAGATGATAAGATGAGGAAGCTATGAAATTCAAACACTACAACAGTAAAGACTACGAAGCTGTCTGTGAGTTTCTAATTGCGCTGAACCGCGAAAATCAAAGCCATATCAACTGGAACTGGGGACGGTTCGAGTGGATGATGGAGCACCCTGAATTCGACAAAAGCCTGATGGGTTCTATCGGGCTTTGGATGGACGGCGAAAAGGTTGTCGGCGCGGCAATTTATGATATGTATTTCGGCGAGGCTTTTGTCGGCGTTCTGCCGGAATACCGCGAACTTTACCACGAAATACTCGACTATGCTTATCGTGACTTGAAAGACGAAAACGGCTTGGGATTTGCGATTTGTAGCGATAGCACCGGTGAAATCAGTATAGCACAATCAGCAGGCTTTGAGATTGCCGAACAAACGGAAACGGTTATGCGGCTTGATTTGGACAAGGCGCTTCCTGCCAATCTGCCCGATGACTTGCATTATGCGGAGCTTGACCCTGTGAAGAAGCCCTATGCTTTCCAATGGCTCTTGTGGCAGGGCTTCGACCACGGAACCGACAAAGAGAAATTTGAAAAGGACGGCGATATTATTCCCGCAATTCCTGAGTTCCGCAGGCATTTTAATCCCACTCTCAGTATAGCGGCTAAAACCGGTGACGGAGAGTATGTTTCCTATTGCTGTCTGTGGTATTCTGACAAAACCGATTACGCCTATGTCGAGCCGGTATGTACTATCCCTTCGTATAGAGGAAAAGGCGTTGCCAAAGCAGTGATTTATGAAGCGCTGAACCGCGCAAAAACCCTCGGCGCGAAGAAAGCGTATGTCCTGTCCGATATGCCGTTTTACGAAAAACTCGGTTTCAAAAAGGACAAGCATTTTATTTTCTATTGGAAAAAGTAAGGCTGTCAGCGCGTGACACGCATCGTGTCGTCCGTGTGACAGAGCGTTTCTTTCCTTTTCGTTCCAACTGTGCTACTTTCAAATCAACCAATTTGAAAGGAATGATTGATTTGAAAAGGAATTTGGCATTGGGCATCGGATTCTTGTTTACCTTTATACTGTGGACGGTGCTGATACTGTTCGTCGATGTGCAGGCAGCGGGACCAAATCATTCAAAGGTAGGATTCGCAACCTTCAACACATGGTTTCATCATCTGACAGCTGTGAATATGACGTTGTATACTGTCACGGACTGGCTGGGGTTAGTGCCGATTGCTGTTTGCCTGTTCTTCGGTTGTTTAGGACTCTGTCAGCTCATCAAAAGACGAAGTCTGTTCAAGGTGGACGCGGATATTCTACTCTTAGGCGGCTATTACATTTTAGTGGTTTTCGGTTATCTGTTCTTTGAAATGGTGCCTATCAATTACCGACCGATTCTGATTGACGGATTTTTGGAAGCGTCCTATCCGTCCTCGACAACACTTTTGGTGCTGTCCGTTATGCCGACGCTTGTATTTCAGATCAACAGAAGATGTGCTCATCCGATGGCGAAACGAATTGCAATGCTGCTCACAATTATGTTTTCTGCCTTTATGTGTGCCCTCCCCGAAAAAATAGACAAAAAACGCAGGCAAAAAGCCGAATGAAAAGAACGACAAATATGATACAAAGTTGCTCTGCGAGAGCGCA
>JAFUUV010000196.1 GCA_017471345.1 Ruminococcus sp.
GCCTACCGGCTCAGCCACCGTCCGGTGCTGATTAACAACTGGGAGGCGACGTACTTCGACATCACCGAGGAAAAAATCCTCGCGATTGCCCAAAAGGCAAAGGAGCTGGGCGTCGAAATGTTCGTGCTGGACGACGGTTGGTTCAAAAACCGCAACGACGACAACGCCGGACTCGGCGACTGGGTGCCCGACGCCGAAAAGCTGCCCAACGGTCTGGACGGTCTGATTGCCAAAATCAACGCCCTCGGGCTGGACTTCGGCATCTGGATTGAGCCGGAGATGGTGAGCGAGGACTCCGATCTCTTCCGCGCGCATCCCGACTGGGCAATGGCGGCGCCAAACCGCGCGCCGATGATGAGCCGCAACCAGCTTGTGCTCGATCTCTCGCGGCAGGAGGTGCACGATTACCTCTTTCAGACCATTTCCAACCTGCTTGCGACCTACAACATCCGCTACGTCAAGTGGGACTTCAACCGCCCGATTTCCGACGTGTACTCCCACTCCATCCCCTCTCCGCGTCAGGGAGAGGTTGCCCATCGCTACTACCTGAGCCTGTACCGACTGTACGACCGCCTGACAAAGCAATTCCCGAACGTGCTCTTTGAGGGCTGCGCGGGCGGCGGCGGCCGCTTTGACGCCGGTATGCTCGCCTACTCGCCGCAAATCTGGTGCTCCGACAACACCGACCCCATCTCGCGGCTGAAAATTCAGTACGGCACCTCCTTCGGCTATCCGGCGTGCACTGTCGGCGCGCACGTCAGCGCCTCGCCCAACCACCAGACCGGCAGAAAAACACCGATTCACACGCGCGGCGTGGTGGCGATGTCCGGCACCTTTGGCTACGAGCTTGACCTCACCCGGCTCTCCGACGAGGACTGCGCCGAAATCAGAGTGCAGATTGAGCGCTTCAAAGAGCTGGAGCCCATCATTCACGGCGGCAAGCACTACCGCCTGAGCCACATGAGCGACAGCACCCACTATGTCGCGTGGGAGTATGTCAGCGAGGATCAGAGCCGTGCTCTGCTGAACATTGTCGTCACCAATCCGCTCGCCAACTCCGCGCCGGTTCATGTTCTGCTGAAGGGACTGCTGCCCGAGGCAATTTACTCCGTCGGCGGCGAATTTGAATGCTCCGGCTCGGCACTGATGCGCGGCGGATACACTTTTCCGCGATTAATCGGAGATTATCCCGCAAAACAGCTTGATATTTTGCGGATAAAATAATATAGTATAAGTATATGATGAGAGAAATCAAAAATCCCAACAAAATTGTCTGGTCGGAAGAGCTTGCCAAGCTCAAAGCCCTGCCGCCGCGCGAGAAGCTCGGCTATATCTGGATGTACTTCAAAATTCCGATTATCATCATCCTCTTTTTGCTCGGCTTCGGCACGTTTCTGACTGTGCGCGTCTGCACCAACATCCCCGACAACTGGCTGTCGCTGACCTTTGCCAACACCATGGCGAGGGCGGGCACCGGCTCCGAAATCTGGACGGACTTCACAGACTTTGCCGGCTATGACCTCAAGCAAAAGAAGGTGGAGTTCAACGCCGAAAGCTATTTTGACTACCTGCAAAATCAGGCGCGCGGCAACGCCTACTACAACGCCTTTGTCACCTTAGCGGACGCCGGCGAGCTGGACGCGATTGTCATGGGCACGGACTCGCTGGCGGCGCTCGGTCAGAGCGGCAGGCTGTTTGACCTCAACGACGAAGCCTGCGCCGCGCTCAGAGAGCGATATGCCGACCGCCTGGTCTGGTACACACCGGACGCGGACGCGGAAAACACCGAGCCGATTGCCGTGGGCATTGACGTCAGCGACAGCCTGCTGGTGACAAAGTACCGCGTCTATTCCTCGGACTGCGCGCTCGGTGTGGCGGCACACAGCAAAAACATCAAGGAAGTCGGCGATTTTCTCCGCTTCATTTTTCAGGAGGGGTGAGTATGCACAATTTCATCCAATCGTTCATGAGCAACGACAGCGCGTTTGGCAGGGTGATGACGAAAATCGGCATCATCATCGCCGCGAACCTGATGTTCATTCTGTTTAGCCTGCCGGTGGTGACCATCGGCGCCTCTTACACCGGACTGTACCGCGTCATGTTCAAAACCCTGCGCTCCGGCGGCGTCACCAACCCCTTCAAGCAGTTCTGGCTGGGCTTCAAAACAAGCTTTCTGCAATCGACCGTCGTTTGGGTGCTCTACGCCGCGCTGATGATTTTCGGCTATTTCGACGTGCGCATCTGTCTGCGTGCCGGCGGCGCCATCGGCTATTTTCAGTACGCGCTGTACGCGGTCGGTCTGCTGCTGACCATTGTGCTGATTTACACCTTCCCGTCCATCGCCGCCTTTGAGGGCAAAATCAAAGACCATATCCGCAACGCGGTGTACTTCGCGTTTCACAAGCCGTGGTGGATTCTCGTCAACCTGTTCTTCCACGTCTTTCCGCTCTACCTGACCTACAGCGATCCGCAGCTGATGCCGCTGTTCGCTTTTTGCTGGTTCTTCTTCGGCTTCGGCGCGATTACCATGCTGACCGCGCGGCTGCTGATGAAGGACTACAACAAATACCTGCCGCTGGTCGATGACGACGGAGAGTTCATCCTCACCGACGACGGCAAAAAAATTATGCCCGGCTCTCCCGAGGAGAAGGCGTACTACGCCTCGCGCCGCGAGGAGCTTTCGGGCTCCGACAAATCCGAGGAGGAAATCCTCGAGGAAATGAAAATGCTTGATATGTAATGAGGGATTGCTATGAACAAACAAGCCTTTGCGGACGCCATCCGCGCCGGAAAAGCCGACCACGCGCTGCGGATTTTGTACGGCGCGTCGCCGTCCGTGCTCGAAAGCCAGCACAACCGCTATCTGCACGCGCTGCGGCGCTTTTCGGAAATTTTTCCCGACCGCGATGACATCCGCCTTTTCTCCGCGCCCGGACGCACCGAAATCGGCGGCAACCACACCGACCACCAGCACGGCTGCGCCTTGGCGGCGGCGGTCAATCTGGACGTGATTGCCGTTGTCGCCTTTCATGACGAGGGCGTGATTCGCTTTGACTCCGAGGGACACGGCAGAACCGAAACAGACCTTGCCGACCTCAGCGTGCGCGAGGACGAAAAAGGCACCTCCGCAGCGCTGATTCGCGGTATCGCCGCGAAATTTGCCGCGATGGGCGTGAAAATCGGCGGCTTTGACGCGTTCTCCGTCTCCGATGTGCTCAGCGGCAGCGGCTTGTCCTCTTCCGCGGCGTTTGAAACGCTGATCGGCACCATCATCAACGTCGCCTACAACCACTGCAACGCCGACGAGGCGGAGATTGCCAAAATCGGTCAGTACGCCGAGAATGTTTACTTCGGCAAGGGCAGCGGCTTGCTTGACCAGACCGTCTGCGCCTACGGCGGCTTTGTGTTCATCGACTTCCTCGACACCGAGAAGCCCTACGTCGAAAAGTACCGCTTCGACTTTGAGAGCGCCGGCTACCACCTCTGTATCACCGACACCAAGGGCAGCCACGCCGATCTGACCGAGGACTATGTCGCGGTGCCCCGCGAGATGAAGTCCGTCGCCGCGCAGTTTGGCAAGGAGTATCTGCGCGAGGTGGACGAGTTCCTGTTTTTGCGCTCGATTCCGTCTCTGCGCGGCAAGTGCAGCGACCGCGCGATTATGCGCGCCGTGCATTACTTCAAGGAAAACCGCCGTGCCATTGACGAGGCACAGGCGCTTGACAACGGCGATATCGACCGCTTTTTTGACATTTACCGCCGCTCCGCCGCTTCCTCCGCCAACCTTTTGCAGAACCACTACGCCAACGCCAAGCCCACCGAGCAGGGCATTTCTCTCGGCATTATGATGAGCCGCCTGATTTTGGGCGATGACGCGGCTGTCCGTGTACACGGCGGCGGCTTTGCCGGCACGATTCAGGCATTTGTGCCGACCTTCAAAACAGAGGAATACGTCCGCAAAATGAACGCGCTGTACGGCGCCGGCAGCTGCTATGTGCTGCGCATCCGTCCCGTCGGCGGCGCGGAAATCACCGCGTAGGAGGCAACTATGATTTACGCACATATCCAAAATTTAATTGACTATTCGATACAGCATCAGCTGATAGACAAGACCGACGAGCTGGTCATCCGCAATCAGCTGATGGACGCGCTGCACGTCTATGACTGGCAGGACGAAGCCGCCGGCAGCGCCGACGCACCGGTGGACGACCTGCTGCTGCCGCTGATTGACTACGCCTGCGCCAACGGCGTAATTGAGGACACCACCGCCAACCGCGATTTGTTCGACACCAAGCTGATGGGCATTGTCACGCCTCTGCCGCGCGAGGTCATCCGCGACTTCCGCGCCGCTTACGAGCAATCGCCCGAGGCAGCGACAGAATGGTACTTTGCCGTCAGCCAAAAAACCAACTACGTCCGCGCCGGACGCATCGCCAAGGATTTGAAATGGCAGAGCGACTCCGCCTACGGCGCGCTGGACATCACCATCAACCGCTCCAAGCCCGAAAAGGATCCGCGCGATATCGCCAAGGCGCGTGTCAGCGCTTCGACCGCCTACCCCAAATGCCAGCTTTGCGCCGAAAACATGGGCTTTGCCGGCAACCAAAACCATCCGGCGCGGCAAAACCTCCGTCCGATTCCGCTGCAAATCAACGGCGAGCCGTGGTTTTTGCAGTACTCGCCCTA
>JAFUUV010000197.1 GCA_017471345.1 Ruminococcus sp.
AAGGATAGGAACGATACTTTACCAAACGCTCTTTCAGTTGACAGGCTATCCTGCTTTGTCCTCACCCTTCCGTCATTTCGCACAGCGAAATGCCACCTCCCCTCAAGGGGAGGCTTGCCTTATCGGAAAGGTCTGTTTGTCGATTTGGGTAACAGCACCCATGGAGCGCTGACAAAACCGTGTCCAACCGCAGAAGCGTTCCTCGGTTCGGTCAAGACCGAACCCTACAGAACGTTGTGCATATTTTGCCCTTCGGGCACCGCTCAGGGCAAAACGGATTGGCTTTGAACAGCCAACCCGTTTTGTTTGGTTATATTTTTTTGCGCATCATGCCGCCGAGCAGCTTCATGAAGCCGTAGCCGGCGATGCCGTTTTGCGCGTAGCCGCCCTTTTTGAGCACCTGATTGACGGCGATTTCGGTGCCGTCGCCGAACACGTTGTTTTCGTCCATGCCCTGCGTGATGATGCCCTGCTTTTTCGCGGTCAGGAGCAGCTCCTTGAGCGCCATCACGCCGTAGGTTCTGTCGCCCTTCTGAAAGCCCTTGGCGTCGAGCACCGGCTCTGAGGGCGTCCAGTTGTTCCAGCCGCCGGTCTTGATGATGGTCGGGTAGTCCTTGAAGCACTTGTCCTGATCGACCGTGCCGACGCCGGCGATGGTCGGGGAATCGAGGTAGTTGACCTCGCCGCCGTACTGCCACATCCCGTAGTCGCCGCGGTAATCGCAGGTGGAATTCCACTGCGCCACCCACACGTCGTAATTGTCGAGCAGAGACGCGTCGTTGAGCTTGTGGTTGAGCCAGCTCAGCGAGGAGTAGAGCATGGGATAATAGCCTGCCTTTTTGATTTCGCTGAGAAAGGTTTTGCAGATGGCGACAAGCGTGCTGTCGCTCGGATTGCCGTTGCGCGCCTTGTAGCCGTCCGCGTCCTCCATGTCAAACGCGATGGGCAAGGTGGGTTTTTTGCCGCGCAGCAGGCGGATGACGTGCTACGCCTCGCTTTTCGCGTCGGCGGTGGTGACCGCGTAGGAATAGAGATAGGCTCCCCACGGCACGCCTGCCGCCTCGCACTTGCGGACGTTGCTCTCAAATTGGTTGTCGTCCTGGACGCTGAGATCGGAGCCGTAGCCGCAGCGAATCATGGCGAAGTCGTAGCCCGCGTCCTTGATTTTCTGAATACTGATGCTGCCGTTGAGCGAGGAGATATCTACGCCCTTTTTTCCTTTTAAGTTCATCGTTTCCTCCTTTTTGGTTTTCGGGGAAGCGCCTCCCGATACCATACTATGCGGCGTTCGGAAAAATGTCCTCCCCTTATCCCTCCCAAAACGGAAAAAATTGCATATTTTTATGCAATTTGCGGAAAAACAGACAAAAAAAGAAAGGCTTGCCGGTCCGGCAAACCTTCCGATACACACAATGATGCATGATCAACCCTTTTTGTTCGGGTTTTTTATCATTTTGCCGTTGACGAAGATATAATCGTCCTCGGTGTTGTCGGTGATGACGGAAATCGGTTCCTCCTCGGGGACGGGGTTGACGAAATCGCCGACGGTTTCCATCAAGCCCTTGGAGACCATGGAGATGATGATGTAGGTCAGAAGCATCGGATAGACGGCGGCAATCAGCACGGCGACGATGATTTTCCACACGCCCTCGGCATAGACTGTCACCAACAGGGCGATGACACAGGCGGCAGCCACCATCAGCAGGGTGAGGAGGTTGCGGAGGATTTTGCCGAAAATCAGGAGCAGCGAATTTTTGTAGATATCGCGCCAGCGCAGGATATATGTCGCGCTCATGAGCGGCGCGTAGAACATCATAATCACCAGCGCGGCGGTGCAAAGTCCGTAGAAGCTGAGAATGTAGGCAAAGGTGAAGTCGGTCTGCGCCTGGATGAAATAGTACATAAACGCGAAAAACGCGCAGGCGGTAATGAGGTAGGTCACCACGCCGTGGAGCAGGAACACCTTCCAATTTTCGCGCACGGCTTCAAAGAAGGTTTTGACCACAGGCACAAAATCGTTTTCAATCGCGTATTTGCGGATGACGACCACCAAGCCGGCATAAAAAACCGTTGCCGGAATGACGCCCAGTCCCCAGACAAGGACGTTGTTGAAGCCGGTCAGCAGGCTGATGACGGCAAACACGCCGACACAGGCGGCGAAGATGGCGGAAAAGATGACGCCGGCGAGCAGCAGCTGCGGCAGCTTCTGAAAAAATACGCGGACGGGCTTGACTCTCTTTTTCATAATTTCATTCCTCCCGATGACATTTGCTGCCTGTCTATCATACCACAAAGCACAGGGGTTTTTCAATATCTGAGCGCAAATTATTCTGTCAAACTCTGTCAAAAAATGTCGTAAAGGTTGCAAAAAACTTCAAAATTGAAAACAAAATATATAAAAATTCTCTTGCTTTTTTGTTGCTTTAATGCTATATTATAAATAAGCAGGGACGTTATGCCCCTCGCGCGATATCCGGCGCTGATACGGATAAATATTTTTTGAAAAGGTGATTAACGTGAAAAAGGAAACAATCAAGAGAGCGGCTGCTGTCACTCTCGCTGCTTTGATGGCGGGCACCGCGCTTGCCGGCTGCGGCGGCGCACAGTCCTCCAACTCCAACTCCGACACCTCCTCCAAGGCGGAGTCCTCCAAGACAGAGTCCAAGGCTGACGCGACCGGCGGCAAGGTTTACTACCTCAACTTCAAGCCCGAGCAGGACGCGGCGTGGCAGAGCCTCGCTGAGAAGTACACCAAGGAAACCGGCACCAAGGTGACTGTTGTGACCGCTGCCGAGGGTACCTACGAGCAGACCCTGACCTCCGAAATGGCGAAGCAGGAAGCTCCTACCCTGTTCCAGGTGAACGGTCCTGTCGGTCTGGCAAAGTGGGAAGATTTCTGCAAGGACCTCAAGGATAGCGATGTTTACAAGCAGCTGACCTCCACCGACTACGCGCTGGAGAAGGACGGCAAGGTCTACGGCGTCGCGTATGTTATTGAGACCTACGGTCTGATTTACAACAAGGCGCTGCTCCAGAAGTATTTTGATTCTGATTTTGCTACCGTCAAAAAGATTGACGACCTCAACAGCTTTGAGAAGCTCAAGACCGTCGCTGACGAAATTCAGAAGAACGCTGAGGCTCTCGGCGTAAAGGGCGCCTTCTCCTCCCCGGGTATGGACAGCTCCTCCGACTGGAGATTCAAGACCCACCTCGCCAACCTGCCCATCTACTTTGAGTATCAGGCGGACAAGATTGACGACACCGACGCCATCAAGGGCACCTACCTCGACAACTACAAGAACATTTGGGATCTCTACATCACCGACACCACCTGCAAGCCCAGCGAGCTGGCTTCCAAGACCGGCGACGAGTCCAGAGAAGAATTCGTTAAGGGCGAGGCTGTGTTCTTCCAGAACGGTACCTGGGAGTACGGCAACCTGACCGACGCCGGCATGAAGGATGAGGATTTGGGAATGCTCCCGATCTACATCGGCGCGGGCGACGAAGCCAACCAGGGTCTGTGCACCGGCACCGAGAACTACTGGTGTGTCAACAACAACGTCAGCGAAGCTGACCAGGCTGCTACCGAAGCCTTCATCAACTGGTGTGTCACCTCCGAGACCGGCACCAAGGCAATGGCGGAGGAAATGAACTTTGTTATCCCCTTCAAGGCTGCTCAGCCCTCCAAGAACGTGTTTGTAAAGGCAGACGCTGACAACACCGCTGCCGGCAAGACCTCCGTTTCCTGGAACTTCACCACCATGCCCTCTGAGGACTGGAAAAACGGCGTTGGCGCTGCTCTGACTCAGTACGCTGCAGGCACCGGCGACTGGGATGCTGTTAAGACCGCCTTCGTTGACGGCTGGAAAACCGAAAAAGCAAAAGCCGCGGAATAATTTATCATTCCAAGATTCAGCTTCTGCGTGTATCTAAAATCAAGGGGGCTGTCAGCGCAGCCCCCTGTTGTTTTTCAGAAAGGCAAAGAGAATGTTTCGAAAACCTAAAAGAAAACTTTATGCCCTCATCTTTGTCCTTCCTACCTTTGCTGCCTTTGTCATCGGCTTTATCTATCCGTTTCTCAGGGGCATCTATCTTTCGTTTTTCCAATTTCAGATTGTTTCAAAAACGAAGTTTGTAGGCTTTGACAATTATATCAGGGCTTTTCAGGACGAAAGCTTCCTGCGTTCCTTCTGGTTTACGCTGGGCTTCGTCGTTGTCAGCGTCATTCTGATTAACGTAATCGCGTTTTTCGTCGCTTACGCGCTGACGCTCAATATCCGCGGCTCCAATGTGTACCGCACCGTATTTTTTATGCCGAACCTCATCGGCGGCATTATTCTCGGCTACATCTGGCACCAGATTTTTGACGGACTGCTCCGCAACCTCGATATGCCCTCCCTCGTCACCAACGAAACGCTGGGCTTTTGGGGCTTGATTATCCTGATGTGCTGGCAGCAGGCGGGATATATGATGATTATTTACATCGCAGGCTTCCAGAGTGTGCCTGCCGACCTCTATGAAGCCGCGAAAATCGACGGCGCCGGCAAAGGTCAGCTGCTGACCAATGTCACGCTGCCGATGATGATGCCCTCCATCACGATTTGCAGCTTCCTGACGCTCACCAACTCGTTCAAGCTCTTCGACCAGAACCTCGCGCTCACAGGCGGCGCGCCGCTGGTGGACGGCGTTTGGACGACACGCATGATGGCGCTCAACATCTACAAAACCTTCTACGGCGAGGGCAAGTCGGCAAAGGGTACCGGTCAGGCGGAGGGCGTTATCTTCTTCCTGATTGTTGTCGTCATTTCGCTGGCGCAGCTCTATTTCACCAGAAGAAAAGAGGTGCAGCAGTAATGGCTAAGGTAAAGGCAAAACCCAAGGAGCCGAAGGTCAGAAAGAAACAGACCGCCGGCATGAAATTCCTCACTGTGCTGTTCGCGGTGGTATCGGTGGTTTATGTGCTGCCGGTGTTCATCGTGCTGTACAACTCCTTCAAAACCAACGCGAGCATCGCGACCAACCTGTTTGCGCTGCCCAATTCCGAGAGCTTCTACGGCTTTGAAAACTACATCAAGGGCATGACCTTTGGTAACTATCCCTTCTGGGAAGCGGCAATCTGGAGCTTGTTTATTACCGTCGGCGGCGTGGTGCTGATTCTGATTTGCACCTCGATGGCGGCGTGGTACATCCAGCGCTCCAACACCATCATCTGCAAGATTATCTATTTCTTCTGCATTTTCTCGATGGTTGTCCCCTTCCAGATGGTCATGTTCACCCTTTCAGACACCGCCAACTCCCTCCAGCTCGTTACCCCGTGGGGTATCCTGCTGATTTACCTCGGCTTCGGCGCCGGACTCGCGATTTTCATGTTCTCCGGCTTTGTCAAGTCGATTCCCGTGGAAATCGAAGAGGCGGCGGATGTTGACGGCGCGGGACCGCTGCGCACCTTCTTCAGCGTGGTGCTGCCGATTATGAAGCCCACCTTCATTTCGGTCGCCATCCTCGAAACCATGTGGATTTGGAACGACTACCTCCTGCCGTACCTGATTTTGGACGGCAAGCTGTACCGTACCATCCCGATTCATATGCAGTTTCTCAACGGCAGCTACGGTCAGTCCGACCACGGCGCGATTATGGCGCTCGTCGTCCTCAGTATCCTGCCGATTGTCATCTTCTACTTCGCTTGTCAGAAGTACATCATCGAAGGCGTCGTTTCCGGCGCGGTCAAGGGCTAATCCCACACATAAAAATCAGCCACAGGAGTTTTTCCTGTGGCTTTTTTTGATAGGAGCAGCTTCTTTCCTTACGCTGTCATCACATCTTACGTGGATGAGGTGCTGTCTAAAACTTATTTTGGGTAACAGCACTCATGCCTGTAGGGTTTGGTCTTGACCAAACCGCCGCCAACCGCAGAAGCGTTTGGCGGTAAATCCGGCGGTTCGGTCAAGACCGAACCCTACAAAACATTCTGTATGGGTGCGGCACAAAAAAGGCTCCCCTTGAGGGGAGCTGTCGCGCCGCTTTCGCGGCGTGACTGAAGGGTGACGGATAGGAACGATACTTTTCCAAACGCTTTTTTCATTTGACAGGCTATCCTGCTTTGTCCTCACCCTTCCGTCATTTCGCACAGCGAAATGCCACCTCCCCTCGAAGGGGAGGCTTGCCTTACCGAAAAGGTCTGTTTATCTATTTAGACACAGACAGCAAGGGGATAGGAGCAGTTCTTTTCCTTGTGCTGTCATCCATACCTGTAGGGTTTGGTCTCGACCAAACCGCCACCTACTGCAGAAGCGTTTGGTGGTAAATCCGGCGGTTCGGTCAGCGCTGCATGGGTGTTGTTACCCAAATCAAAGATTTGGACAACACCTCAACATTGGTGCGCCCCTACGACGTCGAAAAAACGAAACGATACATTATAATAATCTTTAGGGGCGAACCCATGTGTTCGC
>JAFUUV010000198.1 GCA_017471345.1 Ruminococcus sp.
ACATTTACAATATATTTTAATAATTATTATACCAATAATTCCCCAAAAAATCAATATATTTTAGCACGCGTACTAAAAGTTTTTTTGAGTTTCTGCCGTGCGTTTTCGCGAGAAGGGTTCATCTTTTCTGACGTTTCCTTTTCTCACGGAAAGCGCCATATGACAGCGCGTTTTCGCTAAAAGGGTTCATCTTTTCTGACGTTTCCTTTTCTCACGGAAAGCGTCGTATGATAGCGCGTTTTCGCTAAAAGGATTCATCTTTTCTGACGTTTCCTTTTCTCACGGAAAGCGTCATATGACAGCGCGTTTTCGCGGGCGATGTTTGGGGGTTTGGTTAACGTAAAAGCAAGACTGATGACGCGTAAAGCGTGAGGTTAAAAGGAAAATCAGTCCTTCTTGCGGTCGGTCATAATCTTTTCGGCGATGTTTCTGGGAACCTCGGCATAGGTGTCGGGCTCCATTACGTACTGACCGCGACCCTGCGTCTTGGAACGCATATCGGTCGCGTAGCCGAACATCTCGGAAAGCGGAACGTGCGCGGTAACGCGCTGAACGCCGTTGTCAGCCTCCATGGACTGAATCATGCCGCGGCGTGAGTTGAGGTCGCCGATAACGTCGCCGAGGTACTCCTCGGGAGTGATGACGGAAACCTTCATAATCGGCTCGAGCAGGACGGGGTCAGCCTTCTTCATCGCGCTCTTGAACGCCATGGAACCGGCAATCTTAAACGCCATTTCAGAGGAGTCAACCTCGTGGTAGGAGCCATCGTACAGCTCAACCTTGACGTCAACGACATTGTAGCCGGCGACGACGCCGCTGAGCATAGCGCCCTGGATACCCTGATCGACAGCGGGGATATATTCCTTGGGAATCGCGCCGCCGACAACCGAGTTGACAAACTCGTAGCCATGGCCCTTGTTCGGGTACACGTTAATCTTAACGTGGCCGTACTGACCTTTACCGCCGGACTGACGGGCGTATTTCTCGTCAACGGAAGCTTCCTTGCGGATGGTTTCCTTATAAGCAACCTGCGGAGCGCCGATGTTGGCTTCAACCTTGAATTCGCGGAGCAGTCTGTCCACGATGATTTCGAGGTGGAGCTCACCCATACCGGCGATGATGGTCTGACCGGTTTCCTCGTCGGTGTACGCCTTGAAGGTCGGGTCTTCCTCAGCGAGCTTGGCAAGCGCGATGCCCATCTTCTCCTGACCGGCTTTGGTCTTGGGCTCGATGGCAACGCGGATAACAGGCTCGGGGAATTCCATGGACTCCAAAATAATGGGATGCTTTTCGTCGCAAAGGGTGTCACCGGTGGTGGTGTTCTTGAGACCGACGGCAGCCGCGATATCACCGCTGTAGCAGCAGTCGATATCCTTTCTGTCGTTGGCGTGCATCTGCAGAATTCTGCCCAGACGCTCTCTGTTGCCCTTGACGGAGTTATAAACAGTGGTACCGGCGTCTACCTTGCCGGAATACACGCGGAAGAAGCAGAGCTTACCGACAAAGGGGTCGGTCGCAATCTTAAACGCGAGCGCCGCGAAGGGCTCTTCGTCAGAAGCGGGTCTCTCCTCCTCCTCGTCGGTTTCGGGGTTGGTACCCTTAATCGCGGGGATATCGGTAGGAGCGGGCATATAGTCGATGACGGCGTCAAGCATCATCTGGACACCCTTGTTGCGGTAGGAAGAACCACAGGTGACGGGCACCATGGTGTTTTCGATGGTCGCCTTACGGATGACAGCCTTGATTTCGTCAATCGTGATGTCCTCGCCGCCGAAGTACTTCTCCATGAGCTCCTCATCAAGCTCCGCAACGGATTCGATGAGCTTCTCGTGGTACTCCTCGGCAAGCTCCTGCATATGCTCGGGGATTTCCTCCTCCGAGTAGTCGGTGCCGTCCTCGTTGTGATAAATCTCCGCCTTCATTGTCACGAGGTCAATGATGCCGGTGAAATCGCTCTCAGCGCCGATGGGCAGCTGAATGGGCACCGCGTTACATTTTAATCTGTCCTTCATCATCTGGACAACATGGTAAAAATCAGCGCCCATGATGTCCATCTTATTAACGTAAACCATTCTCGGTACGCCGTAGTTGTCAGCCTGACGCCAAACGGTCTCGGACTGAGGCTCAACGCCGCCCTTGGCGCAGAGAACCGTAACAGAGCCGTCGAGCACGCGCAGGGAACGCTCAACCTCAACGGTGAAGTCAACGTGTCCGGGGGTGTCGATGATGTTGATTCTGTGCTTCTTGTACTGGTGCTTACTGCCTTCCCAAAAAGCGGTAGTCGCAGCAGAGGTGATGTTGATACCACGCTCTTTTTCCTGCGCCATCCAGTCCATGGTGGAAGCGCCGTCGTGGGTTTCGCCAATCTTATGGTTTACGCCGGTGTAGTACAGGATACGCTCGGTGGTAGTGGTCTTACCGGCATCGATGTGCGCCATGATGCCGATATTTCTGGTCTGTTCAAGTGATACCTGTCTTGGCATAAAATCCTCCTATAGTTGTTACTCCAAAATAACCCTGAAAACGGATTACCATCTGTAGTGAGCGAAAGCCTTGTTGGCTTCTGCCATCTTGTGAGTGTCCTCGCGCTTCTTAAACGCGCCGCCGGCGCCGTTCACAGCGTCCATAATCTCGCCTGCGAGTCTCTCCTTCATGGTCTTCTCACTTCTGGCTCTTGAGTAGGTCGAAATCCAACGCAGACCGAGTGTCTGGCGTCTTTCGGGTCTGACCTCCATCGGAACCTGATAGGTGGCGCCGCCGACACGGCGCGCCTTCACCTCGAGAACAGGCATAACGTTTTCCATTGCCTGCTCAAAAACCTCAAGCGGGTTGTTGCCGGTCTTATCGGCGATAATATCAAACGCGCCGTAAACAATCTTCTGAGCTACGCCCTTCTTGCCGTCGTACATGATATTGTTGATAAGACGGGTTACTAATTTTGAATTATAAAGCGGATCGGGTAATACGTCACGCTTAGCAATAGAACCTCTTCTTGGCACTTTGCTTCCCTCCTTCACAATAATTGAGATATCATCGGTACTCGAAAGCGACAAACTCCCGTATGCCAACAAGACGCTCCGCGGCGGAAACCGCCGGTATATCAAAACGTCTGCCGCATAGCAGAACTTAATTATCTTAAGTCAAGAGAGTTTTGTCAATTCCTAATCCTTATTTCTTCTTCGGACGCTTCGCGCCGTACTTGGAACGGCTCTGCATACGGCCGTTAACACCCTGCGCGTCGAGCGTACCTCTGACGATGTGGTAACGCACACCGGGGAGATCCTTTACACGTCCGCCGCGAATCAGAACAACGCTGTGCTCCTGAAGGTTGTGTCAGACGCCGGGAATGTAGGAACTGACTTCAATACCATTAGAAAGTCTGACTCTGGCGATTTTTCTCAGCGCGGAGTTCGGCTTTTTCGGGGTAGCTGTCTTTACAGCGGTGCAGACGCCTCTCTTCTGGGGGGAGTTCTGGTTGATGGCAACTCTCTTCTTGGAGTTCCAGCCCTTCAGAAGCGCAGGAGCCTTCGCCTTCTTCTCAGAAACCTCTCTGCCCTTACGTACCAACTGGTTAAATGTAGGCATATTTTTCCTCCTTTCAACATTACTCAGAATTGAAAAACTTCCGTGAACCACCCTGTCCGCCGCAAAAGGGCGCACGTATAGAGTGCTCCACAATTAGCTATTATACAACAGTCCGTCCTGCTTTGTCAAGCTTTTTCGTGCCGAAAGCGCTCATTTTTACGGCGGATTTTTGTGCGGGATGACAGCTAAATGATACCACTTACTCCTATCCTGTCATCCTGAGCGGTCGCCGAAGGCTTTCCTTTATCAATCCGCCCGTCTTGCCAAAAAGGTATGCAGGAAATCGCGGAACATCGGCGCCCACGCTTTCTCGTGGTGGCGTTCTTCGGGCAGGACGATTTCGTTGAGCAGATGCATGGGATAGCGCTCCAGCAACAGGTCGTACGTCCACTCGACGCTTTCGTAAATATCCTGCTCAAGCGGATCACCGGCGCCGGTGTAGAGGAAAAGGTAGGGCATTTTGTCTCGGACGGCCGCATCAATCCACCGCCGCATATCCTCCGGCGCGTACAGCAAAAACGCCGGAGAAAAGACGCCTGCCGCGCAGAACAAATCCGGATGGCTCAGCGCGGTAAAGAAGCTCTGCAAGCCGCCGCTCGAGCTGCCGCAGAACGCCGTGGCGTTTCTGCCCTTCTCCACGGGGAACCGCGCTTCCACCGCCGGCATGACGGTGCTGACAACAAACGCGTCGAATTCCTCGCCGCGCGGCGTGACGCCCTTTAGCTCCTCGCGCGGCAGCAAGGCGCCGATGGTTTTGGGGGTAAGGTCGCCGGTGCGCTCCTTCTCGCCGTCGTCGTTGAAAATGCCGACGATCATCGCCGCCATACCGGTTGCCGCGCGTTCGGCACGCACCGCCTCGCGCGTGTACCAGCAGCCGAATTGTACCGCGTCGTCCTCAAAAAGATTCTGTCCGTCGGTCATGTAAATCACCGGCAGCGTTTCGTTTTCCTCATGCTCCGGCACGAACACACGCACGCGCTTTTGCGCGCCGCGGTACGGCAGGTACAGGTCGTATATTTTTTCATGAATCATCATATCATATCGCCTCCGTTTTCAGTATAGCACACGCGCCGCGCAAAACGCAAGCGCGAAAAAGCAGGGCAAAACCGCCCTGCTTTCTCCGCGCAAATGAATCAATATATAAACAAGCGTCCTCCGGCGCGGCTATTTATCAATCCAGCCGTCGTAGCCGTCAGCATACTGGCTGTCCGTAATCGGGGTGTAGCGGTTCTGGTCGCCGATATCATCCAAAAAGCCGTTGTAGGCGCGGTAGATTTTGCCGCTTTCGTTGTCATACACGCGCTCGTATTCCTCCAGCATATCCGAACGCTTTTCCTGAATAATGGTATCGGACTTGCTTCTCTCCTCAAACGCCTCCATCACGGGATCGGTGTCGTTGATGGTGGTCGGCGTCGCGGTGGCGTCATTCGCGATTTGCCGCCACTGCGCCAGATATGCCTCGGTGTAGCGGAAGGACTGCATAATGTTGGCAAGCACCGGCGCCCAGTCTACGAATCTGCCCTGCGGCGCCCATTGGGTGAGGACGCAGTTGACCTCCCACGCGCCGTAGTTCGCGCCGTTGAAGATGACGTCCTTTGAATCCATCACCACCGCTGAGTAAATGCCCTCGCCCTCGACGTTTTCGTCCTTGAAGGTCGCGTAGAGCGCCTGATAGTCGTGAATGGGCGTGTAGGGACGCACGGACTGCAGCAGGTCTTTGTCCTTCGGCACGCAGGAACTCTGCACGGTGAAGTACTCGGTGGAGTCGGCAAAGTTCTTTTCAAAGAACTCGCGTACCGTGCCGTTTTCCATGGACATACTAAAGCCGAGCGCCTGCTGCATACTCGCGTCCTTGGCGGCGTAGCAATGGTCGATGTTGGTGATGCCGACGGTCTTGTCCGGAGAAGTCGCCATCCATCGCAGCTGGTTGGCATCGCCCTGCCACTGCACCTCCCAGCCGGCAGGAATGTTCAGGGTGAAGTTGGGACTGGAGTAGGGCTGCCACTGCACCGCCGCCCACTCGGCAGGACGCACGGTAATTTCGGCAGGCGCCGCAGTCGGCGCCGCGGTCGGCACGTCGGTTATCATCGGCGGCTCGGTCACGTCCTCAACGGGATAGGTTTCGGTTTCTTCCTCGGCGTTTCCCTCGTCCGGCAAAAAGCTCCGCAGGGGAAGGCATCCCGTCAGCGCGGTTGACAGGAGCAGGGCGGACAGGATGACGGCTATGGGTTTCTTCATGTGATTACCTCCTTGAAGTTATAATATTGCATCATAAACATAGCACAAAATCCCTTTTCTGTATATGGGCGCTTCCTGCCAAATGGCTTACCCATGCGGTTTTCGGGCAAAAGAAAAGCCTCTCCGCTTTTGGGAGAGGCGAAGCGTCAGTGCGGCTGCGCCTGCTGTGAAATCAGCTTGCAGAGCGCCGCGCGCGTCTGGGCGCCGGTCTTTTTATAGAGGGAGGTGATGTGGTGGCGCAGGGTGCTGACGGAGATTTGCAGCCTTGCCGCGACCACCTCCTGCTTGTCGTCGGTCTGCACCAGCTCACGCAGAACGCGCAGCTCGGAAGGCGTGATGCCGTACCGCGCCTGCGCCGACAAAAAGGGATCGGGCGCGGCCTGCTTGCGGGGTACGGTCAGGTTGAAGGAGCCGCTGACCGCCATCATCACAACGACCACCGCCAGCGCGGCGATATCAATCAGCAGCACGGCGACCTGCGACAGCTGCGAAAACCGGAAGCCGAACGAAAGAATCACCGCCGCGCTGTCGAGCAGCCGTCCCATGCACGCCCACAGCGCCGGATGCTTTGTCCGCGGCGCGAGCCGCAGAAAGGTGAGGTGGTAGTACACCACCACCGCCGTCAGCGCGACATAGTACAGGCACATATTGAGCAGGTAGGTCTCGCGCCCGAGCAGCGCGGTGTTGAGCAGCGCCAGCGACACCACGCACAGGGTGCACACGGGCAGCAGCCTGCCGCCCCTGAGGTCGGCAACCGTGCCGAGCAACATGACGGTGGGAATCATCAGCAGACGCGGCAGGCTGTAGACATTGAAGTCGGTGTAGCCCGACGCGATTTGCAGGTGATGAATATAGCTGTTGTAATAGCTCGTGAACAGGAGCAGCGCGAGGGTGATCACCGCCGGCGCGACGAGCGCGAAGCGTGATACAGGCTGTTCCTCCTCTGCCGACGGCGCGGCGTGGCTGTCAGACAGCAGCACGCCCGTCACGCCGCAGGCAAGCAGAAGCAGCAAAAGCAGCGCCGGCTTGATTTCCCACTGCAATTGCAGACCGTATTGCAGCGCCACGGCAGCCGCGTAGCCGATGCCGAGACTGCGTCCGGCGTGCCGTTCTCCCACGGCATACAGCGCCAGCCGCGTGTACACCGCGCCGCCGGTGAAGCCGAGCGTCAGCGTGGTCACGCCGGTGACAAGGAGATACCACGGCGCGTCGCACGGCGCAAACAGCATGACCGCCGCGCCCGTCAGCGCGGTTCCGAGAGCAGCCGCCGTCAGCGCACGGCGGCGCAGCGCCGCGTGCAGCAAAATACCGCCGATGACGGCGACCTGCAAAAAGAGATAGACCAGCTCCTGCTGCGGCTGCGGCAAAAATCCGCTTCCGGCGCGGTTTGCCATCCGCAAAACAACAAGCTGCAGCACCATAAACGCGCCGAACAGCAGCCCGAGCCGCAAGGAAGAGGGTATGCTTTCGATACACCGGAATCGGTTCACGGAAATCACCTGCCTGTCAAAAAAAGGCGGACAGTCCGCACTGTCCGCCCTTGTTTTTTGGGAATGGTTAGAGGTTCCCTGATGCCTGTGTCAAAAACGCGGCGGCTTCTTCAAAGTAGCTGCATTCGCAGCTCTCAATCTGACCGGCGTCGGTCTTGGCGGCAAGCTCGCTGTCAATCGGCACCTTCGCAAGCACGCGCGTGTTGTACTTCGCGGCGATTTCGTCGATATGGCTGTTGCCGAACACACTGTGGCGCTTGCCGCAGTCCGGACAGACATAATAGCTCATGTTCTCCACAATGCCGAGCAGCGGAATATGCATCATCTCCGCCATCTTGACCGCCTTTTCGACAATCATTCCCACCAACTCCTGCGGAGAAGCGACAACGATGATGCCGTCGAGCGGCAGGCTTTGAAAGACAGTCAGCGGAATGTCGCCGGTGCCGGGCGGCATATCGACAAACATATAGTCCACGTCGTTCCAGATGACGTCCGTCCAGAACTGCTTGACGGTGCCGACAATCATCGGCGAACGCCAGACGACGGGGTCGGTCTCCTCCTTGAGCAGCAAATTGATGGACATCAGCTCAATGCCGGTCTCGGTGACGGCAGGCAGAATGCCCAAATCGCTGCCCTTGGCACGCTCGTGAATACCGAACGCCTTGGGAATCGACGGACCGGTGATATCCGCGTCCAAAATCGCGGTATGCTTTCCCATGCGGTTGAGGGTGACGGCAAGCTGCGCGGTCACCATGCTCTTGCCGACGCCGCCCTTGCCCGACACCACGCCGATGACGTGCTTGACCGAGCTGTACTGATTCAGCGGCTCGTGCAGATCCTGCTCGCTGCCGCAGCTCTGGCTGCAGCTTGAGCAATCGTGATTACATCCCATATTTTCCAGCCTCTTTTCCATAATGTAGATTTAGTATACCACAGCGGTTATGAAAATACAAGCTTTACTTCAATTCCGTTTCGTGATACAATAAAACCGAAAAGGAAATGATGCTATGAAAATTGTCAAACGGCAAATGATGCTCCACCACGCCGTCAGTATCATCGGCGGCTTTATGGCGGGCTACACCATCTGCAACCACACCGACCTCCTTGCCAACGCCCAGACCGGCAACCTGATTCACCTTGTTGTCTCCGCCTGTCACGGCGACCTTGCCGGCATTGGTTGGTGCCTGCTGCTTTTTGTGATTTACGCCGCCGGCAACGTGTTTTATGTGCTGTGCCGCCGTGTTTCGCGACTGAGCATGAAGATTGTCAGTCTGGGGGTGACGGCGCTGAGCGTCGCCGCAGTCAGCGTTCTCTCGCTCACGGGGCTGCCCTACCTTGCCGTCGCGCCGCTTGCCTTTGCTATGCCGGTGCAGTGGAACGCCTTCAAAATCGCCGGCGGCAATTCCAGCGCCACCATTTTTTCCTCCAACAACGTCCGCCAGACCTTTATGCTGCTGACCAACTACTTTCTTGACCGCAAGCAGAAGGATTTGCGCAACGCGCGGTTTTATGCCGCCACCCTGCTGTGCTTTCACCTTGGGGTTGCCGCGGGATGTCTGAGCGGCATGGCGTTCGCGGCGCAGGGCATCTGGTGCTGCCTGCTGTTTGTCGCGCTCGCCGCCGTCGCCTATTACCGCTATGAATCCGCCAAAATCAGGGCGTTTCAGGGTGAAGCATAAAAGATAAAAGGGACGCCGCGTGCGTCCCTTTGGTTTTACGGTTTATTCAGGCGTTCGATGCGTCTGGCGCGTTTGTAGCGGTAGAGGATGTTGTCCGCCCATTCGGCATCGATTTTGATGAAGCCCTTGAGCTTCTTGTCGTTGACGGCAAACCGCTCGATAATCTCCTTGGATTTGCCGTAAATCTCCAGCCGTGCGGTCTGCACGTAGGGCGTCATGTCCTCGCCGGTGAAATACGTAAAGCCCATGGTGTTGCTCTCGCGGTCGTACATCGAGAGGTAGCCTGTCCTGACCTCCACGCCGTCGAGCTTTTTGGACACAGTTTGTCCGATGACCGCCTTGGTCAGCTCGATTGCCATGTCGTCGAGTCCGGACTCAAAGATAAAAATCTTTTCCTTGAAGGCGTTGAAGTCCGCCACCACGCGCTTGTTGATGTTGCGCAGGTTGCTGTATTTTTCCTCAAGCTCCTTGTCGCAGAGCTGAAACCGCTCGATTTTGGGAATCAGATAAATCATGAAGCGGTTTTTCATATCATTATATAAAATCGGGTAGGTCAGCCGCGCGCTGTAGCCGCAGGACGGGCACTTCCACGCGAAGAGCTCGCCGTCGAGAATTTTGTCGCGCTGTCCCTTGTTGACCGTCGCGTTGACGCTGGTGTAGACGACCGCCTTGCTGAGCTCGCCGCACATCGGGCAAACCACAGCCTTCGTGACCTTTTTTTCAGGCATAATCTCACTCCTTGCTACGACCATTATAACAAGCTTGGGAGGATTTCACAAGGTTTTTTCAAAAAAATATTGATTTTATTCGTCAAATCTGTCATAATATATAAGAAGAATTTTATACGAGGAGATGCCGCTATGAGCAGTAACGCGTTTTTTGATAAGTTTAGAGCCTCCATGACGGAAGCCGCCGATACCCTTTCGATGGTGGCACAGAATTTTGTGGAGAGAAACCGCACCAAGGCGAAGCTCAACCGCCTGAGAATGGTGATGAAAAATGAGAGCGAGCTGATGAACCGCGCCTACATCGCGCTGGGCAAGGAGTATTATGAAGCGCTCAAAAAGGGCGAGGTGACCGCCGCCAACGAGAAGCAGAAAAATCTTCTCGGTGTGATTGACACCAGCAAGGCGAAGATTGCCCGTGCGCGCGATTGCTACCGCATGGTGCTCGAAAGCCAGAGCGAGTTTATGGTAGCCGCTCCGGCGCAGAAGCGCGAGGAGGTCAAGCAGGAGGACGTCGTGGACATCACCGTCGCCTGCTCCAACGAGGATGACTACAGCTCCAGTCCCTTCAACGCCGTCGCCGAGAAAGCCGAGGACATCAAGGAAGCCGTTGCCGAGAAGGCGGCGGACGTCAGGGAAGCCGTCGCCGAGAAGGCGGAGGACGTCAAGGAAGCCGTCGCGGAAAAGGCGGCGGACGTCAAGGAAGCGGTTGCCGACGAAAAGGAGCACATCGCCAAGGCGGTCAAGGAAGCCCTTGACGAGGAGTATCCCGAGGACGACGCGTTTTAGACGCGTTTTAAGACAAAAATAATCGCAGCGCTGTGAATCGACTCACAGCGCTGTTTTTTGGGGAAAACAGGCATCAGAAAAGGCTGACTCGCATGGAGTCAGCCTTCTTTTGGGTTATCAAACAGGGAAAGAACGCGGAGAATTACCAGCGGCCGTTGAGCTGCGCACGGGTATCAGCCTTGCTCTTTCCGGATTTTCCGGTTTTCTTGGTGCTTGCTTTTCTCAGGAAAATCAGCGAAACCGCGCTGATGATAATGACTGTCAGTACCAGCCAGAGCCAGATGTTGGCGGTTCTCTTCACCTGCGCCTGCTGCTGTGTGCCGGGCAGGATGGAAGCGGCGTTCTGGAGCGCCTTGTTGGCTGCCTTGTTGGTCTGGGCAGCGGAGTTGGAGCTGGCGGCGCTGCTCTGCGTGGGTGTGTTGTTCACCGTCACGAGAGCGGAGTCAACGGTCGCGGGAGCCGCGACGGGTTCCGCAACGCTGTCGTCCTCTTCCTCCACATAGACTTCCTCTTCCTCAACGGGAGCGGGTTCTTCTGCGGCAACCGTCTCTTCCACAAAGCTGTCCGCAAGAATCGGATTGGCAATCGCGTCCTCGCTGTTGAGCAGCGCGAAGGTCTCTTCGTCAAGCACGCCGGTAACCTCGAGGCTGTTGCACAGCTGGAAGGACTTGATGGCGTCAACAGTGTAGTCGCCGTAGAAGCCGGTCGGCTCGATGCCGAAGTAGCCGAGGTCAAAGAGCTTTTGCTGCAGGTCGATTACCTCGGTGGTGAAGTCGCCCTCTGCCGGAATGGCAGGCTTGGCTTCCTCTTCGGGCTCGGTCTCTTCCTCAGGCTTGGTTTCCTCGGGTTGGGTTTCCTCGGGTTTGGTTTCTTCCTCAGGCTCGGTCTCCTCGGCGGCAGCTTCCTGCTCGTCCTCAGCGCCTACCGCTGCGTCATCATTGCTCTCAGCGCTGTTGGCGTGCGGTGCGTCATCGGAATAGAGAACCTCGCGGTCGGTGCCGGAAATACCGTCAACCGCCACGCCGGCAGCCTCCTGAAACGCTCTGTAAGCCTGCTCAGTGACGGCGCCGAAGGAACCGTCGATGTCACCGTTGTAAAAGCCCAGCTCCTTGAGTCTTTCCTGAATCTTCTCTACCTCGCTGCCGTTGGAGCCGCGTCTGTAGAAAGAAGTGGCAGAGGAAGAAGAGGAGGGCTTGTCGGACGAAGCGTCGTTGTAATCAACGGAAGCGTCGGACGGGGTGTCGCCCGAGCGTCCCTTGGAGTCGAAGTAATATGTAGTACCGTCGATGGTTCTCGAGGTATTGACAATATACTCGCCGTCCTCGTAGTAGTAGTAATCGCCGTTGAATTCCTCCCAGCCGTTTTCGGGATAGGAGACAGCGGTCAGCTTAAACCAGCAATCCCAGTTGTTCCAGCCGCCGATTTCCTGGTAGCAGACGCCGTAGTCGGAGCCTCTGGCGTCAACCTCCATGCCGTCCGCGATGTACACGCCGACGTGGCCGGGTCTGGCAAGTCCGAGACCGTGAACACGCGGAATGCCGTCGTCCACATAACCCCAGTCTCTGCCGTTTGA
The DNA here is from genome assembly GCA_017471345.1 of Ruminococcus sp. GTDB lineage: Bacteria > Bacillota > Clostridia > Oscillospirales > Acutalibacteraceae > Ruminococcoides. The sequence continues at coordinate 12,080 of JAFUUV010000198.1, forward strand.
CTGCGCGTCGGAGAGCATACTCATTCTGTCGCCGCCGCAGTACATCCAGATTAAGCCGGAGCAGTCAACCGCTCCCTCCGAGGTGCCGCCCCAAACATAGGACCAACCCTCATAATACGCGTTAAGGCAGTGCTCCGCGAGACCTGCGCCCGTGCCGGACGCGCTGGCGTTCATACCGCCGAAGACGCATACACTGGAAACTGTCAGTGTACTCAATATCACAGCGGTAAGCTTTTTTATCCTGTGCATCGTTATTACCTCCAATGTCCGACAAGCTCCGGATGAATTTTTCGGGTGAATCGGAATCATTTCATTTACAGAAAATGACAGCCCGAAAGGAACTTGTTAACAAATTTGTAATAATTATATCATCTTTGTTTCGAAAAATCAACCCCTAAACGCTTATTTTTTTGAATTGGAAATATTTTCCGTCGTTATCCCCAACATTTTTGTTACACCTATTTTGTTTTTGAGAGTTTCGTCGGGCGGCGTGTCAGGAATTTGTAACCATTTCGGCGCAGAGCCGGTTTTCCGTTTCCTTATATATACCTGAATCCGTAAAACTGAAATCATCAACCATTATGTAGGGGACGGCTTCCCCTTCGGTGAGAAACCATGGTGTCCTCTCAGGGGGATCCCTCCACGTGAGTCGGGATGACAGCGTGAGGAAAAGACCTGCTCCTATCCACTCCCTGTCATCCTGAGCGGTGCCCAAAGGGCAAAATCGCGCAGCGATTTAGTCGAAGGATCCCCTTCGGCTACCAGCCAAGGCGTCTCTGTCAAGGGAATCCCGTCGCTGTGTGAATCATGCATAACGTTCTGTAGGGTTCGGTCTTGACCGAACCGCCGGATTTACCACCAAACGCTTCTGCGGTTGGCGGCGGTTTGGTCGAGACCAAACCCTACAGGCATGGATGACAGCACAAGGAAAAGACCTGCTCCTATCCACTTGCTGTCTGTG
>JAFUUV010000199.1 GCA_017471345.1 Ruminococcus sp.
ATAATCATATTTCGATTCTCACCATGGCGCCCGGCGGCTTCTTTGTGTTCGGGCTGCTGATTGCGGCGGTCAATAAATTTTCCGCCCACAAGCCCAAAAAGCAGGAATTCGGCTGTGCCGGCTGTCCCTCGGCGGCGGTTTGCGGCAAAGCCTGTCTGAACGGAGAGGAGGCTGCCGCGCATGACTAAGCTGATTATCATTCTGTTGTCGGCGGTCTTTATCAACAACTATGTGCTGTCGCGGTTTTTGGGCATCTGTCCGTTCCTCGGCGTCTCCAAAAAGCTTGATTCCGCCACCGGCATGAGCCTTGCGGTCATTTTCGTCATGCTCATGGCGACCGCTGTGACCTACCCGATTCAGTTTTTCCTGCTGACGCCGAATCAGCTGGATTATTTACAAACCATCGTCTTTATTCTGGTCATTGCCGCGTTGGTGCAGTTGGTAGAAATTGTTTTAAAAAGGTATATCCCTTCGCTGCACAAATCGCTCGGTGTTTATCTGCCGCTGATCACCACCAACTGCGCGGTGCTCGGCGTCACCATTCTGAATGTGCAGGATTATCCCGTGAGTGAAACCACCTCCTTTCTCTGGGGCTTCACACAGGCAATGGTCAATTCGCTGGGCAGCGGTCTGGGCTTCTTCCTCGCCATGGTCATGTTCTCGGGCGTGCGCTCGGTGATTGAGGCGGCGGACGTTCCCAAAAGCTTCAAGGGACTGCCGGTGACGCTGGTCGCGGCGGCGATTACCTCGCTGTCCTTCCTCGGCTTCGGCGGCGTCATTGAAAACCTGTTCGCGTAAAGGGAGGAATCAAGATGGAAGCTATTCTCACGGCGGTCATCCCCGTCGTAATCATCGGCGTCATCTGTGCCGCCGTGCTCGTCGTCGCCTCCAAGGTGATGGCGGTCAAGGAGGACGAGCGTTTTCCGGCGGTCAGGGAATGTCTGCCCGGCGCCAACTGCGGCGCGTGCGGCTTTGCCGGCTGCGACGGCTACGCCAAGGCGCTCTGTGAAAATCCCGACACACCGGCAAATCTCTGTATTCCCGGCGCGGACACCGTTTCCAAAAAGCTCAGCGAGGTGCTCGGCGTCGAATACGCGGATGTGGTGGAGCAGGTTGCCGTTGTGCACTGCGGCGGCGATTGTCAGCATACGCAGGACAAGGTGGACTACCACGGCATCGAGTCCTGCACCGCCGCCAAGCTGCTGTACGGCGGCAAGGGCAGCTGTACCTACGGCTGTCTCGGCTTCGGCGACTGTGCCAAGGCGTGTCCGAACGACGCGATTTGCATTGACGACGGTATCGCGCGCGTCAATACGCGCAGCTGCATCGGCTGCGGCATCTGTGCCAAGGCGTGTCCGAATCACCTGATTACCCTCGTCGCGGATATGGAGCGCGTCGTCGTCACCTGCAACAATCAGGACAAGGGCGCGGTCACGCGCAAGGTGTGCTCCAACGGCTGCATCGGCTGCAAAAAATGTGAAAAGGTCTGTCCGCTCGGCGCCATCAAGGTTGTCAACAATGTCGCCGTGGTTGACTATGAAAAATGCGACCACTGTCCCGACTTCGCCGTCTGTGCCAAAAACTGCACCACCGGCTGTATCATGGTCGCCGATTTAAGCGGAACGCACCGCGTTAGTTAATGCATCATGAATGAAAAAAAGGCTTGCCGAACAGACAAGCCTTTTCAAAAAATAAATTATGCATTATCCTGAATCCGTGAATCTCCGGATACAAAGCCTTAATATGGTGAAAGTGAAACCTAACCGTAGGGGACGGCATCCTTGACGTCCCACTGCACAAAACGTCAGGCTTTCAGGGACGTCTGGGAAGCCGTCCCCTACAGCGTTCCTGTCATCCTGAGCGGTCGCCTTTTAGAAGAAAGCTTTTTGCCGGAACATTGAAAGCCTCCCCTTGAGGGGGGGTGGAATTTCGCTGTGCGAAATGACGGAAGGGTGAGGGAAAAGCCGGATAGCCTATCCGATTGCAGCGCGTTTGGTAAAGTCTCGTTCCTATCCTTCCCCCGTCAGTCACGCCGCCACAGCGGCGCGACAGCTCCCCTCAAGGGGAGCCTTTTTACATAGCCCCCGCACCCATGCAGAGCAA
>JAFUUV010000200.1 GCA_017471345.1 Ruminococcus sp.
CCGACGCGCTCGCCATCGCCATCTGCCATACGCAGGCGGCAGGCTCCGAGCTGCGCCGCGTCATGTACCGGCAGAGTACGCCTTATCAGTAAAAGGAGTCGCTATGTTTTATTCCGTCAGAGGCAAGCTGATTCATACCACCGTCTCCTGCGCCGTTGTCGAATGCGGCGGCGTGGGCTATCGCTGCCAGACGACTATCAATACCTTAAAGCAAATCAAGCTCGGCACCGAGGTCACGCTCTACACCTACCTCAATGTGCGCGAGGACGCGATGGAGCTGTTCGGCTTCGCTTCCAAAACGGAGCTGGAAACCTTCAAAACGCTCATCGGCGTCAGCGGCGTCGGCCCCAAGGCAGGTCTTGCCGTTCTCTCGGAATTGACGCCCGAGCAGGTGGCGATGGCAATCGCCACCGACGATATCAAAACCATTACCCGTGCGCAGGGCATCGGCAAAAAAATTGCCCAGCGCATTGTTCTGGAGCTGAAGGACAAGCTTGCCAAGGCGGTTTCGGACGATGATTTCATCGCCGTCAGCGGCAGCGCGGCAGCCGCCGTTTCGGGCAATGTGCCCAAGGCGCTCGAAGCGCTCGGCGTGCTGGGCTACACGCCCGCCGATGTTTCGCCGGTGCTTGCCACGCTCGACAGCTCGCTGCCGGTGGAGCAGCTCATCGCCATGACGCTTAGACAGATGGGAAGACAGTAAATGAGCAACACGCATTTTTCGGATGAATTTGATTTTGAAAACAGAATCATGGAGCCGGCGGAGATTCCGGCGGACGCCGCGGAGGGTGACAATCCGCTGCGCCCGAAAAATCTGGATGAATATATCGGACAGGAAAAGGCGAAGGAAAATCTTCGCGTCTATATCGAAGCGGCAAAAATCCGCCGTGAAACACTTGACCACGTCCTGCTTTACGGACCGCCCGGTCTGGGCAAAACGACGCTCGCCGGCATCATTGCCAACGAGTTAGGAGTCAATATCCGCATCACCTCCGGTCCGGCAATTGAAAAGCCCGGCGACCTTGCGGCTTTGCTGACCAATCTCAACGAGGGCGACGTGCTCTTTATCGACGAGATTCACCGTCTCAGCCGCGCGGTAGAGGAGGTGCTCTATCCCTCCATGGAGGATTTTGCCATTGACATTATCACCGGCAAGGGACAGATGGCGGCTTCCTACCATCTGCCGCTGCCGCGTTTTACGCTGGTCGGCGCCACCACGCGCGCCGGACAGCTCACCGCGCCGCTGCGCGACCGTTTCGGCGTGCTGCTGCGGCTGGAGTTATACACGCCGGAGGAGCTGGCGCGGATTGTGACGCGCAGCGCCGGTATTCTCGGTATTCAGATTGACTACGAGGGCGCGATTGAAATCGCCTCCCGTTCACGCGGCACACCGCGAATCGCCAACCGGATGCTCAAGCGTGTCCGCGATTTCGCGCAGGTGATGTCCGACGGCGTTATCACACTCGAAACCGCGCGCACCGCGCTGGACAGGCTCGAAATTGACGAGTTGGGACTCGACCAGAACGACCGGCGGATGCTTGAAGCGATTATCCGCTTTTACAACGGCGGCCCCGTAGGACTCGAAACGCTTGCCGCCGCCATCGGCGAAGAGGCGGTGACCATCGAGGACGTCGTCGAGCCTTACCTCATGCAAATCGGCTTTCTCAGCCGCACGCCGCGCGGCAGGTGCATCACCGCGGAGGGCTGCCGACACCTCGGCTATGACTTCCCCAAGGGAGCTGTGCAGGGCGTTTCGCAGCAGCCGAGTTTATTTGACAACAAGTAAGGAACGATACTATGCGATTATCCGATTACTGGAAGGACTACGAGCTGATTGATGCCTCCGACGGCGAACGGCTGGAGCGATGGGGCAATATCATTCTGATTCGCCCCGATCCCCAGATTATCTGGTCAACCGGCAAGCGGCATCCGCTGTGGCGCGACGCGCACGCGCGGTATCACCGCTCGCATAAGGGCGGCGGTCACTGGGAAACCTACAAACGAACGCCCGACCGCTGGACAATCGGCTACAACGACCTTGTGTTCAATATCAAGCCCATGGGCTTTAAACATACGGGGGTATTCCCCGAGCAGGCGGTCAACTGGGATTTTGCCGCCGAAAAAATCAAACAGGAAAACCGACCGCTGAAGGTGCTCAACCTCTTTGGCTACACCGGCTGCGCCACTCTTGCCTGTATGCGGGCCGGCGCGACGGTCTGCCATGTGGACGCGTCCAGAGGCATGGTGCAGTGGGCAAAGGAAAACGCGCAGTCCTCGGGACTTGCCGATCTTCCCGTCCGCTGGCTGGTTGACGACTGCTCCAAGTTTGTGCAGCGTGAAATCCGCCGCGGCAACCGCTATGACGGCATCATCATGGATCCGCCCTCCTACGGCAGAGGTCCCGGGGGCGAGGTCTGGAAGTTGGAGGAGCAGCTTGACGGACTGGTTGATTTGTGCTGTCAGGTGCTCAGCGACAATCCTGTTTTCTTTATTCTCAATTCCTACACCACCGGCCTGTCGCCTGCCGTGATGGCGTATCTGCTCGGCGTAAAGCTGAACAAACCATTCGGCGGCAGGGTTTCAAGTGATGAAATCGGACTCAGGGTGACCGACACGGGAATGGTGTTACCGTGCGGTTCAACCGCTATCTGGGAGAAGTAATTTATGTCATTCATTTCGATAGAAAACGTTTTTTTCTCATATGACAACATCGAGGACGGCAAGCCCGTCGTCAATGCGGTTGACGGTGTATCGCTTTCGGTTGAGAAGGGCGAGTTTGTCGCTGTCATCGGTCACAACGGCTGCGGCAAGTCCACGCTTGCCAAGCATCTCAACGCCATGCTGCTGCCCGACAGCGGCAAGGTATATGTGGACGGCGACGACACCTGTGACGAGGAAAAAACCTGGGATATCCGCGCAAAGGTCGGATTGGTGCTGCAAAATCCCGACAACCAGCTTGTCGCGAGCGTGGTGGAGGAGGATGTTGCCTTTGGCCCCGAAAACCTCGGCGTCGATCCCCGAGAAATCCGCGAGAGAGTGGACGCCGCTCTCAAGGCGGTCGGTATGTACGAATACCGTCTCCATGCGCCGTACAAGCTCTCCGGCGGTCAGAAGCAGCGTATTGCCATCGCCGGAATTCTTGCCATTCAGCCGCAGTGCATTGTGCTGGACGAGCCAACCGCGATGCTCGATCCGCTGGGCAGGGAAGAGGTGCTCTCCACCCTGCTGCGGCTCAACCGCGAAATGGGCATGACCGTTGTGCTGATTACCCACTACATGGACGAGGCGGTGCCTGCCGACCGTGTGGTGGTGATGGACAGCGGCAAGGTGCTCCTTCAGGGCACTCCTCGCGAGGTGTTCTCACAGGTGGAGCTGCTGAAAAAGCACCGGCTCGACGTGCCGCAGGCTGCCGAGCTTGGCTTCCGGCTCAGGGGCTTTGGCGTACCCTTTGACCGCGTTCCCCTCGATGAGCAGGAGTGCGCGGAAATGCTTCTGGAGGTGCTGCAATGAGTGCCGTCCTCGAAGTCAAAAATCTCAGTTTTGTATACGGCAAAGGCACGCCCTTCGAGAAAAAGGCGGTGGACAACCTCAGCCTTTCTGTGGAAAAGGGCGAATTCATCGGCGTTATCGGTCATACCGGCTCCGGCAAATCTACGCTGGTGCAGATGCTCAACGGGCTGATTAAGCCCTCTGAGGGACAGGTTCTGCTCGACGGCCGTGATATCTGGAGCGAGCCGAAAAAAATCCGTCAGGTGCGTTTCCGCGTGGGGATGGTGTTCCAATATCCGGAGTACCAGCTCTTTGAGGACACCGTCTACAAGGACATCGCCTTCGGCGCTGCCAATAAAGGTCTGACCGGCGCCGCGCTGGACGCGGCGGTCAGAGGCGCCGCGCGGTTCACGGGACTGCGTGACGACCTGCTCGAAAAATCACCCTTTGACCTCTCCGGCGGCGAAAAGCGCCGTGCCGCTATCGCCGGAGTGATGGCGATGGAGCCGGAGGTGCTCATTCTCGACGAACCCACCGCCGGTCTTGACCCGATGGGACGCGAAATTCTGCTCAGCCAGATTGTCAACTACCACAAGGAGCGCGGCAACACCATTTTGCTGGTTTCGCACAGCATGGAGGATATCGCCCGCGTTGCCGACAGAATTTTAGTGATGAACCACGCGCGTCTGCACGCCTTTGACACAACCGAGCGCGTTTTCGCGCAGGGGGCTTCGCTGGATGCCATCGGTCTGCGCGTGCCGCAGGTGACGCGCATCATGCAGCTGCTGCGTCAGCGCGGCGTGGACGTGCCCGAGAGTATTCTGACGGTAGATGAAGCGCTGTCTGTGCTTTCGGCGCTGCTGAAAAAGGAGGGGAAGATATGGTAAGAGACGTCTCCTTCGGTCAATATTTCCCCGGTAAAAGTCTGCTGCACCGGATCGATCCGCGTGCCAAGCTGCTGTGCTTTATCGCTTTTGTCGTTGTGATTTTTTTCACGTTTAACTATGCTTCACTCGGCCTGATTGTCGCCGCGATGGTATTTTTGGTTGCCGTCAGCGGCATTGCGCCGAAGTTTTATTTCAAAAGCCTGAAGGTCATTTTAGTGGTGGTGCTGATCACCTCCGTGCTCAATCTGTTCTACGGCTCGGGCGAAGCCATCTGGGAATGGTGGATTCTGCGGCTGACATGGAACGGCATTCACCGCGCGGTGTTTGTCACGGTTCGCATCATCTGTCTGATACTGGCAAGCTCCTGCCTGACCTTCACCACCTCGCCGACAGAGCTGACGGACGCGCTGGAGCGTCTGATGAAGCCCTTGGCGAAAATCCATTTTCCCGTACACGAAATCGCGATGATGATGTCGCTGGCGCTGCGCTTTGTTCCGACCTTGCTGGAGGAAACCGACAAGCTGATGCAGGCGCAAAAGGCGCGCGGCGCCGATATGGAATCGGGCGGATTTTTCAAGCGCGTCCGCTCGCTGATACCGATTCTGATTCCGCTTTTTGTTTCCGCGTTCCGTCGGGCGTATGATATCGCCACGGCGATGGAATGCCGCTGCTACCGCGGCGGTTCCGGACGTACCCGCATGAAAATACTGCACATGAGCGCGCGCGATATCATTGCCATGATTGCCACCGCGCTCTTAATCGGCGGAGTGATTGTATGCAACCTGTTACTGGCGAGCGTGATCTGAGAAATCTGCTCCTCACAATTTCATATGACGGCAGGCAGTTTCACGGCTGGCAGATTCAGCAAAACGCCTTCACCGTGCAGGAGGCGTTTCAGACCGCGCTGAGCAAAATCATCGGCAGCGATTTTGATTTGAAGGGCTGCAGCCGCACCGATACGGGCGTCCACGCCAATATGTACTGCATCAGCCTCAAAACCGCCCACCCGATTCCGCCGGAGCGTCTCAAAGCGGCGCTCAACCGCTGGCTGCCGCTGAGTGTGGCGGTCAACGCCTGCACCGAGGTACCGCCGGATTTCCACGCGCGGTACAGCTGCAAAAGCAAGGAATATATCTATAAAATCTGGAACAGCGAGGTGCGTTCTCCCTTTTTGGAGGGCTACGCCCTGCACTACCGCTATCCCCTTGACGAAAAGCTGCTGCACCACGCGGCGCAGGCGTATGTGGGTACGCATGACTTCACCTCCTTTTGTACCCTCGACAGCCGCGAAAAGGGCGATTTGACGCGCACCGTCATGGCGTTTTCCGTCACGCGCGAGGGTGATATGGTCACCATGCGCGTCGAGGCGGACGGCTTTTTGTACAACATGGTGCGTATTATGGTCGGCACACTGCTGCGCGTCGCACAGGGGAAAATTCCCCCTGAAGCGCTGCCCGACATTATCGAACAACGCAACCGAGCCTGTGCCGGTCCGACCGCGCAGGCGTGCGGCTTGTATCTAAATAAAGTCAGGTATTGACAGGAGTTCAATATGTTCAAAAAACGAAAAGGACGGTACGCCGAGACCAAGCCGAACAAGGAACGTACCGTCATCAGTTATGAGGATATGCCGCTCGAGGATTACGAGCAGGAACGGACGAACATTTCGCCCAAGGCACTCAAAAAAATATTCATCGGCGCCGGTATCGTGGTGGTCGCGGCATTGTTGGTGCTCGCGTTTGTCAACCGCGACAAGCTCTCGCCCGAAAATATCGCAATGTGGTGGAGCTACGAGGTGCTCGGCAATGGCGGCAAGGGATATCCGGTCGATTTGATTGGTTCCGAGGTCAAGAAAAACAACTTCGCTGTCAATCAGGGCAGAGTCGCCTACGCCTCGGACACCTCCTTTGTCACGCTCAACTCCTCCGGCAAGGAAATCGCCAACGTACAGCTGCGCTATTCCAAGCCGGTGATGAAGTCCTCCGAAAACCGCTTTCTGGTCTATGGTCTCGGCGATACGAATTATCAGATTCTCACCTATGACCAGGAGCTTTACACCGGCATTACCGAGGGCGTCATCTATACCGGCGACGTCGCGCCGAACGGTTACTTTTGTCTGGTGACGGAAGGCAACGGTTTCCTCAGTGAGCTGATGGTTTTTAATCAGGACAACAACCGCGTATTTAAATATTCTTTTTCGGAATATTATATTACCTCTGTCGCAATCAATCATGACGGCTCCGGCTGTGTCGCCTGCGGCATCACCAGCGACAACGGCGGTATGCGCACGGGCGTGTATGTGCTCGACTGCTCGTCTGAGGAGCCTGTCAGTCAATATATTATCGACGATGACACCATTCTCGACAGCGAATATATCAGCGGCAGCCGCGCCGTACTCATCGGTGAGCACGCGTCCTACGTTATCCGTACCGGCGCGGAGGAGTATACCACCGTCAGCTACGAGGGAAAGCCGCTGACCAACTATTGCTTCAATTCCGCCACCCGCACCTTTGCGCTGGCGCTTTCACAAAGCGGTGACGGCAGAAGCTGCTCACTCATAAGATATAATGACAGCGGCGAAAAGGAAACCGAAATCAGCACCAAATTCGGCGCGGAATCCTTCTCCATTTACAAGGGAACCATGGCGGTGCTCGACGGCAACACCGTTTACACCTTCAGCTCCGAGGGTAACATCACCAACACCTGCGACGCCGGTACCGGTTCTACCGCCGTCAAGCTCACCTCCGATTCCACCGCCTATGTCCTCAGCGTCAATCAAATGCGCTATTTCGACCTCGCGCGCGTCACTGCCGACCTGAAGCGGCAGCAGGAGGAAAAGGAAAAGGCGGAGCAGGCGCAGGCACAGCAGGAAAATGAGGCGTCACAATGATAGCGGATATCATTATCATCGTCATTATCGCCATCTTTACCGTGCTCGGTGCCATGCGCGGCTTTTTACGCACCCTGCTGAATTTAGCGGCGATGGCGCTGAACCTGTTTTTATCCAACTTTGTCGGCGGAGCGCTTGCCGGCACCGTTTACAGGACGTGGATTCAGCCGGTCATTTTGCAAAACCTTGAAGCCGAGATTCTCAAAAACGGCTTTTCCGATACAATGGCACATTCCCTGCAGTCGGTGCCGCAGTGGCTCCATTCGCTGTTGGCGTCCGTTTTTACGCCGATGGGCATCAGCATGGACGAGCTGCAAGAGGGTGTGCTAATCAGCAAGGATCAGGCACAGACAATTGCCAAAACCATCGAGCAGCCGCTCGGAAGTGTCATTACCGCCGTGCTCGGAATGGTCATCACAGTGGTGCTGTTCTTGCTGTTGACACTGATTGTCAAGCTCATTCTTCACGCCGCTCTCCGGCGGCTCAGAGGCGTACCCATCGGCGGTATGAATCATCTTTTCGGCGGTATCTTCGGCTTGCTCGAAGGAATGATATTTGTTTGTATTGCAATCAATATTTTTTATGTTATCATGACATACGCCAGTCCGTCATTTTTTGACAATGCGCAAAATTTCGGTACAATATTCCGCGCACTGTGCGTGTATATTTAGGGAGGCATCAATGGATAAGGAAAATTGGAGCTTCAAAATTTCCGATCTTTGGACAATTCCGAATCTTTTAACCTATCTCCGGTTGCTGTTGATAGCGCCGTTTATGTATTTCTTCTTGCACAAAAATTATATCGCGGCGGCAATCTGTATCGGTGTTTCCGGTCTGACGGATTGCTTTGACGGCTTTTTAGCACGCAGACTGAACCAGGTGACCTCGCTGGGCAAGATTCTCGACCCCATCGCGGACAAACTGACGCTGTTTTCTGTAGCGCTCTGTATGCTGATTTATCTTCCCGCGCTGTTGCCACTGCTTGCTATCCTGATGTTTAAGGAGATTACCATGCTGTTTTGCGGCTTGTTGCTGGTGATACATCACATCACGCCGCCGCCGGCTCGCTGGTACGGCAAGGTTGCCACCGTCGTGTTCTATCTTTCCGTGGTCACCATTATTTTCCTGAAAGCCGTATTTCAATACGAAAGCACGACGCTTGTCACGGTGCTGTTTATCATCACCGCGCTTGTGATGCTGTTTGCCCTCTGCAATTACGCCCATATGTTTTTGGGACTGATTCGCGAGCACAAAAATAATTCGTGATGATTTTGTGAACAGTATTGCCTTTTTCGCGTTTTTCATATAAAATAAACGTGCGGCGTTTTGTGACGCCGCAGATACATCAACAGAAACAGACAATAATTTTTTACATAAATAAATGAGGTACAACTATGTTATGCAGCAGATGCGGAAAACGACCGGCTGTCGTTTTCGTCACCAATAGCAACTCGCAGGAAGTGCCGACTGTCGGCTATTGCCTGTCCTGCGCGAAAGAATTAAAAATCAAGCCCGTTGAGGATTTGATCAGCAAAATGGGCATTTCGGACGAGGATTTGGAGAACGTGCAGGATCAGATGAATTCGCTCATGCAGGGCGGCGACATCAACAGCCTGATGGAGCAGCTCGGTTCCTCCAACCTTGCGGAG
>JAFUUV010000201.1 GCA_017471345.1 Ruminococcus sp.
AAAATCACCAAATGCGAAAGCACCGCGCAGGGCGTGAAAATTTCATGGAACGCCATTACCGGCGCGTATGGCTACCGTGTGTTCTATAAAGGCGCAAGCGGTTGGAAGGGCATGGGCAATGTCACGACCAACAGCTATGTCGATACCGACGTCCGTAACGGCGGTACCTATACCTACACCGTTCGTTGTGTAGACAGCAACGGCAACTTTATCAGCGGCTACGACAACACCGGCTTTACCTACACCTATCAGTATCAGGTGCCGCAGCTTGCCACCCCGAAAATCACTAAATGCGAAAGCACCGCGCAGGGCGTAAAAATTTCATGGAACGCCATTGCCGGCGCGTATGGCTACCGTGTGTTCTATAAAGGCGCAAGAGGTTGGAAGGGCATGGACAATGTCACGACCAACAGCTATGTCGATACCGACGTTCGCAACGGCGGTACCTATACCTACACCGTTCGTTGTGTAGACAGCAACGGCAATTTCGTCAGCGGCTACGACAACACCGGCTTTACCTTTACTTACCGCAAACCATAAAAGACTACAGCCGTCATCCTCGCGATGACGGCTGTTTTTCATGTGGCTGTTTGCAGACCGAACGAGATGGAAATGGCGTTGTCCACCGCGTTCATGGCGCCGGCGTCTACGCTGCCCATTTTTTCTTTCAGGCGGCGTTTGTCAATGGTTCTGATTTGCTCCAGCAGCACAACGCTGTCCTTGGATAGTCCCGATGTATCGGCGTGCAGCGGTATGTGTGTCGGCAGCTTTGCTTTTGACTGACGACTGGTAATCGCCGCCGCAATCACCGTCGGGCTGAACCGGTTGCCGATGTTATTTTGTACAATCAACACCGGACGGATACCGCCCTGTTCCGAACCGACTACCGGACTCAAATCAGCATAATAAATATCTCCGCGACGTATATTCAAGACTTTTCACGCTCCAAAATGTTTCTGCCAACTGCGTGGCTGTCACTGTTATTGTGGGCAGCCGCGACTCTTTTTATGCAGCTACTATATATTATTTTACGGCGTGAAATGTGTGAATTAAAGGGCGCGTTGGCAGCTTAGTGTGATATTTATGTCGTTGTTTTGCAGGGTTTGCGGAAAGCCTTCGCTGTTAAATGTAACCTCCCAGCCGTCTGCGGTGATGTTGTCTTTGATGCGCACCTCTTCGTTTTCCACTTCGCGGCTCACGGCATCCAGAGCCGATTTGATGGAAGCGGGAAACGACTCCGGTGGCAGATACGCTTCATCCGCAGTGCATTGCAGACCTTCCTTGCTGATGCGCAGCGTAGCGGCATTATATCCGACAGACAGTCCGGCGAGACTGTCGGGGGTGGCAAGCCGCAGGTTCATCCTGTCCTGACGGCTGTATGTAAGGCTGCCCTCCAGGGACTGACCGCGGTATTCCGCTGTAAAATCAGCGGTGAATTCTGTTATCGGCGTCACAGACGCCGCCTTATCACATCCAATCAGCAGGATACAAAAAAAGACACATAATGCTCGCAAAGATTTTGTCATAAGACACCTCCTTGTGCATTATATGTCCGTTGGGTATAGAAGATGTTTATTCCGCGCCGCAGCTTTTCAGCGCTGCCGGAATGCAGTCAATCAGGTCGCTCGGCAACATCGAAATTTTACCGAGCCGTTCCGCCGCGATATCACCGGCAAGTCCGTGCAGGTACACAGCTGCAGCCGCCGCGTCAAAAAGGTTGGCGCCCTGCGCTGTCAGAGAGGCAATCATGCCGGCAAGCACGTCGCCGCTGCCGCCTGTCGCCATACCGCTGTTGCCCGTGGGATTGATACGGATGGTACCGTCCGGCGCCGCAATCACAGTGCCCTTGCCCTTGAGCACCGTCACCACACCGTATTGTTTGGCAAATGCGGCGGCAAGCTGCTCGCGGTCGGCGTTTACCGCTTGCGGAGTGGAGGCGGTCAGTCGCGCGAATTCACCCGGGTGTGGTGTGATGATGATTGGCGCAGCTGCGTTTTTCAGGATTTCAGGGTTTTCCGCGACAACGTTCAGCGCGTCCGCGTCAAGCACCATCGGAATCTTGCATTTTTCGATAAAAGAATTAACAATCGTGCGCGTGTTGTCACATAAGGATAGTCCGCAGCCAATCAAAACCGCGTCGGCTGACTGCATTTCCTTCAGCAAGCGTTCCGTATGCGCGGCAGTCGGTTCACTCAGCGGCAGGTATACGCTTTCGGGTATTGCCTGAGCCACAATGGGGTAGATGCGTTCGGAGAGTGCCAGCTTGTGCAGTCCTATGCCCATACGCAGTGCCGCCTTGGTTGCCAAAAGTGCCGCGCCTGCCATGCCGTAACTGCCGCAGATACTCAGCAGTGTTCCCATCGTGCCCTTGTTCGCGTCATCAGGCCGTTGCGGCAGCGCGCGTCTGACGAAAGCGCTGTCGGGCTGTATTTTCTCAGCGCTCATTGTTCTGGTAGAAAAGCTTGATGACAAGGGTTTTATTGAGGTGTGGTTTCAATCCCTCTAAGATGTTCTGATTCGGTGTAAACACTAACAGACACTTGCCGAAGGCAGGGCTGCTGAACACCGCGTAATAATTTTCATCTTTTGCGTCCACGTCACGCGCGGCGATAAAGGTTTTTGTAAAGCGCATCGCGTCAATGACTTTCTCGTCCTTTGTCAGCTCGGTGATTTCATTGATGGGCACACGACAGACCAGCCTGCGCTTTCTCAGCGCGATAATCTTGCAAACGTCAAGATCGTTGCCGGCGACGGAATACTCAAATTCCACCTTTTGCGACGTAAATACGTACCAGACGCCGTAAATACCGCCGAGAAAGAGAAAAATGCTGACGACAAAGATGTATTGAATATGCGTCGCAATCGCAATCGCCGCTCCGATAAAGGGAATGGAAATCAAAATGACAACCGCGAAAATTTTAATCAACAGCTGTTTTGCCTTGTTGACTCTCTTGACAACCTGTTCGTTAAAGCCTTCCATGTAGATAGCTCCTTTTTTAGATAATTTCACGAATACATCATAGCATAGTTTTGTTTTTTTTGCAAGAAAAAAATA
>JAFUUV010000202.1 GCA_017471345.1 Ruminococcus sp.
CTGCCCATATGCACCCATCTTTCACAGCAACTTCTTGCCAAAACTCCTCGTTATACGTCAGTATGACTTCGTCGTTTTGACAATAATTTGCTATAAAATATCCGCACCTCTGAACAACCCTATATTTTTAGAGGTGCCCTTGTATTACCGCAGCATATCAATAGTTTTCAAGATGATAAATATAGGTCTCCGCCCAGCTGTACTGATTGAGGAACTCGCCTCTGAACAGGTTTTGGGTTCCCTGCTTTCGCTCCAGATAATCATAGTAATCGCATTGGATCAGAGCGGTGTTGACAGAATAGGCGTTGCGGCTGTGCTCGAGAACACCCTCAAGCCGATATTTCGAGAGATCCTTTTTGAGGGACTGGACAGCCTTCTTCAAGTGTTCAAAGCCCTGCTTTTCGTTGCTTCCCTCAAAAAGATTGGCGCATATCTCGCCTCTGGTGGCAGAAGTCCCTTTCAGACATACAAGATACGCGAACAGCTCCTTTCCCTTCTGTCGTGAGAACCTGACCTTCTTATCTCCGATGAACACCTCAAAATTCCCGAAGCATTTTACGGTCAGCTTATCTGTGCTGCTTTGCGGCGCGCCAAGCGGGTTGCGGAGGTTCTTGAGGGCTTCTCTGAGCTCTTCATCATTGACAGGCTTGAGCAAATAGGCGCTGACATAGAGTTGCAGAGCGTCCAGTGCGTACTCCCTGTACGCGGTGACCATGATGATATTGATATCGGGATCGAGGCTCTTGATCGCCCGCGCAAGCTCCAGTCCGTTCCTGCCGGGCATATTGATATCCAAAAACACAACGTCTATCGTATTGTCTTTGAGCTGTTCTACAGCAGTCTCATAGTTCTGCGCGAAAAAGAATACGTTATCATCTGCCGGAGCCACTCTTTCTACGGCAAGCTTCAGATCGTACCGCGTACTCATTTCATCGTCTGCTATCAGGATATTCATGTCCATCCACTCCGAAAGTTTTTATGAAAAATAGTCACTTTAAAAGGTACTTGCATCGGTGGGAGTTTATTCGGGTATCACAATGATCGCCCGCGTGCCCTTTCCCGGCTCGCTTTCGATGATAAGCTCGCCCTTACACATGATCTCTACTCTGTTTTTGGTATTGACGATACCGACAGAGCTTTTATTCTGATTATCCAGCTTTCCGATGTCAAAGCCCACGCCGTCATCCTCAACGATCACGACGTGTTGATTTCCGCTTTTTTTCGTGGATACCCTGATGAGTCCCTGATCGATTTGACCGCTCTTGAAGCCGTGATGCACGGCGTTTTCCACTAATGTCTGGACGGAAAACGGCGGGACATCAAAATCCGTTTCTTTGACGTCATATTCAATCTTGATCCTGTCTCCGAAGCGCTTTGACTGTATACGCAGGTAGTTCTTGACGATATCGAGCTCAGCCTCCAGCGAAATGTTATCATTGTCTGTGAGGTAGTCGGTGATACCTCTGAGGTAATTGGAAAACTCCGCGACGGTCTGAGCCGCTTCCTGCGGAGCGGTGAGGCACTGGTACCTGATGAGCGTCAGCGTGTTGAAGATGAAATGCGGCTTCATCTGTTGATTGACGAGCTTGAGCTTTTCTTCGCCTAATCTCTTTTCTTCTTCTACAAGAAAATGCACATAGCTTGTTTCATACGATATGAACAGGATGATGACAGATATCACGATAGCGAGTGTGATAAAAGGCGTCTCGGGATAAAACAGCCTGATAACGATACCGATCAGGGGGAGCGTCAGGAAGGATACGACAGCCGTTCTCTCAGCCGGCAGCATATATTTACTGTAATGCAGCGCTACCGAGAGCGTCGTCAAAAGACCCATGAGTCCGATCAGACTCGGCAGCCAGAAAAAATACGGCATCCGCGTATATCTGCCCATGTCGTCGATACGGTAGATAAACGGATATAGCTCATTGATGATCAGCAGCAGCGCTCCTACGATGAAAACGCCCCATTCTATCAGCTCCCAATACAGCTTGAAGCCGCCGGAGCGCTTGTATATGATCTGAGAAACATACTGTGCCGAAAGCGGTATGATCAGAAAGCTGAAAAAATACACGGCAAACGTGGACCATCTCTCGATTGAAAGTGCCGGCTGCGACACGTTGCCGCGAAAATTGATCGACGCGCAGTCGCTTATCATCAGAGCCGCCGAGCAAAGCAACGTCAGCATCAGCTTGCGTGAGCCGGATTTGTCAAAATGTCTTGTAAGAAAGATCGTCAAAGCGGCGATCAGGCTGAAAAAGACGCCCCATATTTCAATAGACATAAAGATTTCGCTGCTTTGTCCCATAAGATTGTCCCCTTCCGCCGCTGTGTGATCCGATCTTTTTTTGATGAATATACAATAAAGCAAAAAAACACAAGCTGAGACATACTGCGCCTGTGCTGAAAGATATTAAACGCAACATACCGGCGTTATAACGTATGTAAAAACGGATTTCCGACCGCCCACCCGAAGCACAAATTATCTCGACTCCTTCGTCGGCAAACGATACTTTATTCTACGGAAAATTATACAAAAATCGTATCAGAAAGTCAAGGCAAGCCGAAGTAAGACTGACTTGAAATGATCAAAAAAGAGGAAAAGCACCGCTCACCTCAAAAAATGAGATAAACAGTGCTTTTTGGCGTCCCGGAAGGGATTTGAACCCCCGACCTTTCGCTTTAGGAGTTCCTTCCGAAGCGTTACAAACTTATCTGCGGTTGAATGTATCATCATCGCCCGATGTGGTTTCGCTGCGCGAACGGGAGGGTCAAGACCATCCCCTACCAATTCAAATTTCTCATTCCCTGAACGATCCCAGCTTGTCACAAAACGCTTTGATCTTCTCATCGTTCTCTGCCGACGGGTGATCCTTCGGGTCGGTCAGGGTCAGACGCGCCTCGAGATCACCTGCGCCGACGGCTTCCTTGATCTTGACGAAGGCTTTCTCGGCGTTGCCGCCCGCGCAGCACACGAACGCCGCGAACCTCTTTCCGGTCAGCTTCGACTGATTCTCCCGGATGAAGCTCCTGATCGGCGGGCTGAAGACGCCCGCCCACAGCGGCGTACCGATCACGATCCGCTCATAGCCGTCGTCGAACCGATAGGGACGCAGCGCCGGGGTATCGCCCATCACGGCGCTCTTGCCGCCCCACAGAAACTTCCTGAGGCCCTTGGAGGGGTACTCCCTGACGGGCTCGATACGGATCAGATCCGCGCCGAGCTTCTCGGCAATCTTCTCGGCGGTCTGCCGGGTGTTTCCGCTCATGGAATAATATACAACCGCTGTTTTCATGATCTCACCTGCTTAAAAATAGAATAATTCCTCGAATTTTTTATCCAGCGCGATGCACAGGATCAGCGCGAGTTTTGCCGTCGGGTTGAACTGACCGGTCTCGATGGAGCTGATGGTATTGCGCGATACGCCGACCATCCCCGCCAGATCGCTCTGAGAGAGCTTCTTTTCCTTGCGGATCGCGGCGAGGCGGTTCTTCAATATCAGTTTATCATCCATTACCGCATCACCCCGCAGAGCTGAAGGATCCAGCACGCCAGCATCGACAGCGCCAGCAATCCCCACATGATCGTAACGATCAGCTCATGACGCTTGCGCAGCTTCAGATACTTGGTCAGAAACGCGACGAACGCCATGGTGAACAGGACAAAATCCATGCCGCGGTTGACGTAGCCCAATACGAATCCGTTGACGGTATCGACGATGATGACCAGGAGCACCGCGACAAAATACGCGGCGCGTGTGCCGGTCTTTTGGGCTTCGATGTCGGCATAGTCTTTACCGTTGTTCTCCGCCTGTGCCTTCTTCAATATTTCTTCCCTGTTCATGACAAGATCTCCTTTTGACAAGTTTTATTGTCATAATAATAGCACTGACAAGTTTACTTGTCAATAGTTTTTGCAAAGTTTTCTTGTCATTTTTTTACGGTCGTTCACAGGTAGGGATGGTTCACCCCTATCTGCGGTTGAATGTATCATCAACGCCCGATGTGATTTCGCTGCGCGAACGGGAGGGTCAAGACCCTCCCCTACAAATAGAGGTAGCCCCTCGTCAGAGGAAGGCAGTACGCGGTAGTTGACGGTTGGAGTTTAGAGAATGCTGAATCGTGATGACGATAAAAAGGCTCCCTTTCCTAAGGGAGCTGTCAGCGAAGCTGACTGAGGGTTCCAAGGCTCCCTCTGACGAGGGAGCTGTCGAGCCCTATGGGCCCCAAAAAAAGCCTGCTTTTCGGGGAGAGGAAGAGTCGCCACACGAGTACGAGCGCTGTCACACTTGACAGCACTTAACGAGTACGGCGAACGACGACGAAACTGAGGGAGAGAGCTTAGGGACTGAACGCTCGATAAAAAACGACTTTTGTATAACCCTGACAACGATGCTCTGATATTCCATCCAATACATCAGTGTATCTACCCTGTGCGATCATTTCATTCTTGAGATCAATAAGTGATTTCAAAACCTCGGAGCGTTCTTCATTCGTAAGATATAGATGTTATTTAGTATCTTTCATAATAATCATTTCCTTATACCATTATTATATGTCAGAAGTTGTCGCCGCTCAATTTTGCGAATAAATTACCACCATACCGCACAACTAATCTGTTAGCAGAGATTAATTGGAATTTTTAACGCTGTTAGCAAAAAGACGGTTTTTGTTAGCAAAATCAGCGATTTCGTGCTAACATCTGTTAGATAACCGCACACTTTTGTTAGCACGATATGGATAAGCGGAAGCCGTAAAAAGAGAAAAGCCGCTTTCGATGAAAATTCATCAAAAACGGCTTAAAATGGCGTCCTCGGCGGGATTCGAACCCACGGCCTTCCGCTTAGGAGTGAGGCATTCCCTTTGATACGCTGTGTTACATAGTTCCACCGAACCTCAAAAAATCCAGTAAGAATGGGGGTTTAGCAAACTTCCGCTTGTTACCTCGTTTTGTGACGTTTTGTAACATTTCGGGCTGTTTTGGGCTGTTTTTCAAAGGTCAAATTAGCAAGAAATTAGCAAACGACACCCTTCGACGAGATTCGAGTCAATTCAAATTAGCAAGGTTTTTTCTGGGTTTTTAGACCATTATACGACACAAAAACAGAAAAATCAATCTTTTTTCTGAAAAAGAATTAGCAAATGACTGTATTTTGGAGGACGCTATGAAACAGCAAAAGAAAAACGACGCAAAAAGAACCTACCGTGTAGAGGATATTATTGAAATACTTGATATAGGGCGCAGCTCTGCGTACCGTCTTATCAATGAAGGACATTTCAAAGTAATCAGAATCGGAAATGCAATCCGTATTCCTAAAAAATCATTTGACGAATGGCTCGACAATTTAGAATAAAACAGTTAATCATAAGCGCTTCACATTTTACGGTGAGGCGCTTTTCATTTATATATACATTTATATTACTGCATGAAAGGAGGAATTTGTATGGCAGTATTCAGAGTCGAAAAAACGAAGGACTACACCGTTATGAGCAATCATCATTTGCGCAATACTGCGCTGTCGCTGAAAGCAAAGGGGCTGATGTCTCTCATGCTTTCGCTGCCTGAGGATTGGGACTACACGCTCAAAGGCTTGGCGTGTATTTGCAAAGACGGTGTGGATTCCATTTCCGGCGCCATTAAAGAATTAGAGCGGCACGGCTACCTCTCCCGAAAAAGACTGCGCCTTCCAAACGGCCGGCTTGGAGATATTGAGTACACTATCCATGAGCAGCCCGAAAATCCTGTTACAGAGTCAAATCGACCTAAACGGGAAAATCCCAAACAGGTAAATCCAAATCAGGTGAACCCTGTTTTGGAAACGCCTATCTTGGCAACCCCTATACAGGCTGAACCAGTGTTGGCAAAACCCACACAATTAAATACTAATCAATCAAATACTGAAGAAATTAAAGATAAGATTGATAAGATAGGCGTGCGCGCGTACCGCGAATTGATTGAGAACAATATCGAGTACAATATTCTTGTGGAACACTACGGTGCGGAACGTCTGGACGCTGTTGTGGATCTTATGCTCGAAGCAGTGGTGTCTCAATCGCCCTACTGTGTCATTGCCGGCGGCGAATTTCCGAGAGAGCTTGTCCGGGCAAGGATTTTGAAACTCAACTCTGCGCATATTGAGTACGTCTTTGATTGTCTTGACGGAACAACAAGCAAGGTAGGCAATATCAAGGCGTATGTACTGGCGACGCTATTCAACGCGCCGGCAACCATTGACGAATACTACCGTGCCGAGGTCAACCATGATTATCCCATGAACAGGCGCCGCAAGGCGCATTAACATATACACACTATCACTAAGGAGGCTGATTGAAACTAACATTACAGACGACCAAATCAAGCAGGCGCGTCAGGCGAGCCTGTTTTCCTATCTGCGAGCCTATGAACCCGGCATACTGAAACGGGACGGTGCTAATTACCGTCACCGTGAGCATGACAGTCTTGTGTATGTTACGTCACGGGATTTTTGGTATTGGAACAGCCGGGGAAAACGAATCAATGCGCTTGACTACCTGATAGAGATACGCGGCTATGATTTTACAGAGGCGGTAACGCGGCTGACCTGCGAGGGTATGCCGCGGGCTTCTCCCTATCGCCCTCAAAGCAAACCGAACCCGCGTAAGCCGGCAAAGCTCTATTTGCCGTGGCCGAAGAAATGTGCGACCGGTTATTTCAAATATTTGAGAAAACGCGGTATCAGCACAAAGGTCATTCAACGGTGCTGCGCTTTGGGGCTTCTTTATGAGGGCAGATATAAACCCAACAAGAACGAAAAGAAGTATGTGCCCGTATGTGTGTTCGTCGGAACAGACGACACAGGAAAGCCAAAATATGCTTGTATGCGCGGCATATACGAAACTCTGAAAAAGGATGTTTACGGCAGCGATAAGTGTTACAGCTTTTGTTTGCCGCCGGAAAAGCCGCACAGCAGTCAGGTTGCCGTATTTGAAGCACCGGTTGACGCTCTTTCTCACGCAACCCTGCAGGAGCTGGAAGGCTGGCAATGGAACGGCTACCGCCTTTCTCTCGGCGGAACCTCTCACGTTGCCTTATTTGCTTTTTTGGAGCGTCACCCTGAAATCAAACGCGTTACCCTGTATATGGATAACGATTTAGCAGGCTTGAAAAACGCACACAAAATCAGGGATATGCTGCGTGAGCACCCAAGTTTCAAGCATATTCGGGTAGGAATTAACCCACCTCGCGAGGGAAAAGATTACAATGAAAAGCTGATGTCAAAATTGCAGCAGCTACAAAGTTTACCACAACGCCGCCACGAAAAAAGGGCGGCTATTTCAATTTAGGAGGATTTTACTATGTACCCCATTATTTCCAATATTATTTGTCTTGTGATTGGCGCTATGATTGGCGTCGGCTGTATGTGCCTGATGGTAACCGCCGGCAAATCCGACCGTGAAATGGAGCTTATGGAGAAACGCCTTAAACAGACAAAGGAGCAGGAGGTCAAGGATGAAGAAGGATAACACCGCTGTCAAGGTGATTGCGACCGCCGCTAAATGTCCTGATTTTGCTCCTGAAACAATCCGTCAGCTAATGCGAAAGCTCGATATGAACGAAAAAGGTCTTGCAATCCTGATGAATGTTACACCCGAAACCGTCCGGCTTTGGGTAGCCGGCGCGGTCAAGCCGTGCGGTACAGCCAAGCGGCTAATGCAGATTTACAGCACCAGCCCCGACATTATCAGCAC
>JAFUUV010000203.1 GCA_017471345.1 Ruminococcus sp.
AACGGGAACCTTCCCAACGATTTAGGAGTAAAGTATGAGCAGCAAAATTCAGGTAACAGCAGGCAATATCACCATCGGCGGCGGCGCTCCCGTCAGCGTGCAGTCGATGCTCAACGTACCCTCCACCGATATCGAAGGCTCGGTACGTCAGGCGGTCGCTCTCGAACAGGCAGGCTGTCAGATTATCCGCGCCGCGATTCCGAACATGGACGCTGTCAAGCTGATTCCGGCTCTCAAAGAGGCGGTTGACACCCCCATTGTCGCGGACATCCACTTCAACTACAAGCTCGCGCTCGAGGCTTGTGCCGCGGGCGTCGATAAAATACGCATCAATCCGGGCAACATCGGCTCGGATGAAAAGGTCAAGGCAGTGGCGGACGCGTGTCGTCAGCGCGGTATTCCGATTCGCATCGGCGTCAACTCCGGCTCGTTGGAAAAGGAGATTCTCGCCAAATACGGCCATCCCACCCCGCAGGCGCTTTGTGACAGCGCGCTTTACCACGCTTCGCTGCTTGAAAAATTTGATTTTCACGACATCGTGCTTTCCATGAAAAGCTCGACGGTTTCCACCATGATACAGGCTTATGAGCTCGCCGCGCAGCAGTGTGACTATCCGCTCCATCTCGGCGTCACCGAGGCGGGCACCGAACGCATGGGAATTATTAAATCCGCCGCAGGACTCGGCTCTCTGCTGCTGCGCGGTATCGGCGACACGATTCGTGTGTCTCTGACCGCCGATCCGGTACGTGAGGTCTACGCCGCCTTTGATATTCTCAAGGCGCTTGACCTGCGTGACGAGGGTGTGCAGTTTGTATCCTGTCCCACCTGCGGCAGAACGCGGATTGACCTCGTCAAAATCGCCAATGAAGTCGAGGAACGCCTGCGCGGCTGCAAAAAGCATATCAAGGTTGCCGTGATGGGCTGCGTTGTCAACGGCCCCGGAGAAGCCAAAGAGGCTGACATCGGCATTGCCGGCGGCGAGGGCTGCGGATTGGTGTTCCGCAAGGGCGAGGTGCTCTACAAGGTTGACGAGGATAAGCTCGTTGACGCCCTGATGGCGGAAATCGAAAAACTGTAACATCGCAAAAGGAACCATATGAAAACATTAGGAAGCATTTTTGGCTCGGTGGTCGGCAATACCCAAATCCCCGAGCCGATAAACAATGGCGTGGTCACCCGCGTCAATATTATCAACGAGGTGCGGCTGATTACCCTTTGGGTGCATTTCAACAGCCTGATTGCCCACGATGACTTGATTCATACCGAAAAGCTGTATGCCAAATCGCTTGATTCGTCCGTGGTCATTAAGCCGCATTTCGGCAAGGAGCTTTTTTCAACAAGCAATTTTCCCGAGCTGTACAATGCAGTTCGGCGCGAAGTCCCCAGCATCAACGGCACTCTCAACAACGCCGACGTGACGTATGAGGACAATACCCTGCTGATTACCCTTTATAACGGCGGCAAGGCGATTCTTGACGCCAAGGGGTTTGACGCGATTCTGACGCGGATTATTTCCGAACAGTTCGATTTGTCACTCCGCATTCGCTATACCGGTGTGCTCGAAATGACCGAGGATAACGCCGCTTATCAGCGACAGATGCAAAACGCGCAAAAGCAGGTGCAGCGTCAGCAGTATGAGGCAATGGCGTCCTCTGAAGCGGCGGACGCGGCGGTTTCGGATGCCGTCCG
>JAFUUV010000204.1 GCA_017471345.1 Ruminococcus sp.
CGAAAATACCAAAAAATCTTTTGAAAATCCAGGCGGAATTTCTTGTTGGCAATCATATCGCCGAGGAAGAAAGCGACGGCAAAGCCGAGCGCGATAAAAAAGTAGGGATAGCAATAGAACGCGCCAAACAGAATTTCCAACACGCCAAGCCAGCAGGGCAGGTTGTAACGCTTGTTGCGGATGGCATTGAGAAGCAGCAGAAAACCGCCTGCCAAAAGCAACGCAGAGGTTTTGGTGCTGTCAATTTCGGAGTAGTGGTTCAGCGCAAAGAGGATGTTGACCACCATGCTGAACACAAACGCCTTGCGGTAGTTATACTTGTCCGAAAAGACATAGGTAATCGAGGTAAACGCCGCGAAGGACAGCGCCAGCTCCACCAGCACAAAGGCATTGATATCCGTGACGGCGTACTGAATCGTACCGATGATAACCGCAAGAATATAGTTGATAGAGCTGCTGTAATAAAAGTGGTCGCGGCAAATGAATATTGAATTGTAAAAGTCTTGGCTGTTCGCGTAGGAGAAGGAGGTAAAGAGAATGCATATGCCTGCAATCAGCAGGTTCAGCGCCACAGAGAACAGCAGCTTACTTTTCAGAGCCTTCAATATTTTGTCTTTCATGATTATCTGTAGCCTCTCGCGTGCTGTTCGTTGTAAATCAGATTGATATTTTTGGTTTCGTAGTCGTTAAAGACAACCTTTTCCGAAAACTCGGACGCGGTGTACTTCGGTGTGTACCATGACTGAGAACGGAAGTAGGAGTCGAGCGAGGGGCTGGTAAAGATTCTGCCGCGTCTGGCGTAAATCTCGTTAAAGGCGATGTTCAGCTCGCTCTGGCTCATATTCTTCACCTCATTCTGGCTGAGGTATTCGGTGTTGTACTTGCAGCTGCTGAACGGCACTTCGTCGCTGCCCGAGGAACGGGAGCTTTGGCTGCTCTCCTCACGCTCCGCTTCGGTGGCAGGCGGGGTTTCCGGACCGGTTGAGATATCCACGATAACGTTGGATCCCTTTTCCACAGAGTGACCGTCGCCGGGCGTCTGGGCAATGACCAGACCTTCCTCGTATTCGTCGCTCGGTCTGTGTCTGCCCTCGGTGATGGTCAGACCGTCCGCCTCGAGAATTTCCTTGGCTTCCTCAAAGGTGTAGCCTCTGACAACCTTCACGGTGACATATTCCACCGGCTCCTCGGTCGCCTTTTCCGTGTCGGACGCTTCCGTGCCGCGCGGCTCGGTGGCGGAAGGCGCGGTCGTTGCCTGTGTCGGCTTGGTGGTTGCACCTGTTGCGCCTGTTGCGGTTGTGGCGGCAGCGGAAGCACCGGACGCGAGGGTAGAGGAGGTCGCCGCGGAATCACCGGTAGCGTTTCTTCCGTCGCCCCCGAAAACACCGCTGTTGCAGGAAATCACGCCAAGCAGTGCCAGCAGCGCCGCGACAACACACGCGCCGACAATGATGGCGATAATCAGCCCTTTGCGTTTTTTCTTGTTATCGTTTTGTTTTTTATCATCCTCGCCGGACGGCGTCACGTCGGCAAAGGGATCGAAATCCTCCATTGGCACA
>JAFUUV010000205.1 GCA_017471345.1 Ruminococcus sp.
AGACAATCTTTGCGGTCTATTTTCCGCAATACTGCGTTGTCGTCCTTGCAAGGCGTCAGCCTTGCCGCGTCCTTCGCCTTGTCTTGCGAAAAATATCCTCGCAAAGTATTAGTCTACTTTCTATCAGGAATTAGTATAATACTATTCCCTGAACCCGCAACAGCGGAAGAACCGAAACCGGCTCTTCCGCTGTTTTATAGTTTTAATGCTTGGTATAAGTGAAGGTGTTGTAGGCTTCCAGCATCTGCTGACGTTTGGCGGAGGCGGAGAGCTTGTTCCAGTCACGCTGGACAATGAACTTGCGCTGCATATTGCAGTCCACCAAATTCTTCATCTTGTTGTTATTGATGGAGTTGTATGCCGCCTGCGTAATCTCGGAGTGGTTGCCGATACCCTCGTAATAGCCTTGTGCGCCGTTGTAGTAGTGGTACTCATGCTCGCCGCTTTCCGATTGCCACGGAACAGCGTGGTACATTGCCGAATAATAATTGGTCGTCACCTTGCCGTTGGTGTAGGTGAGCGTGAAATTGTATATCATGCGGCTCGCCGCTGCGCCTGCCGCCATGGCAGCGGTGCCGAGAATCTGATATTTTCCGGTGCTTGTGTTGTAGTAATAACGGAGGTTGCCGTTCTGAATAAACTCCTCCGAGCACGGCACCTTGGAAACCCTGCCGTTTTTGTAGGTGTATACCACCGCGTCGAAGTTATGCATGGTACCGCCGTCACGCTGCACGATAAATTCGTTCACGCCGTCGAAGTCCAGATCCATGAAGGTGAAGCCCGCCTGTGCAGCGGGAGACACAACGTCCTCAAAAGCCCAGCTGCCGGCGGTACTGACCAGCTTGTCAATGTAATCGGAGACCGGCGAGGAGAACTTGATGGATTTTCCGGCGGTGTCGTACTGACTGGTGAAGGTTTTGCCGTCCGCGCTGACGCAGCGCACGGTGTAGGTGTAGGTCGAGCCGTCCCTGACGTCGCTGTCCACAAAGGAAGTGGCGGTGGTGTCGCCCATGCTTCTCCAGCCGCTGCTGCCCTTGTAGAATACACGGTATTTCGCCGCGCCGCTGACCTTGTT
Source organism: Ruminococcus sp. (assembly GCA_017471345.1). Lineage (GTDB taxonomy): Bacteria > Bacillota > Clostridia > Oscillospirales > Acutalibacteraceae > Ruminococcoides. The sequence continues at coordinate 1,076 of JAFUUV010000205.1, forward strand.
CCAGCTGATTTTCACACCGCCTGCCGTGCTGGTCAGCGAGGTGATTTTCGGGGTGGCAAGCCACGGCTTATGGTAGGTGTACTGCCAGCCGGTGTTGTTGTAGCCGCTTGCCCAGCTGCCGTCCGCGTCGATACAGCGCACGGTGTAGGTGTAGGTCGAGCCGTCCCTGACGTCGGTGTCCACATAGGAGGTGGCGGTGGTGTTGTCCATGCCCTTCCAGCCGTTGCTGCCCTTGTAGAACACACGGTAGCCGTAGGCGCCGCTGACCTTGTTCCAGCTGATTTTTACGCCTTCCGCCGTGGCGGTGATGGAGGTGACGGAGGGCGTCGCCAGCATCGGCTTGCGGTAGGTATACTGCCAGCCGGTGTTGTTGTAGCCGCTTGTCCAGTTGCCGTCCCTGTCCACGCAGCGCACGGTGTAGGTATAGGTCTTGCCGTCCCTGACGTCGGTGTCAAGATAGGAGGTGGCGGTGGTGTTTTCCATGCCCTTCCAACCGTTGCTGCCCTTGTAAAACACACGGTAGCCATAGGCGCCGCTGACCTTGTTCCAGCTGATTTTTACGCCGTCCTTGGTGCTTTGGAAGCCCGTCACCTGCGGTACGGCGAGGGTGTACCGCGAGTAGGTATGCGACCAGCCGGTGTTGTTGTAGCCGCTGACGAAGCTGCCGTTCTGATTGATGCAGCGCACGGTGTAGGTATAGGTGGAGCCGTCCCTGACGTCGGTGTCAAGATAGGAGGTAGCGGTGGTGTTCGCCATACCCTTCCAGCCGTTGCTGCCCTTATAGAACACACGGTAGCCGTAGGCGCCGCTGACGGCGTTCCACGAAATCTGCACGCCGTTCGGGGTGCTTTTGAGCGAGGTAATGCTCGGCGTGGCAAGCTGCGGCGCTTGGTAGGTAATCACCACACCGCGTGTGTCGTAGCTGCCGGTATAGGCTTTGCCGTCGGCACTGAGGGGACGGACGGTGTAGGTATAGGTCGAGCCGGAACGCACGTCGGTGTCCACAAAGGAGGTGGCGGTGGTGTCGCCCAGCCGCTTCCAGCCGCTGCTGCCCTTGTAGAACACGCGGTATTTCTCCGCGAATTTTACCGGATACCAGTTGATTTGCACGCCGTTAGCAAGGCTCTTGGCGGCTTTGAGACGAGGCGCCGGCAAATCGGAGGGATAGCGCGCGGAGGGGAGCTTCTGAATGGTGACACGTGCCGGAACGGCGTTTTTGTTGGTGGTCGTCCAGTCATAAACCACTAAAACAGTCGGTGAGTAATAGAAATCAATGCTCATGCGGATGCTGTCATACTGCATCGCGTCGTTGGCGACGTAGTAATGCGTCGTAGCGGAAATGAGAATCTGGTTGTAGGTCGAGCGCGTGGTCAGCCCGTCAAAAAGGCTGATGGTCTTGTCGGTTGAAATGACGACAACGAAGATGTTGTTGTTGCTATCCAAGCCGAAGCTGTACGGAACCGAGCTGCTGCGATAGACCATATACGGCGTCAGACCGCCGCCTGCCACGGTGGTAGTATAGTAGTTGGTGCCGTAGGTGTTGATAACCGCCTGTTTCGACTTGCCCAGCATCGAAATCGGATGGGCGGTGTCGAGCGTTTCGGCGCTGACGGCGTCGTCTGTCTGCGCCGCGGCGACGGACAGCGTCGCGGTGGCGGTCATGCCGAGCACGAGAACAAGCGCCAACAGCAGGCTGATGAATTTTTTCATAAAAACACTCCTTACTGTTCAAAATGAACGGTTTCTATTATGGTGAAAGTGAAACCTAACCGTAGGGGACGGCATCCTTGACGTCCCACTGCACAAAACGTCTGGCTTTCAGGGACGTCTGGGAAGCCGTCCCCTACATAATGGTTGATGATGTCAGGTATATTATAGAACAATTTTATAGAAGAAGCAAGAGAAATCTGTACAATCGCAAAAAAAGCCTCCTCTGATTTTCAGAGGAGACCGCAACGCGTTTATTCGTCCGGCAGTGACCGCAGGCTGACGGGAAAGGTAAAATAGGTGTCGGGATACGGCTCGTCGGAGAGCGAGAAGTGCCACCACTCTGTCGCGCAGGGCGAAAAGCCGTGGCGGAGCATGGCGTTGCGCAGCGTCATGCGGTTTTCATACTGCCGCGCGGTGACGTCGGTGTAGTCCGGATGGGACAGCACGCCGAAGTAGTCGAAGGTGCCGCCCATATCCGCGTCGGCGCCGTTTGCCATCTCAAAGAGCGTGAGGTCAACGGTGCTGCCACGGCTGTGTCCGGAGTAGTAGGCGATGTAGCCGCTGTCAAACAGGACGGATTTGTCCAGCTCGGGATAAAAATACGGCTTCATGGACGTATCGTCATTTGCCGCCCATTCCGCGAAATGGTCAACAGCGGACTGCGGACGGTAGGCGTCGTAAATTTTCAGGCGGTAGCCCTGTTCGCGGAGGTCGTCGGCAACGTCACGCAGCGCGGCGGCGGCTTCCTTGGAGAGCAGCGCCACCGGCTCCTCATAACCGCGCACGCGTTCCCCGGTGAAATTGTAGGTCGAGTAGTAGCGGATGTCGAGCAGAACGTCGGGAATGACGTCCGACAGCGACACAAAGCCCGTCGCGTCGGTGCTGTCACCCGCATCGGAGCGGCGGCCGTCAAGGACAAACGGCTTGCTTGCCGGCGGTTCGGTTTCCGCCGACACCTCGGTTTTGATGGCGGCGGTCGTCGGCGCGGTCGTCGGCGTTGTCGTTGGCGCGACAGTCGGCGTTGTCGTCGGCGCAAGCGTTGCGGCAGACGCCGCCTCTGACGGCGTGGCGGAAGAAGGCTGTTGCGCGGCGCAGCCTGTCAGCAGCAGGCAGACTGCCGCCAGCGTACATAATAACGGTTTCATGCGCGTCTCCTTAATACGGCGCGACGTAAGTCAGGCAGGTGTCGGAACAGTCGCCTGCCTGCGCGTCAAGAATTGTCAGGCGGACATATTCGGTGACCACCGGATGGCTGAACGACACCACCTGCACGGTCTTGCGGTTCGACGGTGAGAACACCTCCAAATCGGCGATGGTGGACTGACCGTCGGAGAACTCAATTTGCAGCCTGGTGACCTTGCTGTTGTAGGTGTACTGCTTTTCGGAGCCGGCGTAGCCATTGACAATCCGCAAGCCGTTTAGCTGCTGCGCTTCGGGCAGCTCCAGCTGAATCCATTCGCCGATGCCGAGTCCTGCGGCGCCCTCCACCCAACAGGTGCTGTCGTAGGCAAGCACATTGGAGGGGGCGTAGTTGTGTCCCTGCTGGTCAGCCAAAACGGAGCTGGCGGTCGGATTGAGGAAGTAGGTCGCCTGCTGCGCCTGACTGCTTTGCTCGTAAGAAAGGCTGGTGCGGTTTTCCGGCGCCTTGGCGACGGTCAGCATCACCGAGTCGCCCTTGTTGAGCTCCCGTCCTTCGCCGACGCTCTGGCGGATGATGTACCCCTCGGGCACATCGGTGCTTTCCTCGTCCTCTGTTTCGACCTTCAGTCCCAGATTGCCGAGCTGGTTGGCGGCGTCCTCCAACTTTTTGCCGGTGACGTCCGGCATGGCGACGCCGGTGTCGGCATCCTTCTCTTCCTCTTTCTCTTTCTCCGTCGGCGCTTCGGTGGTGACCTCCTCCGTGACGGCAGTGGTTTCCGTGCTGTCCTTGTTGTCGCCGCCGGTGTACAGCAGGACGAACAACAATACGCCGACCGCCGCCAGCACCGCGACGGCGGCGCCGATGATGACGGGAATCAGCGGCGACCTTTGTTTTTGAGGCGGTACCGCTTCACGGCGCTGCTGCTCCGCGCCGTTGTGGTCGTACATCTCGCCGTCGCCATAGGTTTGGTCGGCAATGACGGTTTTGTGCTCCTCGTCCGCCGCCTTGGTGCGGCGGCGTTTTTCCTCCACGCCGCTGTTGTCGGCGTTGCGCAGCCGCGCATTGTTGTTTTGCAGCGCTGTTTCGGTAATTTCAATCAGCTCATCCATGCTTTTGCAGCGGTGCTCGGGATAGATTGCCATGCCGTAGAGCAGCACATTTTCGAGCGGCTTGCTGATATCCGCGCCGAGTGCCGACGGCGGGAGCAGGGTGTCGTTGGTATAGCGCGTGAGCGAATCGACAGGCGTGACGCCGGTGATACATTTGTACATGGTCGCGCACAGGGCGTAAACGTCCGTCCATGGTCCCTGGTTGCCCTCGCTGCTGTACTGCTCGGACGGTGCGTAGCCGGGCTTGTACTGCACGGACATGGGCCTTTTTTCCATGCCCGAAAAGTACCGCGCCGAGCCGAAGTCCATCAGCTTGAGGGTGCCGTCGGACAGCACGCGGATGTTGTCGGGAGAGATATCGCGGTGGATGATTGTCTCCCGATGGATATGTTTGAGCGCGCGCATCATCGGGATAAATTGCCGGAACACCTGCTCGGCAGGCATTTTGCCGTCGCGCTCAATTTTTTCGCTGAGGTTCATGCCGTCGAGGTACTCCATGATGATGTAGGCGGTGTTGTTTTCCTCAAAGCACGCGCGGACGTCCACAATGCCGGGGATGTTGTGGAACTTCGCGATGCTGCGTGCCTCGCGCAAAACCTGCTCGCGGGCGGTTTTGAAGGATTCGCCCTCCCTGCTGAAATTCATGGTGACCTTGTTGGAGACGGTGTTGTTGCGGTTGGCAAAGCCGGAGGGATAGAACTCCTTGACGGCGATTTTCATATCGAGCGTCAGGTCGCGGCCGACATAGGTAATGCCAAAGCCGCCCTCGCCGATGGCGTTGCCAACCAGATACTGTCCGTGCAGCACCGTGCCGGGCTTGAGATGGTGCGGCGCGGCGTCGGCACGCACCTCTCTGCCGCAGTGCATACAATAGGCGCTGCCGTCCTGCGTTTCCTTCATACAATCATAGCAAATCATGTTACCCTCCTACCCCGTCAGCGCTTGCCGGCAGGCACAATCACCATGCAGGTGATATTATCCTCGCCGCCTTTTTTCAGCGCGGCGTTTGTCAGCTCAATGGAATACGGCGCGTCGTCCTGCGCCAGCACGGCGGCAATTTCGTCCTCGGTGCACATATCATACAAGCCGTCGCTGCACAGCAGCAGGCGGTCACGCGCCGCAAGGACAACCGGCACGTAGGCATGGACGCGAAATTCCGCCGAGGCGGCGTCCATGCCGAGGTAACGCGTCAGAACATGGCTTTCGTTGCTGGTCACGGCTTCCGCCGCCGTAAAAATATTGGCTTCATATTTTTTCTGCGCCAGCGTGTCATCGCGTGAAATGCGGCGCAGGATGCCCTCGTGATACAGGTAAATCCGCGAATCGCCCATGGAGAACAGGTGGGCGCGTCCGGCGGTGAGGTACGCCATCACAAAGGTGGTGCCGCCGCGCTTCATCCTGTTGGCGTCGAGGTACTCGCGAATCAGCTTGGTGCTGTTTTCGGCGTAGTCGCCGATGCGCTTTTCAATCGTTTGGTTGCCGTCGCGCAGAAACCGGTAGAACTCCGCCGCGACCGCTGCGGCGATTTTGGAGGCTTCCGCGCCGCCGTTTTCGCCGCCCATGCCGTCAAACACGCCGCAGAGCAGCGGCGCCTGCACCGCTTCGCCCTTGATGTGGCGGCTGTTGCGGGTGATGTCGCGCGTGATTTCGTTGACGACGAAGTTGTCCTCATTCTGCGTGCGCACCTTGCCGGCGTCTGTTGAAAGGTAGATGTTGTAGGTTTCCATCCTGTTTCCTCCTGCCGTCAGGAATCTCTGTTTTTGAGCTTGAGGCTGAGGATGGCGATGAGCACAAACACCGCTGTCAGCCCCAGACACCAGCCCCACGAGGCAAGCAGATTGCCTGCCTCATGCTGAAACGCGTCGTCGGTGACGGCGACGATGGATTTGTCAAAATTCGGTATTTTGTCCGCCAGCTCCGACGCGATTTTCGGTTCGAGCGTGTTGAGGTCGCCGATGGAGCCGAAGGCTGCCATGCCCCACTTGCTGAACGTAATCACCGCCGCGCCTTCCGCCAAGCCGGTCAGCTCGAACAGCACGCCGCTGAGAATGAGCTGGATAATCAGGACAAAGGGCATGATTTTCATCGCGGTGGTCGGCGTGCCGGAGAAGGACGAGACCATCAGTCCCAGCACTGCCGCGCCGAAGGTCAGCAGAAAGACAGTGATGAAATACTCCGCTAACGGATGGAAAATGACGCCGTTGTCAAATGAGTCGCCGAAGAAGCCGAAGCACAGGCAGACAGTGAAAATAATCAGGCTCTGCACAAAACACAGCACCGCCTGCCACAGCACGTGGGCGCAGACATAGGACGAGAGCTTGGTACCCTGGCGGTACTCGGAGCGGATGATATCGTGCTCCTTGCAGATGCTCTGAATCGAGTTGAACACCCCAATCCAGATGCAGGCGGACGCCATGGTAAAAAAGCCCGACTTGGTGCTGTCGAGGTTCTCAAACATATCCGAGGCGGTGACGAGGTTGACAATCAGGGCGATAATCACGGCGAAGGCGAGGTAAATCCACGCTTTTTCGCGGATGGAGATACGCGTGACCTTTTTGAAGTAAACGTGTGTCTGTTTGAAAAAAGAAGCGGTCTGCATGGTTATCTCCCTCTGAACTTGTCGATATAGTAATCAGCCTTGCCGTTGCCGCCCTCGTTGGGCGGATTGATTTCGATGATAATTTCCTTGAGGCTCTGCACGCCGAAGAATTGCAGCGCGTCCTCGGTGCTGCCGAAGAAGGCAAGCTCGCCGCAGTTGTCGCGGACGCTTTTTGCGAGCACCAGCACCTTGGAGAAAAGATAGCGCTGCTCGTCGTCGTTGAAGCCCTCCTCCGAGGCGTGCGAGACGACCATGACAATCTTGCCGTCGTCGGCGATGCTGCGCAGGATTTCCATCTGCTGCTCGCGCGAGGCAGGGTCAAGACCGGAGTCCGGCTCGTCGAGGATAAACACCTTCTGGTAGCCGATGAGCTGCACGGCGACGGAGATTTTTTTCTGCTGACCGCCGCTGAGTCTGCCGATGAGCCTGTTTTTCAGCTCCGAGACGCCGAGCTTTTTGAGGATGGCGTCGATACGCTCGATTTTCTCCTGCTTGGTAAAGTGCGGCAGGCGGATGTCGGCGGTATCCATCAGTGTCGCGTAGACCTTGTCGTTTTTGCGGAGGTTGACAAACTGCGGCACCAATCCCACCTGCGATTTCAGGCTGCGGAAGTTGTCGTAGAGGCTCTGTCCGTCGAGAATGACGCTGCCGTTCGCCTTCACCACGCCGAGCACGGCGTTAATCAGCGTCGTTTTGCCGGCGCCGGAGCCGCCGAGCACCAAAATAAAGTCCTTGGTGTCCGCTTCAAAGCGGACGTCGCGGATGATGGTATGCTTGCCGAAGGTCTGGTCGTGAATATTCACCGACAGACAGCCGGATTTTTCGCCGGGATTGTTGAAGAGCACGTAGCCGCCGCGGAAGATGATGGTGGTGTTGGCGACGCGGATGACGTCGTTGAGCTGCAAATAAGCGCTGCCGCTGATGCGGTGGCTGTTGACCAACACGCCGTTGGTGCTCTTGTTGTCGTAAATCATCACGCCCTTTTCGGTCAGATAGATTTCGGCGTGGACGCGCGATGCCATCGGGTCGCTGACACGGATGGCGCAGCTGCTGTCTCTGCCGATGGTCACCTTGAAGCGGTTGGAGAGGTTGACAACACGCCATTCCTCGTCCGGCTCAAAGCTGCGGCTGAAAATCATCAGCACCGCCTGCGGATGCGGATGGCGCAAATCGCTGCGGTCGATGCGCAGCACGTCGCCGTCGTTGAGGCGCAGGGCACGGGAGCCGCGCTCGTTGTACGGCTGCAGCTTGACGCCGTTGACAAAGGTGCCGTTGAGGCTGTTGTTGTCGATGTAATAATAGGCGTCGGCGGAGTTGTCGTAATAAAACTCGCCGTGCCGCTTGCTGACAATTTCGGATTGCAGCTGTATGTCGCGGTCGGACGCGGGGTAAGCGCCGCCGATGGTCGCGCTGCCGCTGAGGGCAATCATCATCGGTTCGCGGCGGCTGTCAATCAGCAGCAGCGTCGCGCCGCGCGCCGGCCGCGGAATAAACATCTGGGTTTTGGTGGGATACATAGCGTCACTTCCGTATGCAAATATCAGGTAATATATTATTTTACCATATTTCGACATAATCCGCAAGTTATTTTTGAATAAATCACACCATAATCTACTTTCAAAATAAAATCGGTATCCGTTCCTGTCATCCTGAGCGGTCGCCTTTTAGAAGAAATCTTTTTGCCGGAACATCGAAAGCCTCCCCTTGAGGGGAGGTGGCATTTCGCTGTGCGAAATGACGGAAGGGTGAGGGGAAAGCCGAATAGCCTATCCGATTGCAGTGCGTGCGGTAAAGTATCGTTCCTATCCTTCACCCTTCAGTCACGCCGCCGAAGCGGCGCGACAGCTCCCCTCAAGGGGAGCCTTTTTACATAGTGCCGCACCCATGCAGAGCAAGGGTTTCCGGACTTGTAGGGGACGGCATCCCTGACGTCCCGTTGAACCAAACGTTAGGCAAATCGGGACGTCTGGGAAGCCGTCCCCTACAGCGTTCCTGTCATCCTGAGCTGTCGCCGAAGGCGAATTTGCGAAGCAAATAGTCGATATGCATGATGAATTACCTGCTCCTGCGCTGTCAAGACAAAAAACTTGCACAAAACGGAAAAGTGTGGTATAATAAAAATCGAGTGTCATGCAATGATTATGAGAAAGGAAGTGATTCTGTGGTAGATACCACCTGGGATTATTCTGAAAACACCCCCGAAATTAATTTTTTGGCGGACAAAATGGCGAAGAATTCGACCATCGACCCCGCTCTCTACGGTAAATTCGACGTTAAGCGCGGCTTGCGCGACCTTGACGGCAAGGGCGTACTGACCGGCTTGACCGATATTTCAACCATCAAGCAAAACAAGTTGGTGGACGGCAAGTTGGTGCCCTGTGACGGCGAGCTGTACTATCGCGGCTACAATGTCAACGATATTGTCGGCGGCATTCTTGCTGACGACCGCTTCGGCTTTGAGGAGGTTGTTTATCTTCTGCTGTTCGGCGAGATGCCCAACAGAGAGCAGCTGCTCAATTTCAAAACCCTGTTGGTGCAGTACCGCACCCTGCCGCAGAACTTTGTGCGCGACGTCATTCTGAAGGCGCCGAGCGAGGATATGATGAACTCCATCGCGCGTTCGGTGCTGACGCTGTTCTGCTACGACAAAAACCCCAACGACACTTCCATCAATAACGTGCTGCGTCAGTGCATCCAGCTGATTTCGGTATTTCCGATGCTCAGCGTCTACGGCTACCACTCCTTCAATCACTACCTGCGCGACAACAGCCTGTACATCCACCGCGCCGAGCCGACCATGTCCACGGCGGAGGTCATTTTGTCGCTGCTGCGTCCCGACCGCCACTACACCGACCTCGAAGCCAAGGTGCTGGATATGGCGCTGATTCTGCACATGGAGCACGGCGGCGGTAACAACTCCACCTTCACCACCCATGTTGTCACCTCCTCCGGCACCGATACCTATTCCGCTGTCGCGGCGGCGCTTGCCTCGCTGAAGGGTCCCAAGCACGGCGGCGCAAACGTCAAGGTGTATGAGATGTTCGAGGATCTCAAGGAAGTTGTCAGGGATTGGAACGACGAGGACGAAATTTCCGCCTACCTTGAAAAACTGCTCGATCACGAAGCTTTTGACCGCAAGGGCTTGATTTACGGTATGGGACACGCGGTCTATACGATTTCCGACCCGCGTCAGGTGATTTTGAAGGGCGCTGTCAAAAAGCTTGCCGAGGTGGAGGGCTACGACAAGGAGTTTGACCTCTACGCCAAGGTGGAGCGTCTGGCGCCGCAGGTCATCGGCAGAAAACGCCGCATCTACAAGGGCGTCGCGTCCAACGTGGACTTCTACAGCGGCTTGCTGTACAGTATGCTGGATATCCCCTGCGAGCTGTATACGCCGCTCTTTGCCACCGCAAGAATTGCCGGCTGGAGCGCGCACCGTCTGGAGGAGCTGATTAACGCCGGCAAGATTATCCGTCCTGCCTACATGAGCATCTCCACCGAAAAGGAGTACAAAAAGCTCAGCGAAAGATGATTGATGAATGATACATAAAAAAGGCTTGTCGTACAGACAAGCCTTTTTTGATAGCATCATTGACGCATGATGAATTATGAATTCTCTGCGGGTTCCTCAGCAGCTTCCTCAACAGCTTCCTCAGCAGGTTCCTCAGCAGCTTCCTCAACAGCTTTTTCACCGTTTTCCTCCACGGCGTCGTCGCCGGAGAGGACGTCGGCTTCTACGCCGCCCTCTAATACCTCGGGCTGCTCCTCGGGAGCGTTTTCGGGAGCCAGCTCAAAGCCGCTGATGAAGGTGTAGGGCAAGCCGTAGCCCAGCGCGACCGCCGCAAGCGCGGTGATGACGCTGACAGCGCCGTTCTGCGCCGCGAAGATGTTATTCAGCGGCATAAACTTGGCGACAGACGCAATCAGAATGTACAGGGACGGCAGCACCAAAATCAGCAGGGTAATCACGGAAAAGCGCTTGACCGGCTTTCCGTCGCCGACACGGGTGGCGTAAAACACCAGCAGACCGAAAACGACGTAGATGGCGATGTTGATGACATTCGCGAGCGTCACGTCGAGGTTGGCGGTGAACTGCGTAAAGAAGTGCGCGCAAACAATAAACGCGAGAATCAGAAATGCAGAGAAAAACAAATTGACGGTTTCTCTCTTATCGGGTTTTTTCAAAACAAATACCTCCAATACAAAATATCACGCTTATTTTACCACGTTTGTGTCATAATTGCAAGAGAAAATCCCCAAAAGAAGCCGCAAAACGCTCCAAAGCGTGTTGATTATACCAACCGCTGCAAATCCGGAAAAACGCTGAGGGTGCGTTTGAGGATGCCGTTGAGATAGGCGATGGCGGTGCCGTAGTTGGTGAAGGGTACGCCGCTGTCGGCGGCGGATTGACGGCGGTAGGTGACCTCGCGCTCGTTGAGCATACAGCCGCCGCAGTGAATGACCAGACGATAGGGCGACAAATCCTCCGGAAAATCCTTGCCCGAGGAGGTCGCAATCCGAATATCGCGGCAGGTTTTTTCACGGAGCCAGCGCGGCAGCTTGACGGTGCCGATGTCGTCGCACTGGCGGTGATGGGTGCAGCCCTCGGCGATGAGCACGGTGTCGCCGTCGCGCAAATCCGCAATGGCGGCGGCGCCCTTGACGGCGGTTTCGAGGAAGCCCTTGTACCGCGCCATCAGAATGGAAAACGAGGTCAGGCGGATGTCCTCGGGCACGATGTCCTTGACCTTGCCGAACACCTGACTGTCGGTGATGACCAGCGACGGCGGCGTGCCGAGAGCCTGCAGCGTTTGCGCCAGCTCGGTATCGCGCGTGACAACCGCCGCCGCGCCGGCGTCAAGCAGGTCGCGGATGGTCTGCTGCTGCGGCAGAATGAGCCTGCCCTTGGGAGCCGCCTTGTCAATCGGCACGACCAGCACCGCAAGGTCGCCGGTGCTGACCAAATCGGCGCAGATTTTCCTGCCGCTGTCCGCCTTCATCAGCCGCGCCATGCGCTCCTTGAGCGCGTGAATGTTGATATGCTCGACCGCGCTGACGGACAAGCCGTCGGCGTAGTCGCGCTCTCCTGTCAGGTCGCATTTGTTGTAGGCGACGAGATAGGGAATTTCCTTTTCTTTGAAAATGGCAATCAGCTCGTCGTCCGCGGCGGTTTTGCCGACGGCGGCGTCCACCACCAGCACCGCGATGTCGGTGCGGTTGAGCACCTGACGCGTGCGGCGGACGCGCTGCTCGCCGAGGCTGCCCTCATCGTCAAAGCCGGGGGTGTCGATAATCATCACCGGTCCGAGGGGCAGCAGCTCCATCGCCTTGGTGACAGGGTCGGTGGTCGTGCCCCTGACGTCGGACACCACCGAAATCTGCTGGTCGGTGACGGCGTTGACAACGCTCGATTTGCCGGCGTTGCGCCGTCCGAAAAATCCGATGTGTACCCTCTCGCCGGAGGGTGTGCTGTTCAGGCTCATAGGCACCTCGGTATCAGAAGCGGAAGTCGCGCTTGTTGTTGTTCTTGATGTCGTCGATATGCTGGGCGGCGATGGCGCGCACCTTCTCCTTGGGAATGTTGAGCAGCTCTTTTTCAATCACCTTTTCGCCGATGGCACGGGTTTTGGGGCCGGCGTAGTCCACTAAATATTCCTCGAGCGTCATCAGGGCGTTGGGGTGGCAGCAGTTCTGAATCTGACCGCTCTTGCACAGCGCCATAAAGCGGTCGCCGGTTCTGCCCTCGCGGTAGCAGGCGGTGCAGAAGGACGGAATATAGCCCAGCTCCATCAGCCAGCAGACCACCTCGTCAAGGGTGCGTTGGTCAGAGACGTCAAACTGCGCGGAGTTCTCCTCCTCCGGCTCCGGCTCGACATAGCCGCCGACGCTGGTTTTGGAGCCGCCGCTGATTTGGGAGATGCCGAGACGCAGCGCCTTTTCGCGGACGCTCTTGCTCTCGCGCGTGGAGATAATCATGCCGGTGTAGGGCACGGCGATGCGGATAATCGCGATAATCTTGCAGAAGGTTTCGTCGTCGATGCCGTTGTCAAAGGTGTCGGGGTCGATATCGTCCGCCGCCTTGATGCGCGGCACGCTGATGGTGTGCGGTCCGACGCCGTGAACAGCTTCGAGGTGCTCGGCGTGCATGAGGATACCGGCAAGCTCGTAGCGGTAGAGCTCGAGTCCGAAGAGGACGCCAAGTCCCACGTCGTCAATGCCGCCCTCCATGGCACGGTCCATGGCTTCGGTGTGGTAGTCGTAGTTGTGCTTGGGACCGGTGGGATGCAGCTCCTCGTAGCTCTTTTTGTTGTAGGTCTCCTGGAAGAGAATGTAGGTGCCGATACCGGCGTCATGGAGCTTTTTGTAGTTCTCAACGGTGGTGGCGGCGATGTTGACATTGACGCGGCGGATGGCGCCGTTTTTGTGCTTGATGGAATAGATGGTGTCGATGCACTCGAGGATGTATTCAATCGGATTGTGCACAGGATCCTCGCCTGCCTCGATGGCAAGGCGCTTGTGTCCCATGTCCTGCAAAGCGATCACCTCGTCGCGCACCTCGTCCTGCGTCAGCTTTTTGCGGCAGATATGCTTGTTTTTGGCGTGGTACGGGCAATAGACGCAGCCGTTGACGCAGTAATTCGAGAGGTACAGCGGCGCGAACATGACGATGCGGTCGCCGTAAAAATCCTTTTTAATCTGCTCGGCAAGGGCGTAGATTTCCTTCAGCTTTTCCTCGTCCTCGCACGCGAGCAAAACGCTTGCCTCGCGGTGGTCAATGCCCTTGCGCAGCTTCGCCTTTTCGATAATCCGGTCAATCAGCTCCGTGTCGTCCTTGTGCGCGTCGGCGTAACGCAGGGTTTCAAGGATTTCACCGTCGTTGATGAACTCCTCCGCCTTTAATGATTTGGGGTTGTATACAGCCATAATGATTTTCTCCTTTTTTAGTAATAGTCTCCTCTGTCGGTCACGATTTCGTAGCCGATGTACCGCATCCGGCGGCGCAGACATTCCAGACATTCCGCCGCTTCCTCGCCGGTGCAGATTTTGTTGTCGTAAATCGCGTAGTCCTTGCGGTGCTCACGCGGTGAAAGGTTGGGCATGACGACGTTGGCGCCGTGGAGGATGCCCAGCTCTCTGCCGTTCGGCGCGATGGTGCCGAGGGCGGTGGTTGCCGGCAAGAGTATCCGCGGCTGCAGGAGCCGGATGACGGACAGCAGCGTCAGGGTGAGCCGCAGGCTGCCCTGCGGAAAGTCGCGAAATTCCGTATCCTTGTGCGGAATAAACGGTCCGATGCCGCACATCTGCGGCTGCAGCTCCTGAATCAGCAGCAAATCGTCCGCAAGGTTTTCCGTTGTCTGAAACGGCGAGCCGACCATAAAACCGGCGCCGGTCTGGTAGCCGAGCGCTTTGAGAAAGCGCAGGGTGCTGACGCGGTTGTCAAAGGACATCTGCGGCGGATGGAGCCGCCCGTAATGCGTCCTGTCGGCGGTTTCGTGGCGCAGAAGATAGCGGTCGGCGCCGGCGTCAAAGAGCCGCCGCAGGCTGTCAAAGCCGCGCTCGCCGAGCGAGAGCGTGACAGCGCAGTCGGGATAGCGGCGCTTGATTTCGCGGACGATGCCGCACACCACCTCGTCGGTGAAGTGCGCGTCCTCGCCGCCCTGCAGCACGAAGGTGCGAAAGCCCAGCGCGTAGCCGCTGTCGCAGCAGTCTAAAATCTGCTCCCGCGTCAGGCGGTAGCGGACGGCGCTGCGGTTGGAGCGGCGCAAGCCGCAGTAGAGGCAGTCGTTTTTGCAGTAGCTTGAAATTTCAATCAGTCCGCGGATAAAAACACGGTTGCCGAAGTGCTCCCGCGCGGCGGTCTGTGCCGCCCGGCGGAGCGTCTCCTGCTCGTCGTCGGTGATGTTGTTCAGCAGGTACACCAGCTCGTCACGCGAGGCGGTGTGGGCGGTGCTGAGTTGATGAATGATATCGTTTACTGTCATAGGCGTCACTTTTTGGAGCAGACGGTCTTGACGGACGCGCCGCTGAGCCTGCCCAGCCTGCCCGATACCTGATTGATGACGTCCGGCTCCGCGTCGATGACGACGCTGATAATGCTGATGTTCTTCTCCCGATAGGGTATCCCCATTCTGCCGATAATATACTCGGAATAGGTGTGCAGGATGTCGTTGATATCCGCGACGCAGCCGGGGTTTTCCACCACAATGCTGATGACCGCGACGCGCGTGTTTTCGGGCATGAACTCCCTCCTTTTGAAATAAATAAAAAACGGCGGTGAGACACCGCCGTTGACATAGCAAATCATCGTCGGGCAAGCCCGACGGATTGGTATGACGTAAGCTGCGGGGTCAATACAATTTCCTCGTTAGGTTACTGATTGTTGTGTATAGCGTGTTTTGTCGGGACGTCTGTGAAGCCGTCCCCTGCGGTAAACCGGCGCTCAGAACGAGCCGGAGCTGCCGTGAGAGGAGCTGCCGCCGCCACCACCGCCGCCGGAGCTTCCGGAGCCGGTATTGATGGTGGTGTAGGTGGTGTGCTTGCTGAGGAACACGTCCTGATTGTCCACCAAACGCAGGCTGCTGTTCTCGCGAAGGTTGTAGGTGCCGGACTTGCCGTTGTATTTATAGCGGCCGACGTTGACGCCGGCGAAAATACCGCCTGCCGCCACGCCGATGAGTCCCATCAGCCATCCCCAGCGCGTGAGGACATAGAGGAACTTATTTTCGCGTCTGAGGCGGTCGCTCTCGGTTTCGGTGCCCTCGACATGGTTGTTGTGGGAGCCGTTTGCCGGAACGCCCTGCTGGTAGAAGGAGAGCGACTTGTCGGCGAAGGTGTACGCCGCGTTGAGCATATCGCCGCTCTGCAAATACGGCTTGAGCGCGGATTTCAGCTCGCTGAGCCGCTCGTCGGTGAAATATTCCTCGGCGGCGCCGTGGGTGATGATAATGCGGTTGTCAGAGCCCTTGTCGATGACGAACATCACGCTGTTGCTCTGAAACTGCGAACGGTTGTTGTCGTAATAACGATTGTAGTGGCTGTCCATCTGGTTGGCGCTGACGCCGTCGAGGGTGGTGACGACCGCCATTTGCCAGCCGGTCTGCGTACCGACGGAATTCAGCTTCTCTTTGACGCCGTCAAACTCGGTCTGAGAGAAGATATCCGCTTCGTCGGCGAGCAGGTAGGTATTGCTGTAGTCCATACCGATACCGAAAACGGTGACGGCGGAGCACAGAAGCAGCATCAAAGCAAGCGCCGCTGCCGAAACGCGCATAGCAGATTGTTTCATCATAAGAAGAGCATACCTCCTAACAGGGCGATGGCAAAGACAATCAGTGCCACCACAGCGCCCCACAGGGCGAGCTTGCCTGCCGCGACGGGCAGCTTGCCGTAGGTTTTGCCGGTCTGACCGTTGATGGCAAAGGGCAAAATCTGTCCCTTGTACTGATAGGTGACAATCCAGACGGGCAGAAGGGTGTAGCGCCACTTCTGATCGAGGGTGCGGTCGTTGTAGCTTTCCAGGGAAACGCCCTCGTAGCCGTTCATCGTGCCGCGCAGCAAATCCTTGGCGTATTCGTCCATGCGGTCGGCGATGATGCCGGCGATATCCTGCTTGCCGACCTCGCGCTTCTCCGCCTTGAAGCCGGAGAGATAGCTCATCGAGAACGGCACCGCCTGCGAGGTGTCGAAGGGATGCACGCACTGGAGCATTTCGTGACGCTTGGAGGCGTGGTAATTTTCGAGGTACTTCATCGCCTCCTGCGCGTTTGCCTGCCGGTTGGTCTGCGGCGCGTTGGGCTTTGCGTTGGCGCTCTGCTTGTCGCGCAGCGCTTCCTCAAAGACGTTGCGGATTTCAATGTCGCCGGAACGGAAGAGGCGGTAGGTGCTGGTTTCGGTGTATCGGCGGTTGCCGGACGTCCAGTGGCGCACTTTTTTGCCGGTGGCGACGGCGGAAGACTGCATTTGCTCGTCTACGTACCAGTACGGGAAGTAGACGCCCTGCATTTTTTCAACCTGTTTTTTGTT
The DNA here is from genome assembly GCA_017471345.1 of Ruminococcus sp. Taxonomy (GTDB): domain Bacteria; phylum Bacillota; class Clostridia; order Oscillospirales; family Acutalibacteraceae; genus Ruminococcoides. The sequence goes on from JAFUUV010000205.1 coordinate 17,658, forward strand.
GGCGAAGCCCGTGGGCAAAAACTTCTTCTTGCCGCACATCTTCATAAACGCGTCCACCGCCGCGTCCTTGGACAGCTTGAACGGCACGACGGTGTCGGGCTTGAATTCGCCGGACAGGCGCGAACCGAGGACGACGGGGTTGCCGCAGAAATAACACTCGGTTGCCGCCGTGCTCTCGGCGGTCATAATCTCCGCGCCGCAGGACGGGCAGGAGTAGGACACCATGAAGTCCTCGTTGAAGTCCTCGCCTCTTTGCTGCGCCTGCGCCTGCTGCTGCTCGGAGTGCTTGACCTCGCGCTCCTCGGCGGTTTCGGTCTGCTCCTTCTGCGCGTAGAGCTGCTGAATGTGCTCGGCGGTGAATTCCGAGCCGCAGAACTCGCAGGCGAAATTCTGGCTTTCCGGATGAAAGCCCAGCGGCGCGCCGCAATTGGGACATTTGTATTCTAAGGTAGCCATTTGTTACCTCCGTTTGTCAGAGAAAGGCGGCTGATGCAGCCGCCCCGCTGTATTTTTTTACTGCTTATTGCCGCACTCCGGACAGAACTTCGCGTTGGGGTTGAGCTCTGCGCCGCAGTTGGTGCAAAAACGTTTTTTGGGAGCCGCGGGCATGGGCTTGCCGCACTCGGTGCAGAACTTGCCGCTGTTGACAGCGCCGCACTCGCACGTCCATCCGCCCTGACGGGGCGCCTGCGGAGGCTGCTGCTGACCGTACTGCTGCGGCTGACCATATTGCTGCTGGGGCTGGCCGTACTGGGGATTCTGCATATAAGAGCCCATCACGCCGGCGCCCATATTCTGCGCCATATTCATGCCCATAAAGCCGACTGCCGCGCCGCCCGGGTTGCTGCCGGCGCTGCTGATGCCCTCGCCGACGGACTTCGCCATAAACGCCTGCTGGTTGGCGGCGTTCTTGAGGTAGCTGACCTGCGAAGCCATTTTGCTGCGCTCGTTGACAATCTGCTGGCTTTCTTCGGTGTAGATGGGGTTCTGCATGGCGACCTTGACAATCTCCATGCCGCGCAGCTGTGTCCACTCCTCGTCGAGCGCCTGCTGCATATAGCGGTTCATCTCGAGGTTCTTGGAGGTGACGTGGCTGATGCGGTTGCCGTCGGCGGAGTACTGGTTAAACGCCGCGCTCAGCGCCGATACAAACTCGTCGATATACTGCTGCATATTCTGACGGTTGAAGGTGTAGGTACGGTTTTCGGTGACGACCTCGCGGGGGATGACCTCCATGTAGAACTTGAACGGATCGACAATGCGCACGGAGAAGGTGCCGTGAATGCGCATGAACAGCTCGGATTCATAGAACTCGTCAAAATACTGCACAGGGTTCTGGGTGCCGAAGGGAATGTTGCGGATTTCCTGCAAATTGATGAAGAATACGCGCTGAGAGGTGGAGGAAATGCCGGCGTATTTGATACGGCTGAAGCTTTCCTTGAGGCTGTCCTTGAACTGTCCGTTGAACAGAGAGGGCAGGGAGCTGTTTTGCACCTTGAAATAACCGGGCTCGGCGGAATAATCGACAATCTTGCCGCCGTCAATCATAATCATCATCTGGTTATCCTGAACATGGATGATGGAGCCGTTGGAGACGAGGTTTTCGCCGCCCTTTTTATTCTGGCTTCTGCCGCGCTGGTCAACCGCCTGACCGGGGACGATCACATCATTAACGCCCATTGGAGCGGATTCGATGACTTCAAGCCAAGTATCGGCAAGCGCACCGGTGACCGAGTTGATGGCAGCTCTGATAATACCCATAGTAATAACTCCTTTGTGATAAAAGATTTGAGAATGGTACATTCCCACATAGTAATAGTGTAAACTATTTTTGTGTAAATTGCAAGAAGAATTTCTTGATTGCCGGCATTTTTGTGCTATAATAAAATGGAATAGACGCAAAGGAGCTTTACAAATGGAATGGGGATGGATTTTGCTTGCCCTTGCGGCAACCTCGTTCGCGGTCACCTTCGGCATCCAGCGCCGCAGCCGCGAGCGCGAGTTAGAGGAACAGGAAGAAAAAGAAGAGACGGAAGCAGAAGAAGAAGAAGACGAGGAGGAGGAAGAATGACAACAAAAAACGCGGAGGGAAATTTTTCCTTCCGCGTTTTATTGTGCGTTGCGCTGCCAGCTGAAGCCGTTGTAGGGACGGTCTCGCTCGATGGCGAGCGATATTTTGTTGCTGATGTTCTGTTTTTCTTTGGTGGTGAGCTTCTTTTTCAGCTGGGTTTTTGCCAGCCATTCCGCCGCCTTGCCGCAGGACGCGAAGGTGATTTCAAATCCCTCGCGGTGTGCTAAAACGCTGTGTTTACCGGTGTGGGGAACGTTGGTTTCGGGCGGTGCTTCTTCTGCAAACGGACAGACGTCAATCACCTCGCTGCGCGAGCGCAGATACACCTCGCGCAGATACTCCGCGTCGTCGAGCGAATTGTGGCGCTGCACCACCTCTTCGCCGCGGTAGTAGGACACCACCTTGGCAAGTCCGACGGAGCGCTTCATCCGGAAGTGCTTGCGCAGCTCGACCGAAAAGTCAACCATGCTGGCGATAATCAGGCTCAGCGCCAGCTGCGCGTGGAAATCGTCAACGGCGTAAATCGTGTTTTGCGCGAAGCGGCGGTCACAGTCGCCGTAGCTGTAAAACCGCACCGCCCCGTCCTTTTGAAGCCATTCAAAAAAACGCGAGAAAACCTCGTCGGCGGTCGGCGCCGAGAGCACCTCCTCACGCGTGATGCCTGTCAGCTTGGTGATGAACTCCGTGACTTTTTTCGGTTTTTGTGGGCGCACCAGCGAGTAGAAGCTGCGTCCGTTTTCGTCCACACAGCCCACCGAGATGATTTCCTCGGCAAACTGGGACGCCTCAAAGTCAATAAAATATTTCATAGCCGTTTCCTTTTACATAAAAAGACAGCACCGCCGCGTTTGCTTATAGAAGACATTCTGAGTTTTATTCTTCACGCGGCAATGCTGCAAGTTTTGAACACCAGGTTCTGCCATCCCATGTTCACCTACATTATATCACTTTTATCAAGATAATACAAGGAGAATCGGCTAATAAAAAAACTATAAATTTACCAAATTTCAAAATATTTCTATCGCTTTTGACGAAAGACCTATGAAAACAGCTTTTCGATGTTGATATATTCACACAACCAGGCGCCGTAGCGTGTTTTGCCGATGGTCCATACCGACCGCGTCACCTTGGTGGAGGTGGGCGCGGCGACCTCCCAGTTGAAGTTGCCCTCGATGGTGTGCACCTTCGTCACCTTGCCCTTGCTGTCGGTTTCGACCGACTCGACAAAGCCGATGTGCGACCTGCCGTCCGTGCCCGGATGCTTGGTGGTTGCGGTGGTAAACAGGTCGCCGGGCTTGGGCACGTAGCTTGAAGAAAAGGCGTTGTACAGCGCGCCTCTGCTGCGTGCCTGGATGGCGATTTCGCTGACATGGCAGCACTGCTTCACCATGTTGCGCTTGCCCAGCATGGTCGCGCTTTGGTCAATGCAGCACCACGCGAACTCCGCGCACCACGCAAAGCCGCTGCTGACCTTTTTGCCGCTCGGACGGGAGTTGTAGTAGGCGACATACGGGCGGTTGCTGTTGCCGAGCTGGTCGCGCAGGAACGCTAAAATCCGCGCGCGGTCGTTGGTGACGGTCACGTCGGCGTAGACGCGCACGCCGCTTTGCAGCTGACAGTAAATCCGAGTTTTGCCCTCGGAAACTCCCTGCATCAGTCCGCCGCCCTTGGCAATGGAGGCGACGGCAGGGTTTTCGCTGTCATAATCGCGGTAATACGCCGCGGTGCCGGACGGCGCGTAGCTGTCAAAGTCAAAGCTCTGCCCGACGCTGACGGTCACGCTTGTCGCGTTCAGGCTCAGCGACGGCGCGTAGGGCTTTACCGTCACGGCGCAGACTGCTCTGACGCCGTTTTGCAGGACGCAGGCAATGTTGGCGGTGCCGGCGCCGACGGCGGTCACCATGCCGCCTGCCTTGGCAACCGTCGCCACCGACGGGTTGTCGGACACATAGTCGCGAAAATACGCCGCCGCGCCGCTGTTGACATAGCTGTCAAGGTCGAACTGCTCGCCCACGCCCAGCGTGATGGCGGTTGCGTTGAGCGAAAGCGATTTCGCCGCCGGACAGACCTGCACCGCTAACTTCGCGGTCAGTCCGCCGCAGGCGCAGGAAATGACGGTTTCGCCGGCTCCCTTGCCAATCAGATTGCCGTCGGCGGCGACCACCGCCACGCGCGAATCGCCGGTCGAGAAAACGGCGCTGTCCGTGCTGCCGTCCGCTATCAGCTCCACGGGATAGCGCTCGCCGACGCCGATTTTCACCGCGTCCTCGGCAAAGGCAAGCGTGGTTGGCAGCACCACGGGATGCGCGTCGCCATAGCGCTGACCGGCAAGCCCGCAGTCCGCTTCACCGGCGCAGCAGCGCTGTATCGCCGTGACGTCGGAAACGGTGACGCTGCCGTCGCCGTCCGCGTCCCAGTGCGGCGCAAAGGCGCTCTCTCCCGAAGCTAAAAAGCGCTGCAGCGCGGTCGCGTCAAGAATGGTCACAGCGCCGTCGTTGTCCGCGTCGCCGATCAGGGCGTCCTGTTTTACGGCGACGGCTTCATCGGGCGTCGCGTCCGCCGCGAACGCCGTCGGTATCGCGGCAGTCAGCAGCGAAGCCGCCGCCAATACCGCGCAAATGAATTTTTGCATGGGTGTCCCCCTCCTCATGGAATATTTTACCACAAGCCGAGAGCGTTGTAAACGGTTCGCGCGGAGAGGAGAAAGAAATAATTGCATTTGCAAAAATCTGTGCTATAATAGTGCAGGTGGTGCAACTGTTATGGAACGATATTTAGATCACTTCCGCGAGGAACATATTGATATACTAAAGGAAAAGGTACTGTTTACCCATATGAGCGGCGACGAAATACGCTCCTTTATTACCCACGCCAACCCATGGTACGTGGCGCTGTACGAGGGGCAGAGTATGCGCATGGAGCGCGAGTACGCCCACATGATGGGGCTGGTCATCAGCGGCAGAACGCATATTTACAGCGTCAGCTACGACGGCTCCCGCGCGTTGCTGCGGTCGATGGAGGAGGGCGAATCGAGCGGTATGCTCTATTCCGTGCTCGATTACAACAACTCACTGATTGAATTTGTCGCCTACTCCGACTGCGAGATGATGATGTTTTCGCCGGACGCCATCACCGACCAGAGTCAGGGCGAGGTGGCGGTGCAGCACAAAATCCTTGTCAATCTCATCAGCAGCCAGAAGCAGATGTTTTACGCGATGACGCAGCATCTTGCCTGTCTTTCGCAGCGCTCTGTCCGCGAAAAGGTGATGCGGTTTCTGCGCTACTATTCCGAGCTGACGCACAGCTATGAATTTGACGTGCCGTTTACGCGCGAGGAGCTGGCGGATTACCTCGCGGTTGACCGCGCCTCGCTTTCGCGCACCCTCGGCAGTCTGCGCGACGAAGGTGTCATCCGTTACCGCCGCAGCCGTTTTGAGGTGCTGACAACGCGCTATTTCAAGTATTGAGAAGAGGACTCACAATGACAAAACGAACCTTTCAACGTGCTTTTCGGGACAGCCTGCCGATTCTTGCGGGATATCTTGCGCTGGGCTTTGGCTTCGGCGTGCTGCTCGAAAGCAAGGGATACAGCTTTTGGTGGGCAATTTTGATGAGCATCACCATGTTTGCCGGCTCCGGACAGTACGCCGGCGTGGATTTTCTTGCCAACGGCGCCACCGTCCTCACCACCGCTGTCATGACGCTGATTATCAACGCGCGGCACTTTTTCTACGGCTTTTCGCTGCTCGAAAAATACCGCGGCATGGGCGGCGTGAAGCCGTACCTGATTTTCGGTCTGACCGACGAAACCTACTCGGTCGTTTGCTCGGCGCAGCTTGACGACACGATTTCCAGGAAAAAATATTACTTCTTTCTCACCGCTCTCGACCATCTCTACTGGATTACCGGCTGCACCCTCGGCGCGGTTGTCGGCGGCGTGCTGCCGTTTTCCAACGAGGGCATCGACTTTGCCATGACGGCGCTGTTCATCGTCATCATGGTGGAGCAGTGGCTCAGCGCGAAGGATCACCTGCCTGCCATTCTCGGCGCGGCGACCACCGTGGTCTGCCTGTGCGTCTTTGGCGCGGATTTGTTTATCATCCCCTCCATGGTGCTGATAGCCTTCGAGCTGATGCTCTTCCGCAAGCGTCTGGACAAAACCGAGGAGGTGAAGCGCCTTGATTAACGGCGAAATCAACACCCCCTATTCGCTTTTGCTGATTGCCGTCATGGCGGCGGTCACGGCGTTTGTGCGCTTTTCTCCCTTCCTGATTTTTCCCGAGGGACGAAAAAGACCGCGCGTCATTACATATTTGGGCACCGTCCTGCCATATGCTGTCATAGGAATGCTGGTGGTCTACTGCTTCAAGGGCAAAAGTGTGCTGGTGTATCCCTACTGTATACCCGAGCTGCTTGCCGCCGCCCTGGTGGTCGGGCTGCACGTCTGGAAGCGCAACACGCTCATCAGCGTGTTTTCCGGCGTGGCGTTTTATATGCTGCTCGTGCAGCTTGTATTCTGATTTGAGGGGGATTTGTTTGAGCTATCTGGAAATATTCGTCATCGCCGTCGGGCTGTCCATGGACGCCTTCGCCGTCTCTGTCTGCAAGGGCTTGTCCGTGCGGCGGCTCCGTCCGCGCCACGCGCTGCTTTGCGGAGCGTATTTCGGCGGTTTTCAGGCGCTGATGCCGGTGGCGGGCTGGCTGCTCGGCAGGCAGTTTGAAGCGCTGATTAAGAGCTTCGACCACTGGATTGCCTTTGCGCTGCTGGCGCTGATTGGCGGCAATATGGTGCGCGAGGCGCTCAAAAACGAGGAGGAATCGCTCAACGCTTCCTTTTCGCCCAAGGCCATGCTGCCGCTTGCCGTCGCCACCAGTATCGACGCGCTTGCTGTCGGCGTCACCTTCGCCTTTTTGGAGGTCAGCATCGTCCCTGCCGTGTCGGTAATCGGCGTCACCACCTTCGCGCTTTCCGCCGCCGGCGTCAAAATCGGCAACGTTTTCGGCGCGAAATACAAGTCCCGCGCCGAGCTTGCCGGCGGCATCGTGCTGATTCTCTTAGGCGTGAAGATTCTGATTGAGCATTTGTTTTTTGAGGGGTGAGCGCCGTCCTGTTGCTGTCATCCCGAGCGGTCGCCGCACCCATGCCTGTAGGGTTTGGTCTTGACCAAACCGCAGGCGATGAATCATAACGTATGAGATAAATCCGGCGGTTCGGTCAAGACCGAACCCTACAGAACATTATGCATGATTCACGCAACGACGGGATAACCTTGATAGAGATACCGTGGTTCGCCGTTACACCCAAAGGCTCCCCTTGAGGGGAGCTGTCGCGCCGCTTCGGCGGCGTGACTGAAGGGTGAAGGATAGGAACGATACTTTACCAAACGTACTACAATCGGATATGTTATCCTGCTTTGTCCTCACCCTTACGTCATTTCGCAGAGCGAAA
>JAFUUV010000206.1 GCA_017471345.1 Ruminococcus sp.
CTACCACTAACTCAAATCATCATTATCCTATCTGCGAAAACCTCTTAAAACGTGACTTTTTTGCCGATATTCCCAACTCCAAGTGGGTCGGTGATATCACCTATATCCGAACCGATGAAGGCTGGCTGTATCTCGCCACCGTCAAGGATTTATGCACCAAGAAAATCGTCGGCTATGCTTTTTCTGAGCGCATTGACGCCAATCTCGTTGTAGCCGCCCTCTCGATGGCGTACAACAGGCAAAAACCCGACGGCGATCTGATTTTCCACAGCGACAGAGGCGTTCAGTACGCGTCCAACAAATACCGCGAAGCGCTTGCCGCCTTCGGCATAACGCAAAGTATGTCACGCAAGGGCGATCCGTATGACAACACTGTCGCCGAAAATTTCTTCAGCTGTCTTAAAAACGAACTCGTACACCACAAGCATTACAAGACCCGCGCCGAAGCACAGGCGGATATTTTCGCCTACATTGAAACATACTACAATGCTATCTGTCCCCATTCGGGTATCTGTGTCACCCTCAACTTGAACGGTCACAGCATCAAGGCGCCGGAATCGTTCGACTCTGTGCTCTTCAAGTACGACCCTAAAACGAACAATCCGTGCTACCTGACCATTAACGGCGACGACAACCGCCAAAGCACGATTGACAATGCAACGTTCGGCTTATCGTCTATCAACAGCTACCTGAACCTGACCATCAACAACGTCACACTTAACCAGAGGGGTGACAAGAACATATTCTTCGGCGTAGGCGACGGCGACGTGCTTCTCAACCACTGCACCGTCAACTATGAAGCACAGGCGATCCACAGCGCCGACAGCGGACAGGAGAGCACGTTCAGCTGGAAATTCAACTACGACTTTGCCGACAGCACTCTGAATCATTGTTAAGGAAGCACTGATTAATTCGGTTACAAGAATGGATCGGTGATTGCATAAAAAATCAGATTGACCCAACGCCGTAAAAGCGTTGGGTCAATCGTTTTCTATGTATGATTCAACAGCCGGTGGTTCCTTGCGTCAGAAGAATTCCGCCCAGTAATACTGGCTCATGTATTCATTCTGAAAGGCGTTGACCGCGCCGCCGTCCAGTTCCTCAAAGCGGTAGTAATCGCAGTCGATCATCGAGGTGTTGACCGAAACATTGTTGTAGGATTTTTCAAGCACCTGATCTGCGCCGACCGCCTTAAGGCTTTTTACCAGCGACGACATGATTTTTTGCACATAGATTTGCTGCTTGGCGTCATAGGGCATATCCTCAAAGAGCACCGCTGCGATTTCCCTTTTGGTGCAGGAGCTGCCGTGGCGGTGCACCAGATAGGCGAACACCTCCTTGCTCTTGCTGCGCTCAAAACGCAGCGGCTTGCCGTCCGGTGTGAACACGTCAAAATTGCCGAAGCACTGCACGCGGAGAAGGGCGCCGCTCTTCGGCTCGATCGGAAAGCGCAGATCAGCCAGTTCCTCCTCGATCCTTGCCTGTGTGACCGGCTTCATAATGTAACCGCTGGCGTGCAGGCGCATAGCGTCGCCGGTGTAATCGCTGAACCCGGTGACGAAGATGATATTCATTTTGGGATTGATTCTTTTCAGCTGCTTGGCAACCTCCACGCCGTTCATGCCGCGCATATGGATGTCCAGAAAGGCGATGTCGCAGCCGTTCTCTTCCGCCTCGGCAATCAACTCGTCCTGATATTTGAAAGCCAGCACCTCCGCGTCCGGCTTAGCGTTTTTGATCGCCTGCTCCAGCATCTGCAGCGCCAGCTTTTCATCGTCTACGCATAGTATTCTCATGGCTGTTCCTCCTTGTTTTTTGGGTTAGTTATGGATCGCTACTTCGGGATAATGACTCTGGAAACCGTTCCCTGTCCGATTTGGCTGGTGATCTCAACCTTGCCGCAGCACATCTCGTCGAGTCTGCGGCGCACATTGTCCATGCCGACGTGGGATCTGCCGTCGTTCTTGACCGATTCGGTGTCGAATCCAACGCCGTCGTCTGACACGATCACCTCATACGCGGTTTCCGTTTCACGCGTGGCGATGGTGACGGTGCCGCCTTCGCGCTTCATGCCTACGCCGTGCTTGACCGCGTTTTCAACCAAGGGCTGGATCGAGAGCTGCGGCAACATAAAGTCCGTCGCCTGAATGTCATATTCAATGTTCAGGTCCTCGCCGAAGCGCAGCTTTTCTATATATAGGTATTTTTTTAGGTGCTCCAGTTCCTTTGTGAACGGAACCGGCGTCTTTTGCTTGAGCGAGTCCATGTTGCCGCGCAGGTATTCCGCAAAGGTGATGGTCGCCTCCTGTGCTGTTTCGGGATTGATGGAGCACATCATGGCGATGGAGGTCAGCGAGTTGTAGAGAAAATGCGGCTGGATCTGCGAAACCATGATTGCTACGCGTGATTCGTACAGCTCCTTTTGAAGCTGCTGATAGCGGATAGCTTCCTTGTACTGAATACGCAGGTCGATCACGAGATTAACGATCTGGTACGCCAGCGCCAGCACTGTGCCGAGCTCCAAGTACGTAATATTGATAAAGCCGAGGTAGGCGTTCAGCGCGTCGAATATCAGCGCCGCTGTAATCGGAAGCAGGGTGATCAGCGCGTGCTTGGCTTCCTTGTTCGTCCTGAGCTCGCGGAACATACAGACCGTGAGCGCCGTCGAAGCAATGACATACGCGATGTGGGAGATTGGCTTGCAGGCGTACAGATCCATTACGCCGAGGGGACTGAACAGGAAAACGATCACGACGACCGCCGTGTAGCCTAACAGCACCAGATTGCTGATTTTCCCGTGACGCGGCTCCATTAGCGTCACCTTGATAAAGAGCAGCATACTGATACAGAAAATATGGATCGTCGCTTCGCCAAGGGACATACACAGAACCGGGTCGTGGATCCACAGCGGCAAATAGGGATAGAGTATCTTGAATATCAAATGAATGCCGCCGACAAAGCTGAGAACGGAAAACGAGAGATAGCGCAGGTTGATACCGCCCAGCACAAAGCCTGCTATCGGGAACACAAAGAATCCGAAGGAACTGATGATGAGTGCCGTCAGCAGCAGAAAGTACTGGTTGTTGAGGATCAAGGAGTAAATGCCGTTGTCGTCCACCACATACAGATCTATCAGATCTGACAGGTCGCGGTTGGAAAAAGGCTGATAGGGGTAGTATAGATCCAAGTTCAGCTCAGAGTCCAAATAATCCGGCTCGATATACTCAATACAGGTTCCCGGTGTGTTCTTTAGGGGAGAGGTATCGTCAGGGCGTTTGTTGGAAACGGCGAAGTTGTCCGTTAAAAACTGATACCACACGTTAGTGGAGATGATTACCAGCTTTTCACCGTACTTCGGATACTGTGAGAGCCTGCCGCGAATGACGGCATGATGAAACCGCGTTTCGATCATACTCTCCGGCACCGTGGGCGTCCATTCGCCGTCCTCCACGGAGCATACACCGTCGATATACACCTTTTCGGCGCTGTCCTTCAGGGAAACCGACGCCTGTGCCAGTACGACCGCAAACAGCGTGACAATGGAAGCACCCACCAGCACCAGCGCCGTAATGATACTGATTTTGCCCTGTTTTGTTTTCATAGCACTACCCCCCATTCGTAATCTGCCTATATTATAACAGCAGAAAAAATTTTTTTCAATAAATTCAAAAAAATCTGAAAAAACCCATTTTTTTGTCTTCTTTTTGTCTTCTTCGGTATGATATGCTATAGCCACAGTCAGAGAGACAAACAGCTGACTGAATAAAATCAAAAAATAAAGATTCAAAAGGAGATCATCACTATGAAAAACACAAGAAAGAAAGTAACCGCACTCGTATTAGCCGCCGTCACCTGTCTGAGCGCAGGCGCGATCGCTACCACATCCGCATCTGCCGCAGAGATCGGCAGCCACTTTGTTCAGGTTCAGAACACCATGCCGATGCTGAGAAACGGCATTTGGCTGTCAACCGGCGCTAACGGTCATTTCGAATATATCGAGATCCATAATTCGGTCAGTAAGATGCGCATCGTCTCTGCGGAAAATATGATGGGCGTTTCGGGTGAATTCGATTACGAAAGCACCACCGGCGTTTACACCGTCCATCCCGGCTGCATTACCCAAACGGCAACGTGGACCTTGAGCAAAAACGACGGCGCGACCGCTGAAATAACGATGGACGACGGAAGCTGCAGAACCCTCTTTTTCCTCGGCGGCGGCAATTTGGACAACGTTTTCAGCCTGAACGACCTGAGCAGTATGGCACAGAATTACTTTGAAATCCGCAACGGTGCAGATGAAAGCGTCCGCTTCGTCGCCGTTATGCGTGCGAATTGCTCCGGCTTGGCGGATATCCGTGTGATAAAGAATTATGGGGGCAGAGCCTACACGATCGAAACCTTCACCATCGACATTCGCAGCGGCGGCGGTTGGGACACCGCAGAGAATGTGATCGATTTTACCTACTTCGCTTAAGGAACTGCGACAGGAAGGATTGTATTAGACGACAATTGCGCTTTTGCGCAATTGGAAAACGCGCCAAGCGTTTTCTCTCTGATAGAAAGTTGTCTACTTTCTATCAGAGAATAGTATTAAGTATTACAATCCTTTTCTCAAAATTTTTGCCTTCGGAATAATATTTTAGAATTGACTTTAAGAAATAATTGTGTTATTATGATAAAAAAATACAGGAGGGGACTAAAATGAACAAAAAAATGAGAATTCTTGCTGCGCTTGCGGCAGCAGTAATCGCTATTTCCGCTACGGCTATGTTATCCGGTTGCGGCGGCAATAAAGATGGCGATAAGACAGCGACGACCGTTCCGGCGACTACTGCGCTGGCTACGACAAAAGCAGCTGAGTCATCAGCGGCAAACGGAAACAACGGCAATGGTTCCGCAGCTCAGGACAGCCAGACCTCCGACAGCGACAGCCAGGACAACCAGACTTCCGACAGCGACAGCCAGGACAACAATAACGGCAACAACGAAGTCGTTGAAAAGCACGGCAACATCACCCGCGACGAAGCAGGTGAAATCGCCCTCTCAAATGTTCCATACGGTCAAACGATAACGATTTGTACCCCGGGCACCTATGAAGGTAAGGATTGCTGGGCTGTAGGCGTTGCCGATACGACCGGCAAAGTCTATGAGGTTTATGTAAGCAGCATTTTCTGCGAGTACAATCTGGCCACCCAGGCAGAGAACCCGGACCTTCAACCTGATGCGCAAGTTGACGATTCCTCATCCGCCAATTAATCAATAACACGGGTGTATCATTAAAAAAGAGAAAGTCGGCTCAAGGCTCGAAAGAGTTTTGTGCCGGCTTTTTTTGCGTAAATATATCGGTTATTGTTCCTCTAAACAGGACACGAAATTAGATTTGCGGCTCGGCAACGCGAAATTGGAGATTTTTGTGTGCAAAATCCGCCGAAGCGAGTGACTGACCCCGAAGCGTGCGGATTGCGGCCTCTTGCATTATTCAAGGAGGATAGAAACTAAATGAGCCGATTTTTTCTACTATACTGCAATTTCTTACCCACTGGTTCTGGGGATGAGCCTAATATTTTTACATTATCGGAGACATATCCTGATTCTCCGATTCTTCTATTGAGATAGAGTCAGGAATGTCTTTAAGATATTCCTCGACGTTCAGATAGCTGACGTCATTTTCCAAAGCCTGATTCTCACCGCGGTAAATGACATTTGTGCCGATGATCTCACCGAATCGTTTTTCTGTCATTTTCCGTTTGTCTTCGTTTGTAAGATGACGGTACTGCTGCGGCACGACCTGATTACTATGCTTGATTTCATACACAGCGCATTTGTCGGCTACGCTGTCATATGTCACCATATCAAACTCACCGGCCGGGAACACCAGCTTGAATACACGGACAGAATCCGGCGCGGCTTTAGAGGTTTCGAGCAGGACAATATCTTCCATCATTCTGCCGCGTACTTTCTCGAGTATGCGCTCAGTGACATCTGTTTTTTCTTTTTCACTTAATGCCGAAAACACCTTATCCTGCATAAGCGAATACATCAGCGCCTGCGCCTGACAATAACGCATACCCGGTTGGGTGAAAATGGTATGCTCTAACGGTTCAAGCTCGGGATTGGCATACTCAATCGGGCACTCAGCAATCAAATCTAATGCCCTTAGGTATTCCTTGATCTCGATTACATGAGATTTCGTGATACCGATGCTTTGATCTTCCTTGTTGCGTATATCCAAAATCTCCATCAACTTTTCTGTTACAGCATCAATATCGATTCTGTCAAGAATATCGGTTCTCTTTTCGGGATCGCGCTCTTTACGGAGATTCTTTGCGGAAACACTCAAATCTGACGACCGGAATTCCCGGACAATCGTATCCACCACAAAGCGATGGTTCATGTTTTCAATGATGCGATTAATGGCGTTTGTCAGCTCACCTGCCTGATACAGCGAATACAAGTGATGAAAGTGATTGCCGTCCTCATAACAGGCAAGTGAGTGTTGGATGTTGCGGCAAATCGCAGTATCGATATACCGCCTGGTGCTTTCATCATCCTTAAACGACGCTTCATCACTGTTCAACTCCGGATTTTCAAAATCGAGTTCTCCTGCTCTCAAAGTGCCGCCGTATCGGATATACTCGTCTATGCTGTCTATTCCAAGCAACCTTGAGTGCTCACGAAACGGTATGAAGGTCGTGTGGATTGAAATCGCTCTGTCATACAGCTCCTCGTTCATCGCCAAGCTGAAACCGAGAGAGTCGGTACCCGACAAAACGATTTTCATTCCCATTGCGGCGAACACATCGGAAAGCAGTGCAGCCGAGTCGATAAAGTCGCTCATCAAGGTCACTTGGTCAAGAAAGATGTATTGATAATTTGCGTTGAACAGTCTTTTTAAATCGCGGTTCAACATTGCCATTGTGTCGGTTCTGCGCAGTTTGATGTAAGCCGCTTTATTAAACTCCGATTCACTCAAATCGGAAACCGCTTGACGGAGCATGGTTGTTTTTCCCGTGCGGCGAAGTCCGTAAATCAGGCATACTCTATCCGTTTCCTTGCTGTGGAGATAGTCTTGGAGCTGCTCATAGCAATCACGGCGCTCCCATTCGGCGACGCCCTTTGTCATCGCAAGAAGCGCTCTGCCGACAGTGATGTTGGTTTCACATTCCAAATCTATACCTGACATTTTTACAGTGCTGTTCTGACGATTCTGCAATTCTTTCAATTCCTCCTGCAAAGCCTTTCGATGTTCTATCTGCTCTCTTAGGTTTTCAAGCTCTCCGTCTTTAATATATTTGCTTTTTTTCTTGCCATTTTCCGACCATTGAAGATAATAACGGGTTTTTCCCTGAATATTTTTCTGCGAAATATATCCTTTAGGCAACTGTGATATTTCTTCTTGCAGTACCTTGATTCTATCGTTTACATCCATGCCGATCACCTCTTTAAGAATAATATACTCCCTGATAACCCCTTTGTCAAGCGTAAGGGGTTATCAGGGGTTATTTTCTGCAGCAACCACAATCAGACGGTTATCCTGACCGTCATTTGTACAGGTTGAAAGCGTAATGAGCTTTTGCCCGTACTTGGGCTGGTTGCCGATGGTGTACAAGGCTCTCTGAGATATGTCCTTTATTTTTTGTTCAAAAAATGCCTTGTTACTGTCACTGTTTCGGAAAGTCCAGCGAGAAAGAATAAAACTTTTTAAATATAGTTTATTTGATTTTATTTCAGGATAGTTTAAGTCGCCTGATGTATTTTATCTGTAATAAAGACAGGCAGACACCTTTGACTTGATAGTTTTCCATAGATAGCGAAAGGGGGTGATTCCAATGGTTGAGCTTCAGCTGCAAATTAAACCCGGTAGATAAAACGCTAACAGGAGTTGATTCGTATTAAATCCAAACGAAAATTTATAATAACAGTATCGCTTGTCGCAACTCTGGCAGTTACCGCAGCAACGACAACCGCTTTTGCGGCGGGAAGATATCATTTCGACAATGAAAAAGAAATGATGATGCAGGTGCCTGAATATGAAACGCTATACAGAACAGAAAGAAAAGCCGAGTTTGAAAACGAGCCGCACGGCGAAAAAGCCGAAAGAACAGACAAAGGCGACGTTCGTCAACCTGAATTCAACAATGATAATCAAAACGGACAAGCCAAGCTGACCGAGCCACAGACATCTGCCGATTATTCAGCAGAATCAGAAACAAGCAATGCGGCAAATTCGGAAACGGCTTCCTCCAACAGCAGCAACACTTCAAGTACAGTAAACCAAGCCGCCAATTCGGGCGATGTGCTGTTGGAAATCGACAATCCGGACGCAAACTACAGCCCAAGCCAAGTGACGTTTTCGGACTATGACAGAGCAAAGCTGGAAAGACTTGTGATGGGCGAAGCCGGTTCAATGGGATATACAGGCTGTGCGTTGGTGGCACAGGCAATCCGTGACGCGATGAATTTGTCCGGCACAAGCTCAATCGACGAAATCATCAGCGATTACGGCTACTACGGCTCTACATCTATTGAGCCAAACGCAGATGTTAAGGCAGCCGTTTCTTATATTTTCGATGAAAACGGTTCCGCTGTGCAGCACAGAGTGCTCTGCTTTTATATCGGCTCAAGCGCTTGGCACGAAACACAGAACTTTGTCGTTGAATTAGACGGCGTAAGATTTTTTGATATGTATGTCTGATACATTTGAAAGGAAGGTAAAATTGAAACACAAATTCATTCTCGTCGCTTCTCTTGCAGCAATATTATCCGTGTCCGCTTTTGCGACTACTGCTTTCGCGGCAACAACCAACAGTCAGTCGGCTATTGAATCAACAACCGGCAACACCAAAAAATGCGGACAGAACAAGAAAGAAAAGGTTGCCGAGCCTGAAAATGCCATCGGTAAGGACAAAGCAAAAGCCGCAGCCCTGAAGGAAGTGGGTGTCTCCGAGGACAAGGTTGAGAAAATCAAGTCGCGCGTCACCAAGCTTGATGACGGCACTGTGGTTTACAAGGTAAGCTTTACCTCCGGCGACAAGTATTATTCCATCAAAGTCAACGCCCTCACCGGCGCGGTTGCCGATAAAACAGTGCAGAGCGTGGAAGAACATGAGGCTTCAAAGCCTCACGGCCAGCACGAAAAGAAAGAAAAGTTTGCCGAACCCGAAAACGCCATTGGCAAGGACAAGGCTGCTTCATCCGTAGAGCCAAGAATGAATGATGTTACGTTGTAATAGTGGTAAAATGTAGAAGTATTAGAAACATTTATCTCTCTATTGCCGAGATGAGCACATCCGCTTCATTGTAAGCGTCAAAGGATAATCTCTCTAACCATGCGAATCCGTTTTCATCAATGCTCATATCCAACTTTGCACCGAATTCTACCGGAGCTTTTGCTTTGCCGCGCACGATGGGTCGGATATACGGCTGAGAAATACTGACGATGCGGTCTTTGACGCTGTGAACATTGTTGTCATACATATACTTTTGCTGTTCATACAGCTCTTTGATGACCGTTAACCGCTTGGCTTGCTTTTCGGTAAGAACTACTCCGTTGGCTAATACAAACATATCGATATAGCCGAGGTCTCGACGAATATACTGAAGCTGCTGCTTGATCGCCTTGCGGATCTTTTTCTTGGTACGCTTTTTGCATTTCGCCAAATTCAGATAATCTTTTCTCGCGTTTTTGCGATACATCCTTGGCTTGTAAAAATTATAGGTAAATGAAGAATATAGTAAAGGCGCCACAGCGAATGGTGCGGTGGCGCCTTAAGATTATGGCTGAGATGTTTAATCCATGTAATCGTCATACAAAAAATCAGCCCAATAATACTGGCTCATATACTCGTTCTGGTACGCGTTGACTGCTCCCGCGTCCAGCTCCTTGAAACGGTAGTAGTCGCAGTCGAGCACATCGGGATTGACCGCGAGGGCGTTATAGCTGCGTACTACCGCGTCCTCTGCGCCGACAGCCTTCAGGCTCTTTATCATAGCGTAGATATAGGTTTGAAGGAGATTTTGCAGCTTTTTTTCATAAGGTTCATCCTCAAAGATCGCGGCGAATATCTCTCTCGTGGTACAGGAGCTGCCCTGTTTATGAACGAGATACGCAAA
>JAFUUV010000027.1 GCA_017471345.1 Ruminococcus sp.
AGACCACAGGTTTGCCTGCACCTTCCTTCAGATTCCGCCTCACGGCGGACACCCTTGGTGTTCGGCTATATCCTTCCCGCTGTCGGGCGGATTCGGGACTTTCACCCTTTAGAAACGTGCGCCGTCGGGCGCACAGAAAAACGAAGTTGAAACATTTCAACTTCGTCTGTTATATTTGTCAGCTGTTTCTCTCTCGGAAAACGCCGTCGGTATAACCTTGTATATCGGTATCGGTGTCCGCCATCTCTAAGCGCTGTTCCGCCCACAGGCAGTACTGTTCGTCGATTTCAACGCCTAAATAGTGGCGGTGCAGCTTTTTGGCGACCACGCTGGTGGTGCCGGAGCCGAGGAAGGGATCGAAAACGATATCGTTTTCGTTGGAGCTGGCAAGCATGATTTTAGCAATCAGCTTCTCGGACTTCTGGGTAGGATGGGCGGTGTTTTCAGGCATAGACCAGAATGGAATGGTGATATCATCCCAAAAATTGGAGGGACAGGTGTCGCGGAAATTGCCTGTTTCGGATTCTGTCCAATCCTTCGGCTTGCCGTCAACACGGTATGGCGCGATGACCTTTTTGCGGATTTTGACCGCGTCAAGGTTGAAGGTATAGTCCTTGCCCTTGGTGGCGAACCAGATGTCCTCCATCCCGTTTTTCCAGTTTGCCTTGGCGCCTCTTCCCTTTTCACGCTGCCATGTGATGCGGCTGCGCACCTTGAAAAACTCACCTAAAACACGGCCGATAATCAGACTGGATTCCCAGTCACAGCAAACATATATGGATCCGTCCGGCTTGAGCAGCGGCGAAACCATGGAAAGCCATTGACGGGTATAAGCCTCATAATCGGCGGTATTCTTTTTGGAAAATGTACTGCCGTTGAAGGACTTGGTAAGGTTGTACGGCGGATCGGCAATGATTAAATCGACACTTTCCTCGGGCAGCAACGGACAGACCGCAAAGGTGTCGCCCAAAACGGTCTTATCCATGACAGAGAGAATATCGTCTGTTTTTTCCTTGATTTTGATGCAGCGCGCAAGATAGGCGGCGCCTTCGGATATCGGGGTATCAATGGTTTTGTTGCGTGGTGCTTTCACCGGCATCGGAACACCTCCGTGATAAACTTTCTTTATTTTATCATAAGGCGCTGAAATATTCAATAGTTTAGAAGTCCGGATTCATGGCCAAAAAAGCGCGCATGGTGCTGATGCCGTACAATAAAATCTCTATCATACCGCAAAAACTTCGCCGATGGGATTGAGGATATCATACTCCGCAAAATACATCTGAAGATGGGTAACCCTTCGTGTCATCGAAAAAGATAAATTCAGAAGAAAATCATCATTCGACATTTGACATTCCGAACATTTTATCAGTCATTCGCTTGCGGCAACTGACAATTTCATCAGTTTTTCGTAAACAAAAAGATGACAATCCTGCGATAATATTGCTCCATGATAAAACATTCAGAAGCGTCATCAACGAGAATTTTCCCTGCTGTTTCCGCAAAGAAAAAACTGCCTGCCGTACCCCCCATATAGGGATGGTACAGCAGGCAGTATCATATCACTGTCTACATCAGTTAAACTGAGAATTGTAGATTTCGCTGTAGAGTCCGCCAAGCTCCATCAGGGAGTCGTGGGTACCGGTTTCTACAATGTTACCGTCCTTCATAACAAAAATCAGGTCGGCGTTCTTAATCGTGGACAGTCTGTGCGCAATAACAAAGCTGGTTCTGCCACTGGTCAGTGAATCCATCGCCTTCTGAATCAGAATTTCGGTTCTGGTATCGACGTTACTGGTAGCTTCGTCGAGAATCAACATTGGCGCGTTTTCGGTCATCGCTCTCGCGATAGTGACAAGCTGCTTCTGTCCGGCGGAGAGAGCGCTCTCCTTCTGGATAACGGTATCCAAACCATCGGGCAGCGTTGCGACATAGTGGCTGAGGTTGGTTTCTTCGAGAATCTCCTGGAGTCTGTTCTCGTCAACATTCTTGAGGTTGTAGACGATATTCTCTCTGAGCGTACCGTTGATAACCCAAGTCTCCTGGAGAATCATGCCGAAGATGTCTCTGAGCTCCTGACGGGACATATCCTTAATGGAAACGCCGTCCACCAGGATATCACCGCTGGTGATTTCATAGAAGCGCATCAGCAGGTTGACCAGCGTGGTCTTGCCGGCACCGGTAGGACCGATGATGGCGACCTTCATGCCGGGCTTAATTTTACCGGAGAAGTTGCGGATTGTGAGCTTTTTGGGATCGTAGCCGAAGCATACATCCTTGAATTCGACCTCGCCTCGGATATGGTTGTGATCGAGAAGCTGCTTCTTATCGCCTTCGTCGGGAAGCTCTTCCTGCTCGAGGAAGGTGAATACTCTGTTGCAGGCAGCGGTACCGAGCTGAATGGTGGAGCTCGCCTGTCCAATCTGCGCCAGAGGCTCCTGGAACAGCGATACATATACGATAAAGCCGGTGATAACGCCGATATCGGAGATGGCGCCGTTAGCAAACAGCAGACCGGCGACAATCAGAACCGCCGCGTAGGTCAGGTAGGATACAAACTGCATGGCAGGCTCGATAAGGGTACCGATTGCCTGTGAACGGTACAGAATAGAACCGAACAAATCGTTCTTCTTTCTGAATTCCTCTACCTTCTGATCTTCGGCGTTGAACGCCTTAATCACGAGCTGACCGGAATAGTTTTCTTCAACGGTCGCGTTGACATCACCGAGCAACTTCTGGTTTTTGTCAAACAGCGGCAGAGCGAATTTGAAGGTCAGACCAATGATAATCAGCATGATGGGCAGCGAGCAGACAACAACGAGCGCCATCTGCCAGCAGGCGATGAACATCGCGATGAATACGCCGACCAGCATAACGCCGGACTGAACCAGCATACTGACGGAGTTCTGCAGGGAGGTGCTGAGAATATCAACATCGTTGGTGATAACAGAGAGGATATCACCGGTTTGCGTGGTATCAAAGTAGTTAAGCGGCATTTTGTTGATTTTCGAGGAAATCTGCCTTCTTAAATCCTTTGAGAATTTCTGAATGATGGTGTTGAGAATGAATCCGGAAATAAAGCCGGTAATAAACGCGGTAGCGACATAAAAGACCAGCGTGAGCGCATAGCCCATAACGTTGTCCATGTTAACGACAAAGTTACCGTCAACCGCGGTTTTGCCGACAGGTGAAATCTCGTTGGTCAGGCTGCGGATGGTACCGGGGGTTAAAATGGTAAAGATAACCGACGCAATCAGCAGCACAATCGAGAAGATAAAGGGAGCGTAGTACGGACGGAACGCCTTGACAAGGCTGCCGAGCTTGTTCTTTTCCTTAGCAGGAGCTGTGGTGTTTGCACTCATAATCCTAACTCCTCCTTACTAAGCTGTGATAACGCAATCTCCTGATATACAGGACAATTTCTGACCAAATCATAGTGCTTGCCGATACCGACCATCTTGCCGTGATCCAAAACGACAATCTGGTCTGCATCCATAATGGTACCAACACGCTGCGCAATGATAACTCTTGTGGTATTGGGAAGCTGTTCCGCGATACGACCTCTGACAGTCTTGTCGGTCTTGTAGTCCAGCGCTGAGAACGAGTCGTCGAAAATCAGAATCTCAGGCTTGGTCGCAACCGCTCTCGCGATACAGAGTCTTTGCTTCTGACCGCCGGAGAAGTTCGAGCCGCCCTGAGCAACCTCAGAGTCATAGCCGTTTCTCTTCTTCATGACGAAGCCGTCGGCGTCGGCAATTTCCGCCGCCCATCTGACGTCCTCAAGCGTCATATCGGTATCCTTGAAGGCAATATTATCCTTGATGATGCCCTTGAAGAGGAAGCCTCTTTGCGGAGCGTAACCGATGCGGTCTCTCAAATCCTTCTGGCGAACATTTTTGACGTTGACGCCGTCAACCAGCACTTCGCCTCTGGTGCAGTCAGCCATACGGGGAATCATGTTGATAATCGTCGTTTTACCGCTGCCGGTGGCGCCGATAAAGGCGATTGTCTCACCCTGTCTGACCTTGAATGAAATATCCGAAACAGCCTCTTTATCCGATCCGGGATAAGCAAAGCCGACATTTTTGAATTCGATGGTACCTTTTTCCTTGAAAGCGACGGGATTGTCGGTATCCAGTACGGAAACCTTATGGACAATTACCTCGTGAATACGCTTGGCGCTGACAGAGGCTCTCGGCCAGATAACAATCAGCGTAACCATCAGAACGAAGGACATAATAATCTGGCTGGCAAGCATTACAAACGCGTTGGTAGAGCTGAACGCCTGCGCGGCGTCTTCCATTTTCATGCCATTGAGCACATAAGCGCTTGCCCAGAGAATGGACAGTGACAAACCGGACATGACCATCATAACAAACGGTGTAAAGAAGGACAGCGTTCTGCCCGCGAAAATCTGAACCTTGGTGAAGGAGGTGTTGACCTTCTCAAACTTGCCTTCCTGATAGGATTCCGCGTTAAACGCTCTGACAACTCTGACGCCGGTCAGGTTTTCTCTGGAAGCGACGTTAAGAGCATCGGTGAGCTTCTGGACAACCTTGAACTTCGGCGTTAACATCATCAGCAAAACTACAACCGCAACGACAAGCAATACCAACCATACGGCGGTGACGATTGTCAGAGAAGTGTTGGCGTACTGCAGCAGAAGAATGATTGACCACACCATGACGACAGGCGACAGGAACGCTGTCTTTAAGAATGTGAGCCAAGCAAGATGGACATTCTGCATATCGTTGGTGGTTCTGGTAATCAGAGACTCTGTGGAGAAGGAGGCGAAGTCCGAAATAGCGAACTCGTTGACTCTCTCGTACATCTTCTGTCTGATACCGGTAATGCAACTGGAGGCAGTCGCGCTGGCCACAAAGCGGATAATGACCTCGATTGCAGCCATCAGAATGGCGCATATAATCATATACAGACCATACCACCAAATTTCGGCTACACCCTTTTCCCTACTGGCCTGAACAGCACCGGTAAGCAAGCTGATGTAGCTTACGATTTGCATCATGAAGAAAACCTCTCCCAATGTCAGCAAAAAGATTGCGACAACTGAGACCCAGTTCTTTGCCTTCATGTTTTTGAAGAGTAATTTGAACATGACATCCCCTCTTTTTAAAAAATTTTGCTTTATTTTAACGGCAGGGCTGCCGTTAATGACACAGAAAAACCAAAAACCGTTTCCATTACCAGCTGGAAACCGGTATTGTCACTTTTACCGATGTTCCGCCGCCCTTGCGCGACGTAATCATCAATTCGCCCTTACACATCATCGCAAGCCGCTGGCGGATATTATTCAGCGCGATATGCGGCTCGCTGTCATCGACCGTATCAAAGCCGGGACCGTCATCCTCGACGATGATTTCACTTGAATGCTCTGTTTGTTTGGTGACGACAGAAATATGAATCGGATCGCTGCTTGATTGCAGCCCGTGCTTGACGGCGTTTTCCACAATCGGCTGCAGCGTCAGCGGCGGTAAGCGGAACATGGTGTGCGGCGTATCAAAGCTGACAAAAAGCGCATCCTCAAACTGCGCCTGTTCCACGGCGAGGTAGGCGCGTGTATGCTCCAGTTCATCCTGAAAAGGAATGGTATCCTCGCTGGCAATCGCGGTAAAATTCTTGCGCAGGTAGGCAGTAAAGTCCAGCGTGACCTGCTTTGCCTTTGCGGCATCCTGGTCACAAAGGTAATAAATACCCATCATCGTGTTGTAAATAAAGTGTGGACGCATCTGCAGCACCATGACACTGGCACGCTGATTGGCAATTTCACGCTGCTGCCGCATAAACTGCTGCACATTTTCCGAGAGAATCAGACCGAACATCATCAGCGCGCACATCGCCATTCCAAATATAATGAAGATAGCGAGATAATTAAACAGATAGAAAAGCAACGCCGTTGTCATCGGCAGAAGATAAACAAAAATGGCGAAATAATACCTTTTGGTGAGCTTTTTCCGTCTTTTGACAGTACCTGCTATGTTGAGAATCATCGTCACCAGCATCGGCAACGGCAGCAACACAAATAAAGGTCCGCGGACAAACTCAAGCTCCGGTGTAAAATAATAGAAACGATCCGTAAACTGCGCCGCTGACAAAAGGACAAAGCACACGCCCCACAGTATCATTTCAACACGAAACAGCGGGCTGTGTCTGATATCTTCACCACACCGGTGCAGCAGCAAAATGATTGGCATCGGCATCAG
The DNA here is from genome assembly GCA_017471345.1 of Ruminococcus sp. Lineage (GTDB taxonomy): Bacteria > Bacillota > Clostridia > Oscillospirales > Acutalibacteraceae > Ruminococcoides. The sequence goes on from JAFUUV010000027.1 coordinate 6,222, forward strand.
CACGGACACCGTCATAAACTCAAAAAAGACGATAATTTTTTCCGCAACCATCATCTCGGGAAACCTGTAGATGATAACATCAACAAAAAAGACAACAACGCTCAGCAAAAGCACTGAAAACAAGGTGATAAAATAACGTCTGCTCCACCGGTCAATAGCGGGCAGAACCGCGGAAAACACAATACCGAGCGCCATCATCAGCAGCATGGCGCCGCCGACAGAAAAAGAGGCAATATCCGTCCAGTCAGTCAATCAGGTTCGCCTCCCGTCCAAAACGGGTATCTCAGGTTGCTGAGCTGTTCCCTGATTCCCTGCGGCGTGATTGGCTTGAGCATAAAGCCGCTTGCTCCCGAACTCCACGCGTCAAAGGCATAGTCGCTGTACGCCGTCAAGAACACGACATTGGTGCGCGGATAAATGCGGAGAAGTGTACGGCATAAATCCAAACCGTTGGCGTTTCTGAGCTCAATATCCAAAAAAGCAAGCGCCACGCGGTTGGACTTCGCGAATTCTATCGCTTCCGAAGCCTGTGTAAACCCCATCACCATTGCGTGAGGGAAAACCTGCTCGATAATCGGCAAACCTCCGGTCAGAATCAGCTTCCTGTCGTCTACCAAAATAATGTTGGGACACTCATCACTCTGCGCGGCGGCAGAGAGCAGTAAATTCAGGTCAACCTCCAAAACCTCAGAAAGGCGGGATATTCTCGTGGCGTCCGGCAAGCGGCTGCCGCTTTCCCATCGCGCCACCGTAGATCGGGCAACGAACATTTTATCCGCCAGTTCCTGCTGTGAAAAATTTTTCTCAATTCTCAGTTTTCTCAAGGTATCAGAAAAAAGCAGACCCATTACATATGATTCTCCGTATTTGTGGATTTTCAAGCTTCCGTAAACTCTTGATATTATTATACACAATTCGTCAGGAAATTACAAGATATTTTTATAAATTTAGCTGTTCCATTATGGAACATTCGTTAGTATTTTGTGTGAACGCGAGGCGAAAAAAAATCCTGCCACAGCCGTGACAGGATTTTTATAGTAAAATTCAGGTTTAAATCTCTTCGCCGATGGGATAATCCACAGGTACATTCGCGATGTAAAGCTGGAGAATGGTCGCGTCGTTAATATCAATCACGCCGTCCTGGTTGACATCCGCCGCAAGGCGCTGGGTGTCATCCAATTCAACCATACCGGCAATCTGCATCTGAATGGTGGATACGTCGGTGATGTCCACCACGCCGTTGCCGTCCGCGTCGCCAAGGATAGCAGAATGATTCAGCTTCGCCTCAGCATCGGTGAGCTTCTTGAGAGTATCCTCGTCAATCAGCGCCTTCTGGTTGTCGGTCAGCGCGTCATAAGCAGCTCTTGCCTCTTCAACAGCAGCCTTGTCGTCGGAAGTGATATCCTCAGCGGCAGGCAGCGCGTCAATCATGTCCTTAACAGCCTTCGCGGCAGCCTCGTCAGCAAGCTTTTGAATTGCTTCGAGGGCGGCCTCGTCCAGTGCGAGCTTCACCTTGTCAACAAACGGAACCAGAGTCTTCTGCGCGTTGGTCAGGTCATTAAACGCGGCTCTGGCAGCTTCAATAGCGTCCTTGTCGTCAGCGGTGACACGGAGCGGATTGGGGAGAGCCTTAATCATCTCGTCAACAGCGTCGGCAGCTTCTTTGTCAGCCTCAGCCTTTGCAAGAGCTTCCTCGGCGTCGGTCAGCTTCTTGACGGTATCTTCGTCAATCTGCGCCTTCTGCTCGTCGGACAGCGCGTCATAAGCTTCTCTTGCGGCTTCGATGGCGTCCTTGTCTCTATAAGTCACATCGTCAGCCTCGGGAAGCGCGTCAATCATTGCCTTGACAGCCTCAACCTCCATCACGTCTTCGAGAGCGGCTTCATCATCGGTCAGCTTCTGAACGGTTTCATCGTCAACAAGCGCCTTCTGATCGTCTGTTAAAGCTTCATAAGCAGCTCTGGCAGCGATAATATCGGCAGCGTCATCAGCGGTAACATCCTCGGCTGCAGGCAGCGCGTCAATCATGTCCTTTACCGCTTCCGCAGCGGCAATGTCTTCCTCAATTTTTTCAACAGCAGCCTCATCCAGCACAAGCTTGACTCTGTTCACCAGGGAAACAAACTTCTTCTGGTCATCGGTGAGGTCGTTGTAGGCGGCTCTTGCCGCTTCGATAGCAGGCTTGTCATCAAGGGTAACCTCATCGGGAGCCGGCAGGGCGTTAATCATGTCCTCGACAACATCGGCGATTTGCTCGTCCTCGACAGCCTTTTCGGCATTGGCGAGAGCGTATTCATCGAGCGCAAGCTTCACTTTGTCAGCCATGGAAACGAGGTTTTTCTGATTGTCGGTGAGCTCGTCAAACGCGGCTCTGGCAGCCTCGATTGCTTCCTTGTCATCAACGGTCACTTGCGTAGGAGCAGGCAACGCTTCAATCAGCGCGTCAACCTCCTCAGCGGCAGCCTTGTCAGCCTCAGCCTGAGCGAGAGCGTCCTCGGCATCGGTCAGCTTCTTGTAGGTATCTTCGTCAATGAGTGCCTTCTGCGCGTCGCTGAGATCGTCATAAGCGGCTCTGACAGCTTCAATCAAATCCTTATCATGAACGGAAACATCATCCGCATCAGGCAGTGCGTTAATCATCGTGCTGACAGCGTTCGCGTCAACAAGGTCAAAGAGAGCGTCCTCCGCGTCATTCAGCTTTTGTACGACAGCATCATCTACCAAAGCCTTCTGGTCGTCGGTCAGCGCTTCGTAAGCAGCTCTTGCAGCCATCACATCGGCAGCGTCGTCAAGGGTTATATCCGCAGCGTCGGGCAGCGCGTTGATTTGCTCCGTGACAGCGTCAGCAGCAGCGATATCGTTTACAAGCTTCTCAATGGCAGCCACATCCGCTGCAAGCTGCACTCTGTCTGTCAGGTTCACTAACTTCTTCTGGTCAGCAGTCAGCGCGTCGTAAGCAGCCTTCGCTTCTTCGATGGCAGGCTGGTCGTCGAGAGTCACATCCTCGGCAGCGGGCAGCGCGCGAATCAGGTCTTCCACCGCTTCGGAAGCAGCCTCGTCCACCATTTGCTTGAGCACAGCCGCAACAGCGGAAAGCTTTGCTCTGTCCACAAGGTTCACTAACTTCTTCTGGTCGGCAGTCAGCGCGTCGTAAGCAGCCTTCGCTTCTTCGATGGCAGGC
>JAFUUV010000207.1 GCA_017471345.1 Ruminococcus sp.
ATGTTTTGGCAACGATGGTCGCGGTACCGACAGACTTGGCGGTCACCATACCGCCGATTTTTTCCACAGCAACGCTGCTGTCATTGTTGGAATAGTAATAAATCTTCTGTGCGGCAGTACCGGCAGGAATGGCGCTGTTGAGGTCGAACTGCTCTCCCTCTCCCAATTCCAGCATATTTTTATTCAGCGAGAGGCTGTCCGGCGCGTCATATACGCGGACATAGCTGGAAGCGGTAACGCCGTTTCCGGCTGTAACGGTCACTTCACAGCTGCCCTTGCCGACCGCGCGGATTCTGCCGTCTACCTCCACCTTGGCGACACTGGGATCGCTGGTGCTCCACATGAAGCAGGTCTTTGCCTCGGCGGGATAAGAGGTCAGGGAATACACATAGCTTTCGCCAACGCCCATGGCGATGCTGCCCCAGTTGAGGGAAATCGACTCCACCTCGGCGGCGTCGCTGTAGTTTTTGCCGGCGGTGGCGGTAGCGTTTTTCGCCTGATAGACCGCCTTGTACTTATAGTCGCGGATGGTATTGCCGCTGACGTTGACAATTTTGGAGCCGGACATCGCGGATACACCGCAGTCCTTGCTGCCGCTGACATAGTTATTGACAACTGACTTGGCATAACTGCTGTTATTTAACTGAATTGCGTCTGCTCCGGAATTGACAACACGACAATCGGAAACAGAGCCAATCCAAGCGTCGTCGGCGTAAATGCCGCTGTTGACGCTGCCCTCGATGTCACATTCGCTGATGGAATTGACAACGGTGTCATCCGTCATCGCGATGCCGTGGTATTTCACATTGTCAAACGCGTTGGCGGCACAGCGGATGAGGTTATTGCTGAGCGTGACAGAGCTCGCGTCGCTGAGCTGGACGCCGTAGCCGTTGGTATCGATGGTATTGCCGCAGATTTTGATGCCGGTGATATAATAATCGCCCTTTGGCAACGCGCCGCTGCCATCCTCAAACGGTGTATATACCTTCGAAACCACCTTACCGATAACGGAAATCGCAGCGCTCTCATAAGGCGCGTAAACGTCCTGCACCGTGCCGCAATTTTTGATGGTGTTGTCGGCAATCAGAATATTGCTGTTGGTCGGACGGATGTAACTCTCGGAAATATCCGTGTTGGTGTTGCCCTCACGGGCGAGAACACTTGCCGGATACATACCCGAGCCGCCGTCAAACATGGAATAAATAGAGATGCCGCGCGGTGTGCCGTTGATGGTATTGCCGCTGATCTCGCAGTTTTTCCAGTTCATGCCCTGAATCGCGGCACTGCCCATATCGGTGAAGGTATTGTTGCGGATTTTGATGCCGTCAAAAGGCGCGTTGAGAATCGCGGTGTGCGTACCGATGCCGCGCGGACAATTGATAAAGTCACAATCCTCGATACGGACGTTCTTCATCGTAAGCGCTTCGGAACGGCACTGGACAATATGTCCGCTTTTGAGAATATCAAGCTGAATGGCTTCATAGCCCGGCTCGTCCTTGTCCATCAGCTGATCCTTAAAGGTGCAGTCAAGGACGTTGAAGCCGTCCACGCCGGCGATTTCCATCATATGACCGTTGTGTTCATTCTGAAAGGTGATGCCGCGCATCGTGAAATCGGTTGCGTGCGCCACCTTAATCATGGTGTTGGCGGTACCGCCGCCATCAAAAACGCCGCCTTCAATCAGGATATTGCTGTGCGCGGCATAGCCTGTCGCGCCGCTGGTCTCGCTGTCATAGTCACCTGTCCGCAGCATATTGGCGGTTGCCTCGGGGTTGCGGTTGAGGGTGACGCCCTCGAGGGACAGGATGGTGTTGCTGTATATGTGAAGTGCCCTTGTGAGGTCGTAGCTGCCGGGCTCAACGGTGACGCGATAGACATTGTTTTCACTCGCGCCGTATCGTGCCGTGTCCAGAGCGGACTGGATGGCGCTGTAGGTACCATAGTCGCTGATTTGCGAAGCGCGGACAAACAGCTCGGTCTGGTTGCCGTCAGTATGAGAACCCGTCGCGGCATAGGTCACGCCGCAAAGACTGACGGCAGTGCACATGGCTACCGCCGCGGCAGCGGTTTTTTTCAAAAAACCTCTCAAAAGCTCACCTCCAATTTTCTGTATTAGAATTCTCCAAAAGAAAGTTCCTTTTTATTCTAAACGATTTTATTACAAAAGTCAACCTTTTTTGTCATTTTTTCACAGAGAATTCACGAAAGTTTTTTGCTATAATTTGTGCATCCTCTCCGTTTTTTGGAAATTATTTTATGCATATTATACATCGCCTTTCCAATTCCATTACAAATCGGTTACAATAAAAAGGGGCTGTGAAAAAACACCCCAAAAAACAGACAGGCACATAACCGAAAGCATAGACGGTTATGTGCCTGTTGTGGTATAATAAGTTTATGAATAATAACACCAAAATCAATTATACACCAAAGCAAGGAAGATTTC
>JAFUUV010000208.1 GCA_017471345.1 Ruminococcus sp.
AATATCACCGAGATCAACCCTTACAGCTTCCTTGAGGTACAGGTCGAAAAGGTCACGGGCGATACCTCTAATCTGAGCACAATCGGCGGCGTCGCCTTCTCTGATGCAAACAGTAATGATAATCACAAACTGGATATCAAGCTGGATTATCCCGGCAAAATCACAGTCGATCGTTCAAGTTTTGGAAATATGAAAGTGACGGCTCGTATCAAGCATGAGACGACCTTCTCAAAAGAACTGCTCCTGAGCAGCATCGATTACGTCTTCACCGACGCGCATCTCTACGGCAATCCCGTGTGGACATGGAGCAATAATGATACCTCCGCCACCGCAAAATTCACCTGTAGCTATGCACGCTGCAAACATATGGAGACCGTAGACGCGACCATCAGCAGAAGCCTTGAGGACGGCAAAAACTATCTTGTGGCAACCGCTGAGATCGACGGTAATACCTATACCTCCCAAAAACCGTTCACCTACTTCGCGTATCACAGCCTGACGCTGGGCGGCGATATTGGCGTGAACTTCTATCTGGATCTTGCCGACGAAGAAATCGCAAAGGGCGTTCGCGTTGACTTCACATGGAACGACAAGCATGATTTCGTGACCTTTGACAGTGAAAGCGTAAAGGATTCAAAAAACGGCTGTTACAAGGCGACCTGCTATGTTTGCGCCGCTGAAATGAGCGATAAGATTACAGCGGCGATCACCTTCGGTGATGATGAGCAACCGTTTGCGACCGAGCAGTACAGCGTCAAAGATTATGCCACCGTTATCATGTTGAATAGGGAAGGCAAGTTCTCCGATGAGCTGATCACACTGGTTAAGACCATGGTCAACTACGGCACAAGCGCACAGATTCAGTTTGACCACAACACCGAAAATCCGGCTAATGGCACCGCGCATTATGCTATTGTAAAACTGACGCAGGATGAAATTACTTCCATCAACTCGGATGTTCCCGATAAGGACGCCATGAGTGCGGCGCTTGAGGGGAAGAAAATCGAGTATTACGGCTACAGCCTGCTCTTAAGAACCAAGACCACCTTGCGCTTCTACTTCAAGAAGAACGGCGCCGATACATCCGCTCTTTCTTTGATTGACAGAGACGGCAAAAACGTCGGAGCGGTCAAGAATTACAACGACGAGTAGTGCTATATTGAGGTCACGGATATCCCCGCGTCGAAGCTCGGCGAAAATTATGAACTGAAATACGGTGATGTTTCCCTCGGCAGCTACTCGACATTCTCCTATGTCAAGGACGTCCTGCTGAATGATAACGATCGTAACCTCAGAGAAGCCGTGACGACGCTGTATCGCTACAACGAAGCGGCGATCACCTATTTTAACAGCATTGCGTAAGGAGGTTGGTCATGAAGAAAGAACGTTATGAGCGCACCGAGATCGAGATATTTGAATTCCAAACTGAGGACCTCATCGTGACCTCGGATGAAATCCCTACCGAAGGCAACGACGAGTTACCCATCAGAGGTAATAGCTGACAGCTTTCAGTAAAACGATAAAAACGTAATATCATACATAAAGCTGTACTTTTTCAGCATTAGCACCCAAAAAGGAAAGGGACTGTCGCATTAAGCCGATTATTTCGAAATGACCGTTTTGCTTAACACGACAGCCCCATTTTTGCAACGCTGAAAAAAATATCATTTTACATCTTGATTTTTTTGAAGAAATAAGGTAAAATGATAGTGCATAGGTTGCCGATTTTTGTCATAATGGCAGCTATTTTGCGAAATTTGATGAAAAAATGTATTCCAAAGGCAAACCTGTTGAAAAACAGGGACGCAAAGCTAGGTATCTGCAGCGTTTTTTGAACGTATGATTGACCGGCCGCAATTTTTTATTGCGGTCGGTTATTTTTTTAGGCGGTGATGGATTGAATAAGGTATTTCGTGAAGAAAAGAAATTTCTGATTAGTATTGCGGAGTTCCGCAGCACTGCCGGCAGACTGGAAAAGGTGATGATGCAGGATTCGCACAACGGCACGCACGGCTATATGATTCGCTCCCTCTATTTTGATACGCCGTATGATACGGACTACTTCGAAAAACTGGCGGGCATTGAGCTGAGAAGGAAAGTCCGTCTGCGGTGCTACGACCCCACGCAAAATTTTGCCATGCTGGAAATGAAGCAAAAACAGGGTTCGCGTCAGCTGAAGCGCTCGCTGCGTGTTTCCCGCGAGGACGCCAAGCGCCTGATTGACGGCGATTATTCGGTGCTGCTGCGCTATCAGGAGCCGTTTGCCGCCGAAATCTACGGGCTGATGCAGACGCGTGCGTATATTCCGCGAACCATAGTGCAGTACAACCGCAAGGCGTTTATCGCCAAGGAAAATAAAATTCGCGTCACCTTTGACAACCGCATTGTCGCCACCGAAAGCTGCTTTGATTTGTTTTCGGAGCGTTTGAACATGAATCCGGTTCTTGACCCGTATAATGTTGTACTGGAGGTCAAGTTTAACGGATTTCTTCTGAATTATATTCAGAGCATGATAAATTGTATCGACAAAAGCGAGCTGTCCGTCAGCAAATATGTGTTGGCGCGGCAAAACGCCTATCAAAGCCATCTGTGAGGAGAGTTGAAAATGAAAGATAAGCTATTTAACCTTTTTCAGACAACGGGCGAATTAAGCCTTGAGAGTATTATCTTTAATATTCTCGTTTCTGCCGCTTTGGGCATATTTATTTTTGTGTCCTACATGATTACCCACAGGGGAACCATTTACAGCAAAAAGTTCAACGCCTCGCTGGTGGTGATGACGGTACTCACCGGAACGGTGATGACAGTTATCGGCAACAACATCGCGCTTTCCCTTGGTATGGTCGGTGCGCTGTCCATCGTGCGTTTCCGTACCGCCATTAAGGACAGCCGCGACACCATCTATATTTTCTGGACGGTTATCGCGGGCATTTGCTGCGGCGTGGGTGACTACCTGGTTGCCGCCATCGGCAGCGCCGTGACTTTCCTGATACTGCTTGTTCTCGGACTTATCAAAAGCGACAACCGTATGCTGGTGATTATCCGCGGCTCGCGCAGCCGTCAGTCTGCCGTTCAGGCGCATATGTTCTCGGTGTTTAAGCGCAAGGCGATTCTGCGCGTCAGAAATTCCGACGAGGATACCATCGAGTTTATCTACGAAATTACCGCCAATCAGCTCAGACGCGTTGAGGAAAAAAGCGGCAGCCTGACCGATGCGATTTATAGCATCGGCGGCATTGAGTATGTCAACATTGTCATGCAGAACGACGAGGTGTCCAACTGATATGAAACGTATCTTTGCGGCGCTTCTGCTAATCTGCTTTCTGCTTTGTGCCTGCGGTGAAAAACCCGCGCAGCCGGAAAAGCTTTCCGCAACGCTTGAAAACGGAGCGGTAGTGATTCGCTGGGAGCAGAGCGGTGAAGCGGAAACCTACCGTCTCTATCGCCGCGCTCCGAAGGAAAAGGATTACAAATTTATCTTTGATTCGGACAGCGATGAAACAAGCTATACCGACCGCTTTATACAAATCGGCGGCACCTACCTGTATAAATTGGAGATCATCGGCAAAAACGGCGTTTCAGAGGCGCTTGAAAGCAGCCTGAACGTTCCTGTCGGCAAGCAGGAAGGAGAAGTAGCCGAGCCCGAATTACCGGTGATTACCTCCGTCACCGCCAAGGATAAATATACGGTGGTGGTTTCCGTCAAGCCGCAGGAGAACTGCACCTATGAGTTTATGCGCTCCGCAACCCGCGACGGCACCTATACGCTTGTGGCAACCCGTGATGAGCCGTTCCTGTATGACGCGAACGAGAACAAAGACACAGACTGGTTCTATCGTGTCCGCGCGGTCAGAGGAGAGTTCCGCAGCGAGCTCAGCGCGCCGCAGCAAACGGGCTATCAGGCAGGAACGGTGTTCGGTGTACCGGTGCTGATGTATCACGAGTTTGTTACACAGGAGGATTTGGATGCCGGTATAGCCTTTGATGAATACGCCGTTTATGCAAGCGAGTTTGAAAGCGATTTGCAGTGGCTCCAAAAGAACGGGTATACCTCCATTACCGCCGCTCAGCTGATTGATTATCTCAACGGCAAGGGCTCCATGCCGAAAAAACCCGTGCTGATCACGATTGACGACGGCAAATACGGCGTATATAAGCGCGCGTGGCCGCTGCTCAAAAAATATCATATGACAGCGTCGCTGGCGCTGATTGGCTATGAAATCGACAATGCCACCAACGCGCCCGACGCGCGTTCAAAAAGCGAGGCGCCCTACTGCACATGGCAGGAGCTTGCCGAAATGGAAGCTTCCGGTGAGATTGAAATGGTTAGCCATACAGATAAACAGCACTATTTTTCACACGATGGACGGTGCGGCGCGTCTACCAAGGACGGCGATACCCTTGCTGACTTTTTGCCGATTGCGCAAAAGGACTATTCCGACACCGCGCGCAGCTTTCGTCAATACTTTAACAAGCAGCCGCTTGTGATGGCGTACCCTTACTCCAAGAGAACGGAGCTGTCTGACGAAGCGTGGCTGAAAAGCGGCTTTCAACTGCTGTTTGCGGGCGACAGCGAAAAGGTCAGCATCAGCATGACCAATTATTTTGTCCGTGAGGCGGGGCTTAACCGCAAATCCGCCGTCATCAGGCGTGTTGCCCGCATGACAGGCGAGCCCTTCACGGATTATATTGAACAGTAATTGCTATTATCATTTTTTCTCATCAGCAGAAAGGCGGTGGTTGAATGAAAAATAAAATAATCGGTATTATTCTCTGCGTTGCGCTGTTGATTACCGGCTTCACCGCCACGATTTTTGTCCGTCAGGAGCCGGGACGGGTGCACCAGCATTTGACGGCTGCCGAAAAGGCGGCGTGCACTAATCACGACAGCGGTGAATTCTGTACCCATCTTCCGCTGGTTCAGATTGAAACCGACGAGGACATTCCCGGCAAGCCGGTGTATAGTAAAAAGAAGCACACCCACGAAAGAACAACCGCAGCTGACGGTTCCGACCGCATTGTGTCAACCGTCAAAATCACCGACCATGACGAAACCAACAATCACCTCGGCGACGAGCCGACGCTGGAAAGTCTTGCGACCATTCACGTGCACGGCAATTCCTCCCGTTATTTTGACAAGCTGGGCTATAAGCTGAAGCTGATTGATGACAAGGGAAACAGCAACAACCAGAGCGTCATGGGCATGGCGGCACACAGTGAGTGGGTGCTGCACGGACCGTATCTCGACAAAACCCTTATCCGCAATTATATGTGGTACAACATCGGCGGCGAAATCATGTCCTATGCGCCGAACGTCCGCTTTTGCGAGCTGTTTATCAACGGCGAATATGAGGGCGTTTATGTCATGACGGAAACCATCACCGCCGGTGAGGACGGCGCAAGGCTGCAGCTTTCGGTCAATAAAAAGGACAACACCTACTCCGGCTATCTTCTGAGAATGGACCGTACCTCGGATGTTGATATCAACAACTTTACCAAATATGTTTACCGTCTGAATCAAACCAGCGGTATCAACATTGAATATCCCGGTCCCAAAAATCTGACGCCGGAGCTTTCGACGTCCATCACCAAGGACTTTTCGGAATTTGAAAAATCCCTGTATTCCTATGACTTTGACAGCGATGAATTCGGCTACAAAAAGACGATAGACTTCAATTCCTTTGTCGATTACTTTATCATCAACGAATTTACCCTGAACTATGACGCCGGCGGCTATTCCACCTATATCTATAAAGATCAAAACGGAAGATTCCGTATGTGTATCTGGGATTTCAACAATTCCTGCGACAATTATCAGGAACAGTCGATTCCGATAGACGACTTCCGCCTGATTAACGCGCCGTGGTACTGGATGCTTGTCAAAAACGAGGACTTTACCAAGCGGATTATCGAGCGCTACCACGATTTGAGGACGAGTGTTTTGTCAGACGACTATCTTGATGAATACATCGACGATACGATTGCCTATCTCGGCGATGCAATTGACCGTAACTTTGAACGCTGGGGCTATACCTTTGAGGATGATGAGCTGCTCACGCCCGAAGACAGAAACCTCCACAGCTATGACGAGGCGGTTACGCAGCTAAAGAGCTTTGTCAAAAGACGCGCGGAGTTTCTGGATACCAACATTGACGTTCTTGCGCAATACTGTGCGGAATCGCGCGTCAAGAAGTTTATAGAAAACGCAAACTGATAAGATTATCCGATAAAGCATGAAAAGCAACTCTATTTCACCGGAGACGCTATGAAGAAATTTATTATTATTGTATGTATTTTGGTGCTGCTCGCTTTAGGAATCGACACCGCATATTTCCGTTTGGGCTGGTATATCAACCTCCATCCCGGCGATGTTCCCACCACCTTTGTCCGTACCGAGGGCGACCAAATGCTGATGTACAACGGCGAGGATTATGAGCCGTTTGAAATCAAGGGCGTCAATATGGGCTCCGGAAAGCCGGGCGAGTGGTCAACCGACTTTGCCATTGACAAGGAAACCTATATGCGCTGGTTCCGGTACATTCAGGAAATGGGCGCCAACACCATCCGTATCTACACCGTGCAGCAGGACGTTTTTTACGACGCGTTCTACGACTACAACAAAGACAACGACAATCCGCTGTGGCTGATTCACGGCGTCTGGGTGAACGATTACACCCAGAACTCTCACCGTGACGCGAACGCTCCCGAATTCAAGGGACGCTTTCTCTCCGACTGCCGCACCATGCTCGACGTGATCCACGGCAACAAAAAAATCGCTTTGGGCAGAATGGCTTCGGCGGGCTCCGGATTTTATCTGCACGATATTTCGCAGTGGGTCATCGGCTACATCCTCGGCGTAGAGTGGGAGGATGTGACTGTCGCTTTCACCAACGAGCAGTATGCGGATATCGAGGATGCGGATGTCTACAAGGGCAAGTATTTTTACACCGCTCCCGAAGCCACGCCGTTTGAGGCAATGCTCGCCGAGGTGGGCGACAGGGTAGTGGAATATGAGTCCAACCGCTATCAAACGCAAAAGCCCGTCGCGTTTTCCAACTGGCCGACAACCGACCCCTTTGAATATCCCGAGAATATCGAGCGCTTTTTTATGAAGTGCGCCGAGGTGGATGTGGAGCATATCAAAACCACCGAGGATTTCCTCTCCGGTCAGTTTGCCTCCTATCACGTTTACCCGTATTATCCCGATTATCTCGCCTATATTTCCGATTGGAGCACGCTCGGCTTCGACGACCTCACGCCCTATTATACAGACGGCGTGCTCAATACCTACCGCGCGTATCTGTCCATGCTGACAAGGCACCACACTATGCCGGTCGTCATTTCCGAGTTTGGTGTATCCACCGGACGCGGTATGGCGCAGCGTGAATTGAACCTGGGCAGAAACCAGGGCAATATGTCCGAAAAGGATCAGGGCAAGGCAATACTTGACTGCTATGACGACATCCGGGCGGCGGGCTGCTCCGGCTGCTGTGTGTTCGCGTGGCAGGACGAGTGGTTCAAGCGCACATGGAACACCATGTATGCCGTCAACCTCAAGCGCACGCCCTACTGGTCTGACTATCAAACGAACGAGCAGTATTTCGGATTGCTCTCCTTTGACCCGGGGGAAAAAGAATCCGTCTGCTATGTGGACGGCGATGACGCTGAGTGGAAGGACGCGGATGTGGTTGCCGAGCGCGGCGATATGACGCTCTCAATGAAGTATGACGAAAAGTTTGTTTATTTCATGGTGAAGAAGGACGGCTTGCGTATCGACAGCGATCAGCTTTACATTCCACTGGATATCACTCCGAAAACCGGCAGCAGCTTTTATGAGGAAAAGAATCTGCTGTTTGACCGCGCCATTGACTTCGTTATCGAGCTTGACGGCAAAAGCAACAGCCGTGTGCGTGTGCAGGAGCGCTATGAGGTGCTCCGCAGCAACTATTCGGAAAACGTTTACGAATTTAACGCCTATCTGAAGGACAATATCCCCGCGAAGGATTCGCCGAAGTTTGTCAATATCGACATGATTCTGCAAACCGCCACACCACTGCTGTACAACAATCTGCAGGCGCCTGCCGAGGTGTTTGAAACCGGCAAGCTGACCTACGGCAACGCCAATCCCGACAGCCCCGATTTCAATTCGCTGGCGGACTTTATGGCGGGCGACGGCTTTGTGGAAATCAAGCTGCCGTGGCAGCTGCTCAACTTTGCCGACCCGTCGCTGATGATGATTCACGATGATTACTACGAGCACTACGGTATTGAATACATTCAGATTCAAGAAATCTGGGCAGGACTTGCCGCCAACGACGGCAATCCGCGCAGAGCGGAGCTGAAGCCCGTTAAGCTCAGCGGCTGGGACAACCACGTGACCTATCACGAGCGGCTGAAAAGCTCTTATTATGCGCTGCAAAAGCGTTGGAGAAATCAACATGAAGATTGAGATACTGGTTTACGTTTATCTCGCCGTGTGTCTGGCGATGATTGGTTTTAATATTGTCTGTATCTTTTTGTTCAGTCATAACGACAGAGAAACCGAGGAGAGCCGTCTTTATTACATCAATCTGATTAAAAGCCAATTCGGCAAAGAGGTTCTTGACGATTACCACCGTGTTCTGATGCTCAAGCGGCTGACTCACGTGCGTGAGCTGACGGCGTTTGACAAGTCGCTGGAGATTCTCTACAAGGAATATCCCGGCGAGGTTCAAACATATTTGCGCCATATGGAATTTGTTTTCATGTCACTCGCAAACCGCTACAGCCGCCGGAATGAACTGCAAATGGCATATTTTCCGTATGTTATTTCGCGCTACCGCCTGTTCTACGGCGAGGATTTGCCGCAGCTTAACCATATCATGGTTGATTTGCTGAAAAAACCGTCCGTTTACTGCCGCGAAAACGCGCTGAACGCCATATATTCCATGGGCATCAGCCAAAATGTGGCTGACGCGCTTAAAATCGTCGATACCTCCGGCTTTTATCACAACAAAAAACTACTGACTGACGGCTTGATGAGCTTTACAGGAGACAAAAACGAGCTCAACGAGCTCTTATGGGAGAACTTTGAGGAATACTCCTCGAATATGCAGCAGGCGATTCTCGACTATATCCGCTTTTCTTCGGGCAACTTTCAGGAGAGAATGCTGGGACTGCTCAAGGAGGACCGCGACAGCGAGATTCACTTCTGTGCCATCCGCTACCTGGGCAGATATCCCTATGAGCCCGCCTATGAACAGCTGATGAAATACGCGGAGCACGAGGACGAAATGCATTGGGAATACACCTCAATCACCTGCTTTGCGCTGGCTTCTTATCCGGGCGAGCGCACCATTGAGGTACTCAAAAAGAACCTCGGCAGCCGCAACTGGTATGTGCGGCTCAACGCCTCACAAGCGCTGGAAAACCTCGGACTGGAATACGCGGACTTTGTAGAAATATTTGAAGGCAACGACCGTTACGCGGGCGAAATGATGCGCTATCGCTTTGACCGCAAGAAGCTGAGCGAAAGGAGGGCGGCTACATGAGATATCTTTTATTTAACGACACGGCGTTTGAGATTATCAAGGTCTTTCTGATAGGCGTAGAATTTTTCTTTGTCGCATACCTGATTGGTTACTCCACCTTTTTGTTTATCTCCGTCGTCACCGGTTCCTCCTCGCTGTTCCGTAAGCGGCAGCAGGACAAACTGAAAAATACCATCTTAAAAGACCATTATGTGCCCATCAGCATTATTGTGCCGGCGTATAACGAGGACATAACGATTGTTGAAAACGTGCAGTCGCTTCTGACGCTTGACTATCCGCTGTACGAAATCATCGTGGTGGACGACGGCTCCGCCGACCAAACCTCGGCAAAGCTGATTGAAGCCTTTGATATGCTGCCGATTCGCCGCCCGATTCAGCGAAAAATCGGCTGTCAGCCGGTGGAGTTTGTCTATGAGGCGGCAACCCAAAAGGTGCCGCTCACGCTGATTCGCAAGAAAAACGGAGGCAAGGCGGATTCGCTGAATATGGGCATCAACGCCTGTAAGTACCCCTACTTTATTTGTATTGACGCGGATTCGGTGCTGCAATACGACTCCCTGAGCAAGATTGTCAAGCCCGTGCTTGAAAACGAAAATGTCGTCGCGGTCGGCGGCGCCGTCCGTCCGTCCAACAGCGTTGAAATCGCAAACGGCAGGGTCATCAACTACCGCCTTCCGCGCAATCTGCTCGCCTGTATGCAGGTGCTTGAATATGACCGCTCCTTTTTGGCGTCGCGTATTCTTTTTGACAAATTCAACGGCTCTCTCATCATCTCGGGCGCGTTCGGACTGTTTAAAAAAGACACCGTGGTTGCCGCGGGCGGCTATGACGCGACAACGATGGGAGAGGATATGGAGCTTGTCGTCAAGCTGCACGATTACTGCGTGTCCAACGACATTCCCTACCTGATTCGCTATGCCACCGACGCCATTTGCTGGTCGCAGGTGCCCGAAAACCTGGTGGATCTCAGCAAGCAGCGCCGCCGCTGGCACATCGGACTTTTTCAGTCCATGTGGAAGCACCGCGTCATGCTTGCCAATCCCAAATTCGGCTTAACCAGCTTTATCTCTTATTTTTATTTTCTGATTTACGAGCTGCTGTCGCCGTTTATTGAGATATTCGGTATTGCCACCACGATTCTCGCCTTTTTTGTCGATTTGATTAACGTGCCGTTTATGCTGCTGTTTTTCGGCATTTACGCGCTTTTTGGCTCGGTGATGTCGATGACCGCCTTCTTCGCGCGCATGATCGGTGTTCTGG
>JAFUUV010000209.1 GCA_017471345.1 Ruminococcus sp.
AGACCACAGGTTTGCCTGCACCTTCCTTCAGATTCCGCCTCACGGCGGACACCCTTGGTGTTCGGCTATATCCTTCCCGCTGTCGGGCGGATTCGGGACTTTCACCCTTTAGAAACGTGCGCCGTCGGGCGCACCAAAAAAACTGGCTCAAAACTCTTTCAAGTTTTGAGCCAGCCCCTTTCGCTTTTTAGTCCGAAATATAGCCGGAATCAAAATAAATGGGGGTATATGGAAAAATCATTATCCAATCCGTGTTCCAATCGGAGAACCCTCCAGATATTCCGCAAGGTACATCTGAATAAGCGTCGCGTCGGAAATATCGAGATGGCCGT
Source organism: Ruminococcus sp. (assembly GCA_017471345.1). Taxonomy (GTDB): domain Bacteria; phylum Bacillota; class Clostridia; order Oscillospirales; family Acutalibacteraceae; genus Ruminococcoides. Next base: position 333 of record JAFUUV010000209.1, read on the forward strand.
CCTGATTGACGTCTGCCGCATGGAGATGAGCAACGTCGAGCAGTTCAAGCTCCGCGATGTGGCGCTGGATCGCGGTGACGTCGCTGATGGTGACAGCGCCGTCGCCATTGGCGTCGCCGAGAATGTACGGGGCGATGGGGGTTGCGGAGAGCGAAACGTTCAGCGTCATTCTGCCGGTGGATTCGACGACATCAGCGCCGTTCGCCGTCACCTTGGTCGCATCGTCGAGCCAGTAGCCGAATTCAGGAATCAGTATCAGATCCGCAAGATAGGTCTTGCCCTTCTCAAACGTGCCTTCCAACATGCCGCCTTCATAATTCTCTCTGTACCATACTGCCGAGTCTTCGGCAATGGTGCAGTGTGCGTCGGGCGCGAGCGTGATCGAGGGGGCAGGGGTTTGCGTATACACATCGTCGTTCTCCGTCACGGTGACCTCGGTACCGGCGACAGGCGGATCGAGCGTCAGTTCAACATTCTTGATTTTCTTGTAAAAGCCGGCGTAAACGGTCATGTCGGAGGTGACCTTCGTGTCCAGCAGCTCCCACGCGTCCTCGCTGTATTCTTCCTCGTCGGCAAATTCGTTCAGCGGCTTGGTCGCCAGATCGCGGAAGATATAGTCGTCGGTTTCCATTTGGAACAGGGTGTTGAACACGCCCTCTTTGTCCATCTCATTGAAGAAACGCACGCCGTAGGGTACGGTGACGGTGATATCCTCGCCGAGATCGCCTAAAACGATCGTGACGGTGTGCTTGTTTACTTCGAATACCGGCTTGATCTCCACATCCTGCGTGAGCATGATGAACGAATCGCCGTCCATGCTGACGTCGCCCGAGACGACCTCCCATTCCTTGAACTGATAACCGTTATTGGGCTTTGCGGTCAGCGTGACCGTGTCGCCGCATTTCGCGGAGGTGAGATCCGCGGAAGCCGAGCCGTGTTCCGTTTCCGTAACGGTAACGCTGTGCTCGCCGTCGGAAACATAGATCGGCGCTTCCGCTGCTCCGCCGCGGAACTTGACGTCATTTGTTTTAACGTAAATGGTAGACAAGCCCTCGCGCACGATCGTCATTCCGGTGCTGAAATTACCTTCGCCGTCAGTATAGGCTTCCTGATAGGCGACCGTATTACTGTGGCGCAGCAGGAGCTGTGCGTTCGCGACCGGTTCGCCGCCGTCTGTAGTCACCTTGCCTTCAACTGTAAAGCTCTCGCTTGCTGTCGCCTGACGGGGCGTTGTAAGCGCGATGTTGACGTTTGTCTGCTGCAAGACGGTGACCGGTGCGTCATAAACCGCTTCTCCTTCCTCGCCATTGTAGTACAGCCGAAGGGTGTAGCTTCCTGCCTCAATGTTTTCGGGAATACGGAAATAATCGTTTATATTGATCGTGTAGCCGTTATAGATAACATGCGCCATAGCCGTGCGCTCAGAAACCGTCTCGCCGTTTTTCATGAGGCTGATGCTGTACTGTTTTCTATCGATCGGCTTTCCCGTATTCATATCCATCAAGCTTGCTGTCAATTCAATATATTCGCCCGGATAAGCAGTTGCCGCGGAGAGACGGACGTCCTGAAATTCAGCGGCATGATACACTTTCCGGAAAACCGGATAGTAAATAACCTGATTGTAGCTTTGGCGAAATACCTCCCAGTGATCAAAGGCGTATTCGCCCTCCGCGTCAGCCGCCTTTTGCGGAACAGCGCTCGTCTCAGGTTCTTTTCTGCCCTCGTACCCGGTCTTTTGGTCAAGCACGTTTCTGTCCGCGTCCAACCAGATATAATCGATCTGTCTGCGCTCCACAAAGATCGGGGTGATCGTCGTATCGCCGGACGGCATATGGAACTCATACCAAAACGCGACTTTATCTGCGTCGACCAGATAAATATCATTTTGACGCACGAGCAGCTTGTCAAGGCGGTAACCCTCGTCCTCTTTGACATAAGTCTGCAAGTAGCTGTCTTCCCTGAAGGTATCGCCGGAAGGCGAGGTATACACAAATCCGCCGGTCGCCTGATTGATGGTCAGATTATAGTCGTTGACCGCCGGACGGTATTTGACGAACAGCTTGCAGTCGTAAGGCGGCATATCAAAGCGGCAGGTGTGGTAGCGGCTGGTATTGGCGATCCAGGCGCTCTGATTGTTTGTGCCGACCAGACTGATCGAGTCAAGCACATAGCCGCTCTCCGGATACAAATAAACGTCTGTGTCGGTACCGGGATACAGATCCAGATATTCTTCGTTGTAGGTGTAATTCCCTTTGACAGCGGCGCTGCCGTTTTCGATCTTCTGTATCGTGACGCGGTATTTGGAAGCGTCCTTAAAAGTCACGCGTACCGTCACGTTTTCGGAGGGCATAGTAAAATAGTAGGCAAAATTGTTGTTCTGTCCGGGTATAGCCGAGCCGCCGTAGGTCAGGTTGACTTTACTGCCGCCGGAATTGATGTAGTAAACCTCGTTAACCTCATAGCCGAAGTCAGGTTCGACGCAAATCCTTGCGCGCGTGTTCGCGCTTACCGTATCGCCGTCGAACATTTTTCCCGCAAAGCCCTTGTTGTAGTCATAGTCAAAGGAAACGGTGTAGCCTGTCGCGGCGCTGACGCTCAGCGGAATGCAGCCGAGCAGCAGGCACAGCGTCAAAACAACAGCCGAAATGCGTATCATTGTCTTTTTCATGGTCGTTCCTCCTTGTTTTGTCGATCTTCATTGTAGTATTATTGTACAATATAACCATTCGTTCTGTCAACAGAAAAACAAAAATGACTTGAATTTAAGTAAAAATCGCTTGTTTTGTGATATGCTTTCTGATATAATAACGATATCAACAGAAAAGGAGCCGTCTTATGAACCAACAGGTGATCGCCGATTTGTCGGCAAAGCTGATTATGCAATACTACCAAAACGACTATATGCCGTTTCTGGAGGCGATGGACGACGACGCACTGTGGTATGGTCCCGCCGACGGACAGTTCCTGCATGGCAAAGAAGCGATGATAGCGGTCTGGAATGCCGAGGAGCATGATCTGACCTTTTCGCTCGGGAATATCGAGGTCGCGCATATTTCATCACACTCGTCCTTCTGCGACGTGATACTGCTGTTTCCGGTGACGACACATTATCCGGACGGTCATGAGATCACACTTCTCCAGCGCATACTGCTGACGTGGTGCGAGCGTATGATCGAGGACGAAATCAGAACAAAGGAACCGCGCATTCTGGTCTGCCATATCTCGAATCTGCACGAGAAGCATGATGATGACGTCATTTATCCCAATAACTTCCATGAGATCTATCACCGCTCAAAAGAGGGAGCCAAGCACGGACGGCGCATCCATTTTCACGGCTTGGACAGGTCGGACTACTTTTTCCTTTCCGATACGATCATCCGCATTGAGGCGGCTCACGGCGGAAAGCACAGCATTGTGGTGACCTCGGAATCCGAAGTGGAGGTCGTCTCGACGATAACAAAGCTCGAAAAGCAGTACGGCAGGTTGTTTCTGCGCTGTCACCAAAGCTATCTCGTGAATCCCGACTACATCACGAGTATTCGTCGTTTCAAGGTCACGCTGTCCGACGGGACTGTCCTGCCGATCCCGGAAAAGAAATATACCGCTTTCCGCGATAAAGCCATCGGTATCATGAAGGATTCTCCTATATAATATAGAAAAGCCCAAGCCGCCGTTCTTTGCTTATACCGAATAACCAACAAAAGGGGCTGTGAAAAAACACCCCAAAAAAACAGACAGGCACATAACCGAAAGCATAGACGGTTATGTGCCTGTTGTGGTATAATAATTTTATGAAAAACAATACCGAAATCAATTATACACCAAAGCAAGGAAGATTTC
>JAFUUV010000210.1 GCA_017471345.1 Ruminococcus sp.
AGACAACTTTCTATCAGAGAGAAAACGCTTGGCGCGTTTTCCAATTGCGCAAAAGCGCAATTGCCGTCTTATACAATCTTGACGCGCCTACGGCGCTATTAAAAAGTAGAAAGTCTACTTTTTAATGAAGATTGGTATCAATTCTAAACGGAGCAAGGCTGAAGAACCCTGCTCCGTTTTTAAAAATTTTTAATCAAGCTTTTTTTATAATGCAACTCCTTTTTAATTACCCTACAAGATTCAGCGTTACGATCAAAGCGACGATCAGCATAATATAAACAATATGACTCCACTTTTGATCGACGAGTAAGCCGATAAACTCACGCAGGAAAGCGTTGAAATAAAAATATGACTTTGTTTTTGCGGAGATTCCTTTCGCCTCAAATCCGTTCTTGCGGGCAAGGATATATCCTCGGAACACATGATAATTGGTGGTGGCAAAGGCGATTTTCCTGTCCTTGATCTCACCGACGTGTTCTTCGATCACTTTCTTTGAAAACTGCATATTCTGCATGGTGTTCTCGCTTTTGTTCTCAAGAATAATCTGCTCCTGCGGTATACCGATGCTCAGCAGATAGTTTTTCATCGCTTCACTCTCGGACATGACCTCGTCCGCTCCCTGTCCTCCCGACGGTACAAACACCGCGTGCTTACCGGTCTGCTCGTACTGCTTCTTTTCAAACGCGACGGCGCTGTCAACACGCCCCTTCAAAAGCGGCGTCAGACCTCCGTCCTTTCTGATACCGCAGCCGAGGATAATGATATAGTCGCGGTCAAACGGCGGAAGATATTTCGTAGAAAGATAGGTACAAGCGACTGTTGATAAGAACATACACTCAAAGTAAGCGATAACATAGATCAGAATAAGCCAGACGGTTTTCGGATAAGAAATATCCAACAGCATGATCGAATCATTCGTGCCAAGCGTCAGTACCATTCCGATAAACCATAAAGCCGCAAATATGATACCCAGCGTATTGACGGGCCTTTTTCCCTCATTTCGCATCAGACGGATATTACTGACAGCGAGCAGCACGGAAATAACGAGCATAAGGGGCGTGAGCCCAAATAGCAGCAGCCGTCCGGTTTCGGTTACCACCGAAATCAGGATGGCGACCGAATCAATAAAGCTGGTCAGCATTCTATACAGAAGATAAGAAAACAACACCAAGTTATATATTCCGATACCGCCGCAGGCAACCATCGTATAGGAAAAATCTCCCCTCCTCCGACAATCGCTGAACATCCACAGCGTCATAAACTGTACGGCAAAAAGAACAAACAAAGCGGCATAAACAATGAATTGAAATCCGTTAAATCTAATTTTACCTTCTGTACGGTCAAACAGGGTATGAAAGTCATTGACCTCAAAGACTCTTTCGTGCAACGGAGCAAAACTGCCTTCAGGCTCAATTCTGATGTTGACGGTTGTTTTTCCCGGGTTCAGCGCTTCAAAATCAAGAACGAGCTCCTCGTTTTCCATTCTGACGTCTGTCACGCGTACTATACTTTCGTCGCTCAGCTTGACCTTAGTACGCGGCAGCTTATCTCCTCCCAAAAAGGTATTGGTATGCAGCGTATAGTGATTGCCAACCGCGGCGACGTACACAACTGAGGATATGATCGCCAACGCTGTACAAACGAATAAAACCAACAGCATTATCTTATTTTTCACTCTTTTTCTCCTTCGTCATGGGTTTATCAGCTATTTGTTATATGTACTTCCTTTTGACTCTATATACCGATATAAGCTGTAATATAGATTATTTTTGAGATACTCCTCTTCGATTCTGTCCCAAGGCATTTTCTTGCTGAGCTTCACCCATCTGTTTTCGGGCGAGAGCCTTTCTGCGAACGGAGCATAAAAGCCCTTCAATGTCATTTGCCCGCTGTTTTCTTTGATGTACATACCTCAGCACCCCTCAGATTAGCTGATTTTGGGGTCTTCTGCTATATGAGTATTATATCATATATCGTTAAGGAATGGAAGAGGGTTTTGTATATATTGTGGCTTTTGGAGGGGGTGGGGTTTTTCAGTGAAGCTGACATTACAGAGCGTCAGTTTTTCCAATATCTGAAAACCCAAGACAGGTTTTTCCAAGATAGGGTTTTCCGCGGCAGGATAATTCTGCTTATGTGGATAGCAGACACAGCATAACTGATTATTACAGGTTCATTGATATGATATCTTTATAAAGCAAAGAAGATTATCGACTTTTGTATAATGCTTTAAGAAAAATACTATAATCAAAATCTGCAATAACGTTAGCGGCAAATAAACTTTTTGTGCAAAACTCACAAAAATGCATTGCGCATTTTTTACGCTTCAAAGTGGTGCAAAAAGTGTTGATTTGTGAATTATGGCTTGAAACCGGAACCTATATTATTGTATAATAATAATGTATTTTTATGTTCATTATTTCTTAAAGGGTGATAAGATGAAAACAAAAGTAATAAGGAAGCTAAGAAAAAGTTTTATTTCGCTGTTGCTGATTTTATCGGTAATGGTCGGCTTGCTTGTACCGTTTAATATTACGGTAATCGCGGAGGAAGCTCCCGCCACGGGCAGCAATATCCATGCTCTGCTTTACCAAGGCACCAATGGCAAGTATACGTTGGTATTTCAAAACAACACGGTGCAGGACAGCTCATACGGCACCTATGTAACGACTTACAACGATTTTGCCGATAGAACGTATGCGGAATCTACGAAAGCGTCGCCTTGGTCCGGCTATGCTAACAATATCACTCGCGTTGTGTTCCGGGATAAAATTCAGCCGACGAACACCTCCGGATGGTTTTGTCATTCAGGCAACTTTGGTAACGCCAGCCTCGTATTTGAAAATATGAAGGAAAATCTCGATATGTCGAAGGTCATTTGTACATTCGAGATGTTCAAAAACTGCAGGGCGAAGGTGATCGACGTCAGCGGCTTTGATACCGGCAACGTGATGAATATGCATGATACGTTTGTAGGCTGTACGAATGTCGGGGTGCTGGATGTTTCAAACTGGGATGTAAGCAAGGTTGGTACAGGCGATAAATTGAATAGCCAGCCCGCCGGCTTTTGCGGTATGTTTTACAACTGCAAAGAAGTTGTGGAGTTGGACGTCAGCCGTTGGAACACAAGCAATAGCCAAAACATCAGAGGAATGTTCCGCGGTTGTCTGAAGTTGAAAGAGCTTGATATGAGCCAGTGGGATCTCAGCAAGGTGCGTGACGCTATGAATTTCTGCGACTCAAACAACGATGCCGTTGAAATGGCTATAGAGAGTATTAAGCTCCCCGCCGCGGGAACAACCAACAATCTCACTTCCGCTTTGCAAATGTTCAGAGGCTGCGCCAATCTTAAAAGCCTCAATCTCAGCGCGTTTTCTTTCGGTGTATGCACAAGCACAAAGCAAATGTTTTACAACTGTAAAAACCTGCAAACCATCACGACTAACGGCGGTTTCCCGGGCTTGGGCTGGAACGGAAACGGAAACCGCAGCGTCAGCAAGGATCAGATGTTCTATAACTGCAACGCCTTGGCTTCGATTGACCTCAGCGGCTTGAACGGAACCAACGGCAGCAACGCCGATATGTTCTATGGGATGGATTCCCTCACGCGCATCAAGCTCGGCGCAAAGTTCAACGGAGGGGGAGAACTCGCCTACCCTAACTGGGAGAGAGTCGTGCCTGTAGAGGGCGGCGTCAATATGCTCCCGCAGGAAACGCTGATCAAAAGCTTTAAGGCGGATTACGCGGGCGAATGGCATGTCACCGATAAAATCGTACTGTACGGCAACCACGGTACGCCAAACTATCAGACGCTAACAGGCGGCACGAGTACACCCGCGAACCTGACGGGAATCACCAATCCCACACGGCAGGGCTACACCTTTGACGGCTGGTATTCCAATAGAGAACCCGACGAAAACGACAGCTGGGGAGATCAACTCACGCAGGGAGTAAATCCCGCCGCCGAGACCTATTACGCCCGCTGGACACCAATCAAATACACCCTCACGCTCAAGGGCAATGGCGGTCTGACGACCGAAAACAGCGACACCATAACCAAAGAGCTTGACTATGATGAATACTATCCCCTGAGTAAAAATGCCTTCAGCCGCGACGGTTATATCCTGACCCACTGGAATACGCGCGTAAACAACACCGGCGTCAGCTATGACGCGGTGGATGAGATCAGCCGCCTCTCCGCCGATGAAGGCGCCCCCATTACCCTTTTCGCGCAGTGGCATGACCCCGACGTGACCGTCACCTTTAATTCCAACGGCGGCAGCGAGGTTCCTCAAAAGCACTACACGCTGAGCGGGGACGAGGATACTTACTTCGGTGAGCTTCAGGAATCATTCAAAAAGGACTACACCTTCATGGGCTGGTACTACACCGAGATCATCAACGATGTAGAAACCGAGCTCAAGGCGGAACCCGACACGCCCATATGGGATGACGTTACCCTCACGGCGCACTGGGAACCCAACCCGGTGATCACCTTTAACGCCAACGGCGGTACTTTTACCGATAACGATACCACGACCCAAAAGGTTGTACATTACGGCAGCGAAATCGGCACCCTTCCTATTCCTAAAAAGACGAACAGCACCTTTATCGGGTGGTTTACGGCGGACGGCGGCACACAAATCAGCGCAGAAACGCCGATGCGCGCCGACGCGACCTATCACGCGCACTGGGGCTACAAGCCCGTGTTCCACGCCGACGGCGGTACGATCCGCAACCTGCCTGATTATCCGATACAGTCAGACAGTCATTACACCATAACCGAGCTGCCCGAGGTATCCAGAACAGGCTATACCTTCGACGGCTGGTATTACGGCGACACAAAGCTCAACGGCGGCGAGAAACTCGACCTGTCCGCAGGCAATACAATCAAAGCCCGCTGGACGCAAAGAAACAGAATCACAGTTACCCTCCACCCGAACGGCGGACAGATCACGGGTAATTATACGATTCCCGATCCCGACCCCGAGGACGGAACGCGTATTATTTACGTGTATGAGGGCGACAGCATCAACGAGCTTCCCGCACCCAAGCGCGACGACTATAACTTTGCCGGCTGGTATGATGATAATGATAAAAAATATACCGTAGAGGATAAATTCCACAATGATCTCACCCTTACCGCGCACTGGGAGGAGCGCAACTATACGCTGACCTTTGTCCCCGGAGATAACG
>JAFUUV010000211.1 GCA_017471345.1 Ruminococcus sp.
AATGCAGAAGGCGGTTTTCTGCGTCAAGGCATGCTGCGCGTTCCGAATGTGAAGGGCATTTTGCGCTTCAACGAGAATGCCGGCGAGGGTGTGCCCACCGGCTATTTTTTATGCCCGACAGCGGGCGGAAAGGGAGTAATCAAATGAAAAAATTACTGATTATCTGTATCATCGCGCTTGTCGCGGCGTTCAGCGTAACCGGCTGCGCAACAAGCGCGTCAAACGAAAGCAGTCACAGCGAAAGCGCAACGAAGGATTGCTGTAAGGACAAGGAAGCGACCTCCTCCGAGGTTCCCGACTGCTGCAAAAACAAAGAGCATACGGACAGCAACTCATCCGAAACCTCCGATGTTCCCGATTGCTGTTCGGGAGAATAATCATTGACACACAGAAAGGAAATCAACATGAAAACAAAAATCATCGCGGCTCTTCTTGCCGCAGTACTTTCGGCAGCCGCATTCACCGGCTGTAATACATCATCAGACAGTTCATCCACCCCTGAAACCTCCGCAAGCACCGCTTCAAGCGGTGAAGCAAAGCTCGAAAAGACGACCTTCAACCTCGGACACCTCAATTCCACCGCTCATCTGCTCGGATTTGTGGCAAAGGAGGAAGGATACTTTGAGGAAGAAGGACTCGACGTAACGCTTACACTGTTTTCTTCTGCGGCGGAGCTTTCAAGCGGATTGGAAAACGATAAGCTCGACGTTGCCTTCATCGGTTCTGTTCCCACGCTGACCTTCCAGAGCCAGGGTCACGACCTTACGATTTTCGGCGGTGAGATGACAAACGGTCACGGTTATGTGATCAAGCCCGAATTTGTCGAGGGCAAGACCGACTGGGATGTTTCGATACTCAAGGGCAGAAACGTAGCCTCCGTTAAGAACTCCGTTCAGGACGCAGAGCTGCAAATCCTTTTGAAGGACAAAGGCATTGAGATCGGCGAGGGCAGCGATAAGGTGAACATCGTCTACTTTGACAGCCAGAGGGACGCTTATAACGCGCTCCAAAACGATTCCATCGACGCAGCTTCTGCATATTCGCCCTACACCTCGCTTGCAGAGAGCCAAGGCTACAAGATCGTTTACCGCTGCTCCGAGGAAAAGCTCCTCGAAAACCAGCCTTGCTGCCGTCAGGTCGCCGCAACAGAGGCGCTTGCAAAATATCCCAATTCTTACAACGCTTTTGAGCGCGCGCTGATCAAGGCGTACAAGTTCACGCAGGAAAACAAGGAAGGCACGGTTAAGGATGTCAAGAAATACATCGACATCGAGGAAGATTTGATCAACACAGAGGTTTATGGCGGCTACGGCACATCTGTTCCTGACCCCGACAAGCAGGGCACGATAACACTGAAAAACTCCATCGTAGAGCTTGGATATACGGAGGATTATGATATCGAAAAGCTATATAACACCGATATCTATAAGAATGCTCTCGAGAGTCTGATCAAAGAAAACCCGGACGATAAGATCTATGCCGAGCTTAAAAAGCACTTCGATAAATTTGAATAAGTAAAAAAACGGTAATAAACTTTAGACTGAGATGATTGTATATGAGCAAGATAGAAATTCGCAATTTAACGGTTGACTACACCGAAAAAAAGAACCGTTTCACAGCACTTAAGAACGTCAGTTTTTCCATTGAGGACGGCGAGTTTGTCAGCGTTATCGGTTCCAGCGGCTGCGGCAAAAGCACGCTGCTCAGCATTTTGGAAGGTATCAATACGCCGACAGCCGGAGATATTCTGATCAACGGCGAGCCGATTCACGGTACCGGTACCGACAGAGGCGTTGTGTTTCAGCACTATTCACTCTTTCCGTGGATGACCGCCAGAAAAAATGTCGCTTTCGGAATCAAGCAGGTCAACAAAGAGGCAAGCAGAACCGAACGTCTGAAAATCGCCGACGAGTTTCTGGAAAAGGTTGGACTGGAAAGCTTTAAAAACAAATATCCCTCGCAGCTTTCGGGTGGAATGCAGCAGCGCGTCGCGATCGCCAGAGCCTTGGCGATGGACACCGATATTCTCCTGATGGACGAACCGTTTGGCGCGATCGACGCGAAAAACCGCACTATTTTACAGGAGCTTCTGCTTGAGCTGTGGGAGGGCGACGGAACAAGCGCAAGAAAAACCGTTGTGTTTGTCACGCATGATATCGACGAGGCGATTTTACTCTCGGACAAAATCGTGATGATGACCGCGAATCCCGGTCAGGTTTACCGAGAGATCGAAGTTCCCTTTGACCGTCCGCGCAACCGCGCCGAGCTTGTTCAGACAAAGGAATACAATCAGTTCAGAAATAAGCTGCTGGCGATGTTCTACAGCGACATCGTCAGCAAGATCGGCGGAGACGAGGTGGTGCTGTAATGACAAACAAAAAGAGATATTTCAGAGTTGTTCACGCGCTGTTTATCGTGCTTCTGCTGATCCAGCTCCTGCCCGATAAGCTCAGCGGCGATACCTACGCGCAGTATGTTATATGGTTTGCCGTCGGCGTTGAAGCGCTGACGCTGCTCGTATCCTCATTTATCAAAAAGCCCGTCGGCTTGAATCTGTTTACGGATATCGTCAGCTTTATCTACGGCTTGCTGATCGCATGGACGTTGGCTACAGCCAAATTCAATCTGTTAAAGCCTGCGCTGTTCCCACCGCCCGGAAAGGTCTTTTGGAGAATGATAGGTGATTACGAAACGATCATCACCAACATTTTCAGCTCCGTCGGCATCATTTTGCAGGGCTATCTGCTGGCGCTGGTCATAGCGATCCCGCTCGGACTGTTTCTCGGGTGGAGCGCGAGACTCGGCAGCGCAGCAACTTATATTTCAAAATTTTTCGGCGCGATCCCGCCGATCGTCTATATCCCATACGGTATCGCCCTTTTGCCGACATTCCGCTCGGTCTCGGTCTTCGTTATCTTTTTAGCGACCTTCTGGCCTGTTCTCGCCGGCACTATGAGCGGCGTTATGAATGTAGACAAAAAGACGATCGACTCCGCAAAGGTTTTAAATGTCGGAAAATTCACAATGCTGTTTTCCGTCATTCTCCCGGCGTCGCTGCAGCAAATCTTTATCGGCTGCAATCAGGGACTCACCGTGTCGTTCGTACTGCTGACCTCGGCTGAGATGATCGGCGCGCAGAGCGGCTTGGGATATTACATCAAAAACTACTCCGATTTCGGAGACTACACCAGAACGCTTGTCGGACTGATCGTGATCGGCATAGTAATCGTCGCGATTTCATTTGCGTTCAATAAGATACAAAAATACCTGCTTCGCTGGAAACACTGAAAGGAGGGAGCACAGTGACGGAAATATTATGGCACGGCAGAGGAGGACAGGGAGCCTTCACAGCTGCGAGACTTCTCGGTGACGCTTATTCGCTGAAGGACAACGCCTACGCGCTGGCGTTTCCTTCCTTCGGTCCCGAGCGCAGGGGTGCGCCCATTCGCGCGTTCACAAAGCTCGATACAAAGCCGATCGGCAACCGCAGCGAAACCACAAGATCCAACTACAGTATTTTTCTTGACGATACGCTTTTCAGCGAAAAATCCTTTCGCGAGCTAAAGCAAAACGGAATCATACTTTTAAATACAAAGAAGCATTTCGACGATCCGCGTGTGATCACGCTCGACGGCGACGGCATCGCGGCGCAGATCCTCGGCTTGCCCATTACAAATACGATTCTTCTCGGCGCGTTTGCGGCGGTTTCAGGAGAAATAACACTTGAAGATATCAACAAAGCAATACGTCAAACAATGCCGCACCGCCTGCACGAAAAGAATATCGCCGCTGTCAAGGCAGCTTTTGAGGAGGTTGTCGCATGAAGCCTTTTCTGAGGGATTTTGTCCCGACCTCATATAAGGATATCCCCGACGCGACCGCTTATGAAGCCGGATATCTCGTCACCAAAAATGCGGGCTGGCGCAATATTCGTCCCGTTATTGACAATACAAAATGCGTCGGTTGTCTGAATTGTTATCTTTATTGCCCCGACGGGGTGATTTTCCGCGAGGGCAGTAAAGTAAATATAGATTACGACTTTTGCAAGGGCTGCGGCATTTGCTCTAAGATCTGCAAGCCTGGGGCGATAAAAATGGAGGCGGAAAAGTAATGTCTAAAAAGTTTTTATCGGGCAACGAGGCGTTTGCATACGGCGTCCGCCTTGCTCGCCCGCAGGTGATTTCCGCTTATCCGATCACGCCGCAGACGATCGTGGTTGAAAAGCTTTCGGAATTTGTTGAGGACGGCAGTCTGAACGCGGAGTTCATTCATGTGGAATCCGAGCATTCCGCGCTCTCCTGTGCGATAGGCGCTTCCTCTGTAGGCGCGAGGGCGTTCACCGCGACCTCATCTCAGGGCTTGCTCTATATGGCTGAGTGTCTGCCCTACGCGGCAGGCGGCAGGTTCCCGATCGTTATGATGAACGCCAACCGTTCAACGGCGCTTCCGTGGAACATCTACGGCGATCAGCGCGATTCAATCTCTCAGCTTGACAGCGGCTGGATCCAGGCATATGCCGGCAACGCGCAGGAGGCGCTTGATCTGGCTTTGATGAGCTTTTACATTGCCGAGCACAGCGAAGTCAGCACGCCGTTTATGGCGAATCTCGACGGATTTGTGCTCACCCATACCTATGAGGTAGTAGACGTTCCTACGCAGGAACAGGCAGACACTTTTCTTCCGAAGTACGAAACGGAAAATAAGCTTGACCTGCAAAATCCGCGTAACCTTGCTTTCTCGGCAGGACCCGACACCAACACGTTTTTTAAGTACAAGGAGCACCTCGGTATTCTGAATGCTTCCAAAATCATTGAAAAAGCCGAGGAGCGTTTTGCGGAGATCTTCGGCAGGCGTTACAGCGGTTTGACGGAGAGCTATCAAACCGATGACGCGGAATTTATTCTGATTACCCTTGGCAGTATTTCGGGACTTGTCCGCGAGGCAGTGGATAAGCTCAGGGCGGAGGGGAAACGCGCAGGGTTGTTAAGATTGCGCTATCTCCGTCCGTTCCCGAATGAGGAAATCGCAAACGCTGTCAAAGACGCAAAGGCTTTGGCGGTACTTGAAAAGGATGTCTCTTTTGGCAACGAGGGCACGGTTTATACCAACGTCAACTCCGCTCTGCAAAAAGCAGGAATAACACTTCCGACATCAAATTATATCGGCGGTCTCGGCGGAAAGAATATTTCCTTTGAAGAAATAATCAATATCTTTGACGAGCTTGAAAAACAGCAGTCAAAAGTAAAATTTTTAGGGATCGGCGGTGAAGCAAATGGCTATTAATGCGAAAACTCTCAGTGAAACAGAGCTGTTCTATGGTCACAAGGCGTGCGCCGGCTGCGGAGGCAGTCTTGCGGTACGGATCGCTCTCAAGGTTTTGGGAGAAAACGCCGTAGCCGTTCTTCCGGCAGGATGTATGTCTGCAGTCGGCTTCAACTTTCCGCAGCTATGCTTCGGCAACAACGCCATCATCTCGACATTCGCGGGCACGGCTTCCATGCTGACCGGCGTTGAAGCGGGACTGCGGGCGCAGGGCATTACCGACTTTCACGCGGTAGGTTTTGCGGGCGACGGAGGTACGGCTGATATCGGCTTGCAGGCGTTGTCGGGAGCGATCGACCGAAACGATGATATTCTATATATCTGTTACGACAACGAGGCGTATATGAATACCGGCATTCAGAAAAGCTCGCTGACGCCATTCGGCGCGAGGACGACCACCACTCCCGCAGGCAAAAACATCCGCGGCAACCTCAGACCCAAGAAGAATCTTTTTGAGATAGTCGCCGCCCACGGAATACCCTACGCCGCCACCGCAAGCGTAGGATATCTCAACGATTTTATGCGAAAGGTGGAAAAGGCAAAGAATATCAGGGGCACAAAGTACATTCACGTTCTTGCGCCCTGTCCCACCGGCTGGGGTGTAAAAACAGACGAAACTGTTGAAATCGCCAAGGAGGTCGTTGACTGTGGTCTTTGGTACCTCGCCGAATACGAGAACGGAGAGTTTACGCTGAACCAACGCCCTAAGGAGTTTTCGGACGTTTCGGCTTATCTCAGACGTCAGAGTAGATTTAAGCACCTGACCGACGCAGACATAGAGATCATTACAAAATCCCGCGATGAAAAATGGGAGTTTATCAAGAAAAACTTTAAGTAAAAGATAGGAGTAATCAAAATGAGCAGAGATATCAATAATAAATTCTGGGACGAGGAGCTTGAGACCCTGCCCCGTGAGGAACTTGAAAAAAGACAGCTCGAGGACTTGAAGGAGATCGTAAAATTCGCCTATGAAAACGCGCCCTATTACAAGCGCAGCTTTGACGAGGCAGGCGTAAAGCCCGAGGATATCAAAACCCTCAAGGATATTCAGAAGTTCCCCTTCATCAACAAGAAAACCCAGCGCGACACACAGGGCGTAGGCTCATTCTTAGGCGAGCTTGCGGCTGTTCCGGAGGAGGACGTGGTATTCATTTCCACCTCGTCCGGTTCAACGGGAGTTCCCACCATGAGCCCGTTCACCAAGAAAGATTTTGACGAATTTCAGGATACCGAAAGCCGCTGGTTTTGGCAGATCGGTATGCGCCCGAACGACCGATATGTACACGCGCTCAACTTCTCGCTCTATGTAGGTGGACCCGACGTTATCGGCGCGCAGAATCTCGGCGCGCTCTGCATCTGGGGTGGTACGCTCCCGAGCGAACGCCTGCTGTTTGTGTTGAAAACCTATCAGCCAACCGTCATCTGGACGTCTCCGTCTTACGCATGGCAGCTCGGCGAAAAAGCCCTGAAGAGCGGCATTGACCCCAAGAAGGACTTGAATATCAAGAAAATCATCGTTGCCGGCGAGCTCGGCGGCTCGATCGACGCCACCAGAAAGGCAATCGAGGATATCTGGGGCGCAGAGGTTTACGACTTCTACGGACTGTCCGATATTTTCGGCGCCTGCGCCGCAATGTGCGAGGCGAAGGACGGACTTCACATTGCAGAAAACCATATTCTCGTTGAAACGATCGATATTCATACAGGCGAGATTTTAGAGCCGGGTCAGGTCGGCGAGCTTGTATTTACGACCCTCAGAAAGCACGCTCGTCCGTTGATCCGTTTCCGCACAGGAGACATCGGACGTATTGACAATACAAAGTGCTCCTGCGGCAGAACTCACGGCAGGATCCACATTTTAGGCAGAAAGGACGATATGTTTATCGTCTCGGCGGTAAACGTTTTCCCAAGCGATATAGAGGCGGTTATCCGCGAGCAGGACGGTATTACGGGCGAATATCTCATCAGGATCTTCGAGAGGGATTTCACCAATAAGTACGCCGTTGAAATCGAGAAGAATGCCGACAATCCCAAGACTGACGAGCAGGTCGCCGCCGAGGTTTCCGCAGCACTGAAAGCACGTATCGGCGTTAAGCCCGCGAGAGTCGTCGTACATCCGGACGGCGGACTCGACACCCGCTCCGAGCATAAATCAAAGCGAGTTATTGATGAACGCAACCTTGAATACGTTATTTGACGATTGTATAAATAGGGCATAGAACAGCCCAAAGAATAATAAGGCAACACCGTACAATTCAGGTGTGCGGTACTGCTACAACGATGGAGGAACTTTTATGCCCGAGCTATCCAAACGAACCGAAACCTTTACAGATTCCGTCATCCGCCGCATGACGAGGATTTCAAATCAATACGGCGCGGTAAATCTCTATCAGGGTTTTCCTGATTTTGAACCGCCGCGCGAGCTGCTTGACCGTCTCGCCGAGGTGTCAAACGAGGATTTTCACCAGTATTCCATCACTTGGGGCGCGCAGAATTTCCGTGAAGCCCTTGCCGAAAAGCAGTCGCGGCTCATGGGCAGAAGAATAGACCCTAACGCGGAGATCGTTGTGACCTGCGGCAGCACTGAGGCGATGATGGCGGCGATGATGACCGTCGCTAATCCGGGCAATAAGGTGATCGTGTTCTCGCCGTTTTATGAGAACTACGGCGCGGACACGATCCTGTCGGGGGCGGAACCAATATATGTTCCGCTCTATCCGCCCGAATTCAACTTTGACCCAAACGAGCTGGAAGCGGCGTTCAGACAGAAACCCAAGGCGTTGATTTTATGCAATCCCTCCAACCCCTGCGGAAAGGTGTTTACCTATGACGAGCTGAAAATCATTGCCGACCTCGCCGAAAAATACGATGCGTTTGTGATCACCGACGAGGTTTACGAGCACATTGTCTATGCGCC
>JAFUUV010000212.1 GCA_017471345.1 Ruminococcus sp.
CAGCAAGGGTGAGTTAGTGTTTACCTCTCTTGATAAGGAAGCGTTTCCGCTGCTGCGTTACCGGACGCGCGATATCTGTGTTCTCACCAGAGAAAAATGCGCCTGCGGCAGAACCCATGTCAAGATGTGCAAGCCAATGGGCAGAAGCGATGATATGATGATTATCCGCGGCGTCAACGTTTTCCCGAGCCAGATTGAAACGGTGCTGCTCAAGAAGGGCTACACCCCGAACTATCAGATTATCGTTGACCGCAAAAATAATACGGACACCTTTGATATCAATGTAGAGCTGACTCCCGAGAACTTCTCCGATATCGTATCCGAAAACCTTGCTAAGGAAAAAGCCCTTGAATCCGCCATGCGTACTATGCTTGGAATCGGTCCCAAGATTCATTTAGTGCCGCCCAAGACCATCGTGCGCAGTGAGGGCAAGGCTGTCCGTGTAATCGACAAGCGCAAGCTGCATGACTAATTCTCATTACTGAGAGAAAGGAAAAACTATGGCTATCCGACAAGTATCTGTCTTTGTAGAAAATCAGCCCGGCAAGCTGCATGAAACACTGAAAATGATTGCGGACTCGGGTCTTAACGTCCGTGCGCTGAGCATCGCGGAAACCCGTGATTTCGGCATTTTGCGATTGATTACCTCCGACACTCCCAAGACCATCGAGGTGCTCAGTAAGGAGTCAATTATCAACACCACCACCGTTATTGCTGCCAAATTAGAGGATCGCGTCGGCGCGTTGTGTTATGTACTCGATTTTCTCGCGCAGGCAGAGGTTAATATCGAGTATATTTATGCTTTCACCGCTTCGGAGGACTTTGGCGCCTATGTTGTCATTCGTGTGGACGATGCGGCAAAAGCGGAAAAGGTTCTCGCGGAAAATAATATTCCAACCCTCAACGAGGATGATATTAAGGATATTTAATCTTCAGGCGGTACGGCTGCGGCTGTACCGCTTTTTTTGTGCCTTTTTTCTGAAATGTCATGAAAAGTCAAAGAAAGTCAGAAATTTCTATGTGAAATCTTTGTGAAACCTCTTGACATTTCCAGAAAATGGGGTACAATAGTATTAGCACTCAGGGAAATAGAGTGCTAATCATATGTAAATCAAAATAGGAGGCTATTTTTATGATTATTAAACCCTTACTGGACAGAGTTGTTTTGAAGGTTGAGGAAGCGGAGGAAAAAACCAAGAGCGGTATCATCCTCTCTTCTGCAGCGCAGGAGAAACCGCAGTTTGCTACTGTTATCGCGGTTGGCCCCGGCGGCGTTGTTGACGGCAAAGAGGTTGAGATGTACGTACAGGAGGGCGATAAGGTTATCGCATCAAAATACGCGGGAACAACCGTCAAGCTTGATGGTGAGGAATACACAATTGTCAGTCAGTCCGACATTCTCGCGAAGGTTGAATAATTAATTGGAGGTATATCAGTTATGGCTAAACAGATTGCATATGGCGAAGAAGCAAGAAAGGCTTTAATGAAGGGTGTCGATCAGCTTGCGGACACCGTGAAAATCACACTCGGCCCCAAGGGCAGAAATGTTGTGCTCGACAAAAAGTACGGCGCTCCGTTAATTACTAACGACGGTGTGACCATCGCTAAGGAAATCGAGCTGGACGATCCCTTTGAAAATATGGGCGCACAGCTTGTTAAAGAAGTTTCCATCAAGACGAATGACGTTGCCGGTGACGGCACCACCACCGCCACACTTTTGGCGCAGGCGCTGATTCGTGAGGGCATGAAGAATGTCACAGCAGGCGCAAATCCGATGGTGCTCAAGAAGGGAATTGCTGACGCCATTAATACTGCTGTTAAGGCGGTTATTGAAAATAGTCAGCAGGTTTCCGGTACCGAGGACATCGCGCGTGTCGCGACAGTTTCTTCTCAGGATGAATTTATCGGCAGACTGATTGCCGAAGCAATGGAAAAGGTTACCACTGACGGTGTAATCACGGTAGAGGAAAGCAAGACTGCTGAGACCTACAGCGAGGTTGTCGAGGGTATGATGTTTGACAGAGGATACATCGCTCCCTACATGGTTACCGATACGGATAAGATGGTCGCGGAGCTTGAAAATCCGCTGATTCTGATTACCGATAAGAAGATTTCCACCACGCAGGAAATTCTTCCGCTGCTCGAAGCCATCGTGCAGTCCGGCAGAAAGCTTCTTATTATCGCTGAGGACGTTGAGGGCGAGGCGCTGACGACTCTGGTGCTCAACAAGCTGCGCGGTACGTTCACCTGTGTTGCTGTCAAGGCTCCCGGCTTTGGCGACAGAAGAAAAGAAATGCTGCAGGATATCGCTACGCTCACAGGCGGTACCGTTATCACTTCTGACCTCGGCTTGGAGCTGAAGGACACGACGATTGACCAGCTTGGCACAGCTCGTCAGGTCAAGGTTGAGAAAGAAAACACCATCATCGTTGATGGCGCCGGTGATAAGGATGCCATCAAGGGCAGAGTAGCGCAGATTCGTCAGCAGATTGAGACGACCACTTCTGACTTCGACCGCGAAAAGCTGCAAGAGCGTCTGGCAAAGCTTGCCGGCGGTGTAGCTGTCATCAAGGTTGGCGCTGCTACTGAGGTGGAGATGAAGGAAAAGAAGCTCCGCATTGAGGACGCGCTTGCCGCGACCAAGGCTGCTGTTGAGGAAGGCATCGTTGCCGGCGGCGGAATTGCCTGTATGAACGCGATTCCGGCGGTTGCCGATTTTGTCGAGACACTCGATGGCGACGCAAAGACAGGCGCCAAGATTGTGCTGAAAGCACTTGAAGAGCCGCTGCGTCAGATTGCTGCAAATGCCGGTCTTGAAGGCAGCGTGATTGTCGAGAATATCAAGAGAGAGTCCAAGGTTGGCTATGGCTTCAATGCGCTTACCGAGGAATACACCGATATGATGGATGCGGGCATTGTCGATCCGACCAAGGTAACCAGAAGCGCGCTCGAAAACGCCGCTTCCGTTGCTGCGATGGTGCTTACCACCGAGAGCCTTGTTGCCGACATCAAGGAGCCTACACCTCCCGCACCGGCGGCACCTGATATGGGTGGTATGTATTAATTCTGAAAAAGAATATTTTTCAAGGGTACAGTCGTTGTACCCTTGATTTTTTTATAGGGATATATTATAATAAGAGCAAAGGTGGTGTCACGAATGAAAGTAAAGAAGGATTTTATTCTCCGCAAGGTAGCGGATTCCTATGTGGTTGTTCCTGTCAACAAGATGACGCTTGATTTCAACGGTATTATCACGCTTAACGAAACAGGTGCTTTTTTGTTCGGCATCATGCAGCAGGGAACAAATAGGGAAGAGCTGATTGCCAAGCTTTTAGAGGAGTACAATGTAACGCCGGAGAAAGCGGCAGAAGATGTGGATCTCTTCATACAGAAAGCGCAGGATGCGGATGTCCTTGAATAAAGAGGTTCAGCTTGACGATATTATTGACCTGATGCTCGATAAGCTTGCGTCAGGCGGTACGGTCACATTTACGCCCAACGGCACCAGTATGCTGCCGATGCTGCGTGACGGCGAGGACGCGGTGATTCTCAGAAGTACCGGCGGAAAACGGCTGCATTTGTTTGATGTGCCGCTTTATCGCCGTGACAACGGACAGTATGTCTTGCATCGTGTGATAGATTTTTGTCGTGACGGTTCTTATGTCATGTGCGGCGACAATCAGTTCACCAAGGAAAAGGGTATCCGTGACGACCAGATTATTGCCGTGCTGGCGGGTTTTCACCGCAAGGGACAAATGTATACACCACAGTCCTTTCGGTACCGCATCTATATCAATTTTTGGTATTATACCCGTCCTATCCGCCGTGTGTATCGCTTTGGCAAGCGTAAAACGGCTCGGTTTTTTAAGACAGAAGATAAACAAAAAAAGAAGGAAAAAGAATAAAGGGGCTGCGACGCAGTCCCTTTTTATCATGCTTTCAATTGTTTTTTATGTGGCAGCTTTACCATGAACAACAGTGTGTGCAGTCCATAGGCGGCGGAAGGAATCAGAAGCGGAATATACGTCAGCGCGTATTGCGATTTTGCTTCAAAGAGCAAATGATACCCGATACCGCCCAGTACGATTAGAGGAAGGAGGATTGTTTCTATTGTGGCTTGACGTCGTAAAAACCGCAAGGTAATACCTGCTGTAAAGAATAAAAACAACACTTGCGTATAGAGGTTGAAGTGCATTTGCAGCAGTTTCCCTGCTGTTCCGCTGTAGATTTCTCGGACAAAGGCAGCCGGCTCATGCAGAAATGGCTTCACCTGACTCACCCAGATGCTCTCATAGCTTGGTTCGATCCATTGGCTGAGCAATTTCCGGCTGAAAAACCCAAAGGCGTAGAACGGTTCCGTGATGAACTCCGTGTACTTGGCGCCGATGTGCTGCCATGCAATGGCGTCAGCCTTAGCTGTGTCGTAACCGCCTTGCTCATAATCGTCAATAGCGGTACGGGTAAACCAGCCGGAGCACATCGAGGATTCCTGCAATCCGAGATCATGGTACATTACCTGTGATAAACCGCTTTCTATCTTTGTATTCGCGCGAATTTCGTAGCTGAGTATCACCAGCCGGACGCCGCCGGTACACATCACACACATCATTAACGCAAAAGCGATGCTTTGCCATTTTTTGTGCTTGACAGCATGAATCAACAGCAGAATACCGAAGGCAACGAGATAGATGAGATGATTGTATTTGATAATGACAGCGATCGTCAACAGAATCGCCGAAATCAGAATCCAACGGTATTGCTGTGTTTGCAGGTACTTTATCAGCAGCAGCGAAGCCCAGATTGCTGTGGTCATTCCGATAATATTGCCGTAAGCAAAGGTGCACATCAGCATCGGCTGAAAACAAACGGCAAGCAGTAACACCGTAAAAAATGTAATACTTCTCCGCTTAAAGGTCAGCTGTGTGATTCGTGCAAGCGCAAAATACGCGGAGCCAAGGCAAATCGCATTGAGAAGCTGCATGGGAATAGCGTTTTCTGTTCCGCAAACGCGATACACTCCCTCCGAGAGCAGTACAAAACCGAGTTGAAAGGGGTAGAAATGAAAATAAGAATGCCCGTGATAAAAATCACTGTTAAAGGAGTCCCGTCCGTTATACAGCGGAGAAAAGTCATTGGCAGCCGCTTTGGTTGCCGCTTCAAAAAGACTCATACTGTCGCTGTCGGGCATTGAGGTGACAGATAATACCCACACCGTCGCGAGTGTGGCTGCCCACACGCCGAGTATAATTTCCAGCAGAAGCAGGTTGACCTTGGCAAAAAAATCATAGAACCGGCGCAGAAAGAGCAGAACGCCAAAAAAAGCGGCAGTAATCAGCAGGTTCAGCGGAATGTTGTCAATGACAAACAGCACTTCTTCAAAGGCAATCCCGACGCTCTCGTCAAAAACAGCTGTCTGCACAAAGCTCATGATGGTGATAAAGCCGAAAATGATCATCAGGAGAACGCTGATAGCGTTAACGAAATAATACTCTGTACGGCATTGCTTTTGTTCGGAGGATATGGTGAAAAGGGAGAGACGCGTTTCTTGCCCTGTCACTTAAAATTCCTTTTTGACAGAACGCTCAAACAGACTTCTGATGCGTTCCTCGGCGTTTACGTGCTCAAACAGCACCAAGTACACGCTCTTGACAATCGGCAAATCCACGCCGTATTTCTGACCAAGCTGATACAGCGCCTTGGACGTCATGACGCCTTCGGCAAGCTTTTCAAAGCTGATGCCCTTTACCAAATCTTCACCAAAGCGGCGGTTGTGGCTCCACGGTGAAAACAGGGTAGCCTCATAGTCGCCGAGATGGCAGAGACCATAGGCGCTGAATTCGTTGCCGCCAAGCGCCGCAATCAGCCGCGCAATTTCTCGTGTGCCTCGTGCCATCAGCGCGCCCTTCAGTGAGGTAAAACCGAGGCCGTCTAAAATACCGGCGGCGATACCAATCACATTTTTTGCAGCGGCGCCGATTTCACTGCCAATCAGGTCAGTGCCGAGATAAAACCGAATCAGGTCACTGTTGAATTCGCTGACAAGCTTTTCTTTGACAGCTTGGTTTTTGCTGTCGATGACCATGCAGTTGGGAATACCGCGCACATAATCCTGCGGATGTCCGGGACCTACCCAAACAGCAATCGGCGTTTTGCTTTCATCCACAAATTCTCCGACCACCTGGCTCAGTCGCTTGCCGGTGGTTACCTCGACGCCCTTCATACAAAGAACGATGGTTTTTCCGGACAAATCGTGTTTCGCGATATCTGTCATATAAGAACGCAGGTGCTGTGATGAGATGGAAATCACAATCACCTCCGCGTGACCGACGGCTTCCCTTAAATCGGAGGTGATACCGATTGACGCGGGAAAGCTGAGATAATCATTTTTGCGATGCTCCTTGAGCTGAATGAATTCCGGCGCGTTTTCGAGTCCGCTGCTGATAACGTCGTGACCGATTTTATCAAGGTACCACGCAATGCAGCTGCCCCAGCGACCGCAGCCTAAAACAGAAATTTTCATATGTCGCTCCTATGCAGTAAATTGAATTTTGGGCATAAAAAACCCACCCGACCGTATGATTTAAATAATAACCTGCC
>JAFUUV010000213.1 GCA_017471345.1 Ruminococcus sp.
CTCAAAAGGCAACATATACTGACAACCCTCAAATGCACTGGAGCACCAACTTGTAACCTCTTTAGGCATAGATACCTCGTATACACGTTTACTGTACTTGTTAGTCCAAGGATGACTTGTCATTTCACCATAACCCGTGAATTCTAAACCGCCATCAGCATAAAGAATAAAATATAGATTGTCACCACAGTAGCCTTCGAGCAATACTATTCTTGTCCAATGAGCATATAGTGTGATGTTTCCATTTACTACGGTATCGGATGTGTATTGCACACCGTTCTCAGCGGCAGTAAACCAACCGTCAAACTGATATCCTAATCTGTAGGGTATTGGTGAGTAGCCCATGGAAGATCCGCCAACAACAGTTTTGCTTGTAGTAGATAAACTGCCGCCGTTAGCGTCAAAGGTGATGGTGTAGTATATGGTGTTTCCTCCGTTTACTGAGTAGTATTCCGGGCTTGTGCCAGTCACACGAATATAGTTTTGCGCACCAACAGCTGCATCTCCATCGATATTGGCACCCACGACTGCACCGGACTTGCTCGAAACGGACTCTCCTGCCATAATAGCTTGATCAGAGAAATAATAGAACTTCTCATTTTTGCCTACGAACGGGTTTATTGCGTTCCAAACATCAGACCATTGGAAACATTTTTTTATATTGCCGGAATAAATCCAGTTAGTGTTATCCAGTTGATACCACTTGTTGCCGTAGCTATTGATATAATAACCCGTTACGGAGATTTTCAATCCTTTATGGTATTGACCGCAGTCCGTACTCTTTCCGTTGATTTTTTCGTACGGAGAGTGTCGGACAGGCGCAGTATCTGCAGTAACCTGATATGTGCCCGTATCTTCGATAACCTTATAAATTGGGAAATATGTTCTTTTTACGCCGATTGACGCACGATTGCCTGTTGCATCTTCGGCATAGCACTCTATTGAATAGGTTGATTCAGGCATTTCTGATTGCGGAATCGTTACGGTAACATTCTGTCCGCTCAAAGCTCCTTCATAGGTTCTTGCCTGATCTTCTGTTTGACCAAATTCCCAAACATGAGCATATACTCTTGAAACGCCAATATTATCTGAAGCTGTATATTTCAATACAAACGTATTAATTGGAGTTGCGCCCTGCATGGTTGTTCCGCGCTGAAAATCAACGTGCCTGCCGGTTTTAGGTGGTTCGCTGTCAAAAACCTGAGCATAATTGGAAGCGTGATAAATTGTTACAGGGGTATTCCAAGATTTAGAAATCTCATGCATAGACATAGAACATTGGTAATCCCAGTTGCTGTCATAAACATAATAATTTCCGTTTCTCTCACCTAAATATATTGCATAATGTGCTCCGTTAAATTCAAGCAAATCTCCATAGGACGGCGTGCTTGCCGTAGGAGCATATCTAAAATTACTTCCGTACAAATACCAGAACACATACGAAGCGAAACCGTAGCAAGAATAACCGGCAGAAGCGCCTTGATTTACAGCTTCGGCGCCTGTAGGTAATCCTGCCTTTGAAAGAGAATCGTTAATATTCGGGAGATAACAATTCGCTTCTTCACTGCCTGCTGCTTCTCCGTTATTTGTAAAATGCGTGATCTCCGCATTTGCAAATGCCTGAGATAAGGTGTTAATCTTGTTTTCAATACCGTTTGCCGAAACACTCTCTCCAGAATTAGCACCAACAGGTTCGATTTCTTTTGAAGAATTCTGAGTTTTGGGAACGGCAGTGGTTTCCTCGATAGTTTGAGCAACGGTAGTTTCGGCAATGTGGTTCTCAACCGTTGTCTCTTCAATGGTGGGTTCGGTAGCTTGCTCTAATGGCGATTCAGGTATTGCTTCTGTTGCTTCCTTGGAATAAGCGACAGAAACATCCTGATTGGTTTCCGCTGCACTAACCGAAAAAGGCGCAACTGTAACAATGCTTGCTAATAAAGCAGTTGATAAAACAGCAGATATTATTCGTGTGATTTTCTTCATAGGAACCCCTCCCAAAATAAAAATGCGTGACCCAAACGAGCCACGCCAAAAACACACGGCTCATTTGATTTGCTGCGACACAAATTGACAACATCCCAAAGACGAAATGTGAAACAGAGCCTGTATTTTTACAAAAGTAAAAATACACACTTCGTCTCGAAATATTCAACTTGTGTCGCACCTATATTTTACCATATTCAACCCCGTTATGCAATCCAAAATTAGATCATTCGTTTTGGTTATTCTGCATAGAAAAACTAACGGTTCTTGTAAATAAAAAACCGTTAGTTGATTAAATAATTATTTATCCGTTGTATTTGGAATTTTTAGTCGTGTCAATCATATGTTGGCAAAAATTCATTGTTTTATTTCTCTTCTCTAATTCTTGCTTATATTTTTCATCGCTTTCTGTGGGCAATCCTGATTGGATAATATATTTTTTCCAAATTTCAAGAAAATCATCAAGGAAAAGAGCAATAATATTAGAGGATGCTGCCATCATATTAGCAATATTATAATCAAACGGTTCATCTCCTAGTTTACGCCGTTGATCTGATGTTATTAGGGAATCACATGCTAAAAAGCCAAACAGCTTTCTTTTTCCCTCAAAGCAAGTGTAAATTGATACAGTTACACCCGAATTATAATTCTCATAGAAATTTTCGTTTTCGTTTCGATATAAACCTCCATTTGAAGACGATTTCTTTTCATAATTAAATATACAATAATCTCTTGCAATACTTAAAACAAAATCAGAATTTTTCTTTATGCAAAATGGTTTTTCCCAAGTCTCGTTCCTTTTTCGGCTTTCATATGTTCTTCTGTCTCGAAAAGCTGTATATATATCGCTCTTCATGTCGTTTAATTCGGAATAATAGGTAGGTTCGTATAACTGTTTTAACGCAATTGCAACATTAATGCGCAGCCCTTTTGCATCAAAATATTCTTCAATACTGTTTTGCAGATATGTAAAAGTATTTGCCAAAAACCTATTATACCTTGTAACCAAAGAGCCGCAAAGATTATTAAGTTCTGTAATTTCGGTTTTTGCCTTGAAATCCGCTATTACTCTTTTTTCATTATTTCCCACTTCATCAGATTCAGAAAGCTTGTAAATTGTTTTATTCAGCTCGTTTTTTGATTTAGTATTATCAATAAGGATTCTAAACTGATCAATAAATTCCTTATAATTTGAAATTGCTGTTTTATTGTTTTCTAATAGTTTTTCTTGAGTATTCATGATAGTTTTCATTTTGTATTCTTGCTTATCGTAGTTGTCTTTCTTAACATAGAAAAATATCGCTTGAAAAATAAAATAAATTGCTAAAACAAGAAGGAGCAATTCCGAGATAAAAAGCAATATGTTAATATGTTGAGCACTGATGTTGTTTGAGCTGTTTATCATTCCGTAAATAGAAAACGCAAATCCAAAACCACTAATGATAAACGCTAGTAAAGAAGCGAATAGTTTTCTAAGTTTTTTTATAGCTTTAATAAAGCTTTTCATTTTGCTAACTCCCCTCATGTTTTTTCATATTATACCATATTCTACACATAAATTCTATATTTTCTGGAGTTTTGTGTGTAAAACTATTAAACGCAAAACTATTGAAATCCAACAAAAAAACAAAGACAGTTTTGTAAAACACATCAAAGATAAAATAAAGAAAAATAATCAAAACAATATTACAAATATGCTGTATTTTCTATCTGTAACACCCGATTTGCTATAGGCATAGGGTTTACCTAATGACCAATAATCATACCCAAAAAACCAGATACAAAGACGTTTTGAAAGCAAAAAGCGTTACATCTCAGCGAAAAAAGAAGCACCGACGAAGCTTATGCAAAAAACTTCGTCGGTGCTATTATCTTATATCATTCCGAAATGCTCCAGCGCAGCGCGGATAGCATCTTCCTTATCTTTTGGGCATTGTGGAATATGCGGATTCTCTTTGCGAGAGTGATTATAATTCTCGCGTTCGATGATACCGCACTTTCGTTTGACTTGTGAAATATATAAAGTTGAAACCTTGAAGCCGTATTCTTTCAGCACATAATCCTTGATTTCCTGATAGGTCGCCTTTGACTCCGCAGAGGTAAGGTCCAGCTCGTCCAGATCCAAGTCGACCTCTATTTTGTCATCGGGCATTTTTCTGGACAAAAGAACAACACTCTCGATATGCTCGGTGTGGGGAAACATATCGACGGGCTGGATGTTTTTGACGCGGTAGGCGCTGTTTTTGGTCAGGAAACGAAGGTCCCTCGCGAGGGTCTCGGGGTTGCAGCTGATGTAGACGACGGTGTCCGGCGACATTTTTATCAGCGAGCGCAAAAACTGCTCGCTGCTGCCGGCACGCGGCGGATCCATAAACACCACGTCGCATTTTTCGCCTGCGTCGGCAAGCTCCTCCATAAACGCGCCGGCGTCGCCTTTGTAGAAGCGGATGTTTTTCAGCCCGTTCGCCTTGGCGTTCATCACCGCGTCGCGCACCGCCTCGCCGTTGAGCTCCACGCCGACAACGCTGCCGGCGCCGCGCTTGGCGGCGACAATGCCGATGGTGCCGATGCCGCAGTAGGCGTCCAGCACGGTTTCGCTGCCCTTCAGGTCGGCAAACTCCATTGCCTTGTTGTAGAGCACCTCCGTCTGCACGGGATTAATCTGATAAAAGCTCTTGGGCGAAATGCGGAAGCGGCAGCCGCAGAGCACATCCTCAATCGTACCCTTGCCGTACAGGACGGTTTGCTTGTCGCCGAGAACTAAGTTGGTGCGGTAGGGATTGACGTTCTGCACCACGGTGGTAATCATCGGAAACTGCTTGACAACCGCCTTGACAAAATTGTTTCTGGACGGAAAAACCGGTGTGCCGGTGACGAGCACCAGCATGACCTCGTTGGTGGCAAAGCCGCGCTTGACCAGCACGTGGCGCAGAAAGCCCTTGCCGGTGTCCTCGTTGTAGGTTGTCAGGCGGAAGGACGGCAGCAGCCTGCGCACGCCGACGATGATTTTGTCGGCGGTTTCATCCTCAATCATACAGCTGTCAATGCCGACGACGTGGTGCGTGCCGGACTGATATACGCCGGAGATAATCCTGCCGCTGCGGTTGGTGTAAAACGCCGCCTGCACCTTGTTGCGGTAGTGGCAGGGGTTGTCCATGCCGATAATCGGCGCGACCTTTCCGAAGCGCCGCAGCAAACGCTCCACCTTGTTTTGCTTGTAGCCGAGCTGGTCGGGATAGGCGGTATCCAGCTGGCAGCCGCCGCATTTTTTGTATACCGGACAGCGTGCCGGTTTTGAATTCTGCATAATCATTCCCCTTTTTTGTGCTGATTTTATTGTAACATTCACAGAGATAAATTACAAGCCCGAAAACGCTTGACAAATTGCCGGAAGTGGCATATAATACAGCAAGACAGCAAGGGCGCTGTAGGA
This sequence comes from Ruminococcus sp., assembly GCA_017471345.1. Classification (GTDB taxonomy): domain Bacteria; phylum Bacillota; class Clostridia; order Oscillospirales; family Acutalibacteraceae; genus Ruminococcoides. The sequence goes on from JAFUUV010000213.1 coordinate 5,417, forward strand.
TTTCCTACATCGCCCTGCCTTTTTTATCATGGACAAAAATTCGCAGATGGGAGAAATATTTATGTCAAAGGTACCCGAAATGTTCGGCAGCATGGTCTTTAACGACAAAAAAATGCAGGAACGCCTGCCGAAATCCACCTACCGCGCCCTCAAAAAAACCGTTCAGGACGGCGAGCCGCTCGATATCAGCGTTGCCAATGTCGTGGCGGCGGCGATGAAGGACTGGGCAATCGAGCTGGGCTGCACCCACTACACCCACTGGTTCCAGCCGATGACCGGCGTGACCGCCGAAAAGCACGACAGCTTTATCCAGCCCAACGGCGACGAGGTGATTATGGAATTTTCCGGCAAGGAGCTGATTAAGGGCGAGCCGGACGCGTCCAGCTTCCCCTCCGGCGGCATTCGCGCTACCTTTGAGGCGCGCGGCTACACCACATGGGATCCCACCTCTCCCGCCTTTGTGCGCGACGGCACGCTCTATATTCCTACCGCCTTTTGTTCCTATACCGGCGAGGTGCTCGATAAAAAAACACCTCTGCTCCGTTCGATGGAGCGCATGAGCTACGAGGCGGTGCGTATTCTGCACCTGCTCGGCAAAACGGACGTATCGCGCGTCACCACCACCGTCGGTCCCGAGCAGGAGTATTTCCTGATTGACCGTGACCTCTATGAGCGCCGCGAGGATCTGAAGCTCTGCGGCAGAACTCTTTTCGGCGCGAAGGCGCCCAAGGGACAGGAGCTCGACGACCACTACTTCGGCTCCATCAAAACGCGCGTCGCCGCGTTTATGAAGGATTTGGACGAGGAGCTGTGGAAGCTCGGCGTCCTTGCCAAGACCAAGCATAACGAGGTGGCGCCGTCCCAGCACGAGCTGGCGCCGATTTTCACCACCTCGAATATCGCCAACGACCACAACGAGCTGACCATGGAGATTATGCGCAAGACCGCTGAAAAGCACAACCTTGTCTGCCTGCTCCACGAAAAGCCCTTTGCCGGCGTCAACGGCTCCGGCAAGCACAATAACTGGTCGCTGACCACCAATACCGGCGAAAACCTGCTCAACCCGGGCAAGCGTCCCGAGGATAACCTCACCTTTCTGCTGTTCCTCACCGCTGTTGTCAAGGCTGTCGATGAGTATCAGGATTTGCTCCGCGCCACCGTCGCTTCCGCCGGCAATGACCACCGCTTGGGCGCCAACGAAGCGCCGCCTGCCATTATGTCCGTGTATCTCGGCGATGACCTCGGCGAGATGGTACAGGCAATCATCGACGGCGAGGACTATGTCAGCCACGGCAAAGAGAGAATGCGCACCGGTGTGGATGTGCTCGCCGATTTCAAGAAGGATACCTCCGACCGCAACCGCACCTCTCCCTTCGCCTTTACGGGCAACAAGTTCGAGTTTCGCGCTCTCGGCTCCGCGCTGAACATCGGATGCCCCAACTATATGCTCAACACCATGGTTGCCGAAGAGCTCAGCCAGTTTTATGTGGAGCTCAAGGGCGCCGAAAATATGGACGCCGCTGTCCGTTCGCTGGTCAAAAATGTCCTCACCGAGCATCAGCGCATCATCTTCAACGGCGACAACTACACCGACGAGTGGGTGGAGGAAGCCCAAAGACGCGGCTTGTACAATCTTAAATCCCTGCCCGAAGCGTTTGCCCATTTCATGGACAAAAAGAACGTCAATCTCTTTGTTAAAAACAAGATTGTCACCGAGGCGGAGTACCGCGCGCGTTATGAAATCGAGCTGGAAACCTATTGCAAGCAGATTAACATTGAGGCGCTGACCATGATTGACATGGCGAAGAAGAATATCACGCCTGCCGTGACCGCTTTTGTCCGTCAGCTCACCGAAACCGCTCTCGCCAAAAAGGCGCTTTCCGCCGCAATCCCCACCTCCGTGGAGGAGGACTTGATTATGAGCCTTTCCAACAAGCTTGTCTGCTTTGTCAAAAAGACCGGCGAGCTGGAGGACGCTGTCATCCGCGCGAACGACTACGCCGGCGATCAATTGGCGCACGCTACCTATTTCCGCGAGACGGTGTTCGCACTCATGCAGGAGCTGCGAGCGGTCGGTGACGCGATGGAAACCGAAACCGCCGCCGATTTCTGGCCGTATCCCTCCTACACCGAATTGTTGTTCGGAGTGTAAGCGATACCGCGCCGTTCAGGTGTGTGACTCACATAACGTGGTATTGTTTTTAGTATTGATTGAATAAAAACGTCTGCTTTGGCAGGCGTTTTTTTGTGCTGATATTTTGATGCCCGTGAATAAATGTTACAAAATATTTATTTTAATTTCGTGTTTATCGTCATTTGACATAAACCTTATTTTGGGAGGTCGTTTTTGCTTGAAATCAGTCTGAAAATGTTGTATGATAATAAAGAATGAGTTTTTGTGCGCTGCCCGCAAACAGGCGTGAAAACGCTTTTTTGGCGGCAAATGCGTTACAGAGAGTGCAATTTTCCCAAAAGACAGAAAGGATTGAACGCTTTGGAAGAAAAAAATGAAATTATTATTTCACCAAAAATTATTTTTGACGTCATCAGGAAGAACCTGATTTTTATTCTGGTGACGACGCTTGTGTTTGCGTTGGGCGCGTATTTTATTACAAAATTCTTTGTGCCGAAGAAATACACGGCGACGGTTTCGTTTTATGTGGAAACGCTGATCAACGATGATTCCAATGTTTCCTCCAGCAATTTGCTGTCGATGCACAACTACGCCCAGAAGTTGGTGGCAACCTATGTGCGGATGCTCGACACCAATAAATGCTACACCGAGCTTTCGAAAGCGCTGGGAGAGCGCTATACACCCGGTCAGCTCAATTCGATGATTTCCTTCCAGAACGACGGTACCACCGAGGTGTTTGATGTGCGTGTCGTGTCCGACACCGCTTCCGAGGCGAAGGAAATTGCCGACGCGTTCGCGCAGACAGCGCCTACGATTATTTCGGATTTGAATTCCCAGGCAGAGCTGAAGGTTGCCGACGCGGCGCAGACGCCGGGAAAGCCGTCTTCCCCGAATGTGCTCAATAACGTCGTCATTTTCGGCGTTCTCGGTTTGCTGCTGTCGTTAGTGATTTCCTTTGTCAGATATTTCCTTGACAAAAAGATTAAGTACAACGAGGAAATGACGGAGCTGATGGGACTTCCGGTGCTTGCCGCCATCCCGAACTTCAATACCTATATTGATCAGCAGCAGAAAAACCAGAACAGTAAGGAGAAAAATAAGGAGGGCAGCAATGGCTAAGACAAAGGGCAATAAACCCAAGGTGGAAAATCCGATAGATCTTGATACCATCGCGTTTCAAATCAGGGAATCCTACAAAACCGCTCGTGCGAATATTGTTTACTCCATCATCAAAAAGGGCTGTAAAAAGATTGTTTTCACCAGCTCCAATAAGAGTGAGGGTAAAACCGTCACCTCTGTCAATGTTGCCATCGCGCTGGCACAGCAGGTGAACACCAAGGTACTTATTATCGACTGTGACCTCAGACGTCCGCAGCTGCACAACGCGCTCAACATCGATCCCGCTCCCGGTCTGACCAATTACCTCAACAACGAATGCACCCAGGAACAGGTGATCAAGCAGACAAGGGTTGCCAATCTTCACGCGGTCACCTACGGCGCGGTGCCGCCCAACCCCTCTGAGCTGATGGCAAGCTCCGATATGAAGGAGTTTGTCAAAACCATAGAAAAAGAGTATGATTTTATCATCTTTGATACACCGCCGATCGGCGTCGTTGTTGACTCTATCCCCATGATTAAAAATTCCGACGGCGTTGTTCTGATTGTCAAGCACAACCAGACTACCTACCCCAATCTCAAGAAAACCATCAACGCGGTTACCCGCAACGGCGGCAAAATTCTTGGCATCATTATCAATGGCGTAGAAACCGTGAAAAAGAGAAAATACGGCTATGGTTATGGCTATGGCTACGGTTATGGCTATTATTAATACGCTGCACCATTTGCCGCGTCGGCGTTACGGATTTCTGAACGCGGAACAAAAGGTACCTGGAGGAGTCATGGACAATAGAGTGATTGTCAACGGCAATGAATTCTATGTTGAGCCGAAGCCCGTTTATGAGGTTGTCAAGCGGGTGTTCGATGTGGTGGCTGCCGTTCTCTGTGTTATCTTGTTTTTCTGGCTGTTTGCTGCCATCGCTGTCGCCATTAAGGTCAATGACGGCGGTCCGGTGTTGTATGTCAGCAAGCGTGTCGGCAAATTTGGCAGAGAGTTCAATTTTTATAAATTTCGCAGCATGAAGGTCGGCGCTGACGAAGAGCTGAAGGAAATGCTGGAAAGAAACGAGACACAGGGAGAATTATTTAAAATAAGAAAAGATCCGCGCATCACCAAGATTGGCCGCTTTCTGCGTCGCACCAGTCTTGACGAGCTGCCGCAGATTTTCAATATCATCAAGGGCGACATCAGCTTTGTCGGTCCGCGTTCACCGCTGCCGCGTGAGGTCGCCAATTATACGGAGTATTCGATGCAGCGCCTGTCTGTCATCGGCGGCCTGACCTGCTACTGGCAGATCAGCGGCAGAAGTAAAATTGACTTCAACGGCATGGTCAAGCTGGATTACCGCTATATTCAGGAGCGCGGCGTGTGGACGGATTTCAAAATCCTTCTGCGCACCCTTCCGGCGGTCATCAAGGGCGACGGCGCGTATTAATTAACCATATGAAAAGGCATCCGGAAACCTTTATGCAAGGGCTTGTCCGGATGCCTGTCGACTGAATGGCGCCGCTGTGAAGCTTTTCGCGGCGGCGTATATATACAGAGGGTAAGAGCATGGAACAACGCAAAAAACTGATGTTGGTTTCCTCCTCGGGCGGACACTGGGAGGAGCTGATGTGCATCCGCGCGGTCGCGCAACATCACGACGCGGTTTATGTGACGGAGGAGGGCGGTCAGGCACAGGATTCCGGCCTGCAGCCGTTGTATACGCTTCCGCAGATTAACCGCCGCGAAAAAAATTTTATGCCGCATCTGCTCAAGCTGTACCGCCGCGCCTCGCGCATTGTCAGGGACGAAAAGCCCGACGTGCTGATTACAACCGGCGCGCTGCTTTCGGTTCCCTTTTGCTACGCGGCAAAGCGCCGCGGCGTGAAGGTGGTATATATCGAAAGCTTTGCGCGTGTGACGGACAAGTCCCTGTCCGGAAAACTTGTTTATCCGATCGCCGATTTGTTTTTGGTGCAGTGGGAAAGCCTCTTGAAGCTGTATCCCAAGGCGCGTTTTGTCGGCGGTGTATTTTGAGGTTTGCTATGATATTTGTTGCAGTTGGTACACAAAAATTCCCGATGAACCGTTTGCTTGCCGAAATCGACAGACTGGTGGCGGAGGGTTTTCTGACCGAGCCGGTTTTTGCGCAGACAGGCTGCTCGGATTACGTGCCCGAGCATTTGGAAAGCGAACCTTTTTTGTCTAAGGAGACGTTTGAGGAAAAGCTGGACGCCTGCGATTTGCTGATTACCCACAGCGGCGTCGCGACGATTATGGGGGCGGTCAAGCGCCGCAAGCCCGTGATTGTCATGCCGAGGCAGGCACGCTACGGCGAGCACGTAGATGACCACCAGATGCAGATTGCCGAGGATTTTTCCGACAAAAACCTTACGCTCCTCGCTCTCGAAGCCGATGAGTTGCGCGAACGGATTGAGCAGGCGCGGTGCCATCAATTCGCGGCATACACGTCGCACGGCACCGAGATGGTCGAAACCATCCGGATGTTTATTGATTCTGTTTAATGGAGGCGTTCCCATGAAAATCGGTGTGATTACCCTCCACAGGGTGCGCAACTACGGTTCCTCCCTGCAAACGCTGGCAACACAGCGCTTTTTAGAGCAAAACGGTTGTGAAGCGGAGATTATAGATTATTATCCCGAGCGCTACACCAGCCGCGGCTTGCTCAAGCGCCTGAAAAATAAAAGCGATACCTTGGCGCGCCATCCCCTGCTGTTGCTGGCGGCGCGCATGATTATTTCGGTTTCGTATCTGCGAAAAAAAATTGTATTTGATAAATTCCTGAAGCGGCACCTGCACTGCACAGCGCAGACCTTCCGCACGGAGGCGGAGCTGAAGGCGGCGTGTCCGCCTGCCGACGCCTACTGCACGGGCAGCGACCAGGTCTGGAACAGCCATTGGAACGAGGGCGTGGACGCTCCGTTTTATCTGAGCTTTCCCGACGATTCTTGCTACCGCTTTTCGTTCGCCTCCAGTATCGGCAACGTCCGTCTTTCCGGAGAGGAAGCGGCGGCGGTTACGCCGATGCTGGCAAAATACCGCCACATCTCCGTCCGCGAGGACAAGGGCGTCGAGGTAATCGAGGCGCTGGGACTGCAGGCGGTGCAGCTGCTCGACCCCACGCTGCTGTTTCCGGCGGCACAGTGGAAGGCTTTTGTCTCGCGCCGGTACCGCGGCAAGCGGTATGTTGTTACCTACAACCTGCACCATGACAAGCGTATTGACGATTACGCCAACGCGCTTGCCGCCAAGCACGGGCTGTCGGTGTTTCACATCAGCTACAACCTGCACGATATCATCAGAAAGGGCAGCCTGAAATGGTGCCCTGCCATTGAGGACTATCTCGGTCTGATTCACGACGCCGCCTATGTGGTGACGGATTCCTTTCACGCGACGGTTTTTTCCGTTCTGTTTCACAAACAGCTTGTCGTGATTTATCCCGAGGAAGCAAGCAGCCGTATCCGCAGTATTCTTTCTCTGCTGCAAATGCAGGACAGAGGCTTTGAGGAGCTGCCCGATACCGCCGCCGCGGACGCTCCGATTGACTTTGACCGTGCCGAAGCGATTCTCAGCCGCGAACGCGAAGCCTCACAGGTATATTTGAACACAATTATCGACGAGCTCCACGGGGAGGGAATAGCATGAGTGAAAGACCGGTTCCCGTTTTATTTTCCGGCAAGGACACCTGCTGTGCCTGCGGCGCCTGTCTGAATATTTGTCCGATGGACGCTGTTTCCATGGAGGAGGACGACTGCGGTTTTCGCTATCCGAAAATCGACGAAAGCCGCTGTGTGCGCTGCGGCAGATGCAAGGCGGTCTGCGCCTTTCAGCACACGGATGTGCCCAACAGCCCCGTCGCGACCTTTGCCGCGGTTGCGCGTGACAGGGAGTTGGCGTCGCGTTCCGCGTCCGGCGGCATTTTCGCGGCACTCGCGAAAAAAATCGCCGCGCAGGGCGGTGTGGTTTTCGGCGCGGCAATGAAGCCTGATTTTTCCGTTTGCCACCGTGCCTGCGAACAGGACAGCCTTGCGGTGCTGCAGGGCTCCAAATACACCCAGAGCGATACCGTCCTGACCTTTCGCGAAGCCAAGGCGGCGCTGGAGCAGGGCAAAACCGTGCTTTATTCGGGCACACCCTGTCAGATAGACGGCTTGAAAAGCTTTCTCGGCAGGGATTACACAAATTTGCTGACTGCGGACATCATCTGCCACGGTGTGCCGAACGGCAGAATGTTTCGTGAATATATCGACAGCCTCGGCAAAGCGCACGGCGGCGCGGTGGAGCACTTCACCTTCCGTGACAAGCGCATCGGCTGGGGCGAAAACGGCAGCGCCGTCATCGGCGGAAAGCGCGTTAAAATCTGGCAAAGCGGCGCGTCTTATCCGTATTATTTCAGCCATGGTGATTTGCAGCGTGAAAGCTGCTATCGCTGTCCGTATGCCTGCTCCCACCGTCCCGCCGACCTCACCCTCGGTGATTTTTGGGGCATTGAGAAGCAGCATCCGGAGTATCTCGGACGCGGCGGCTGGGACGAGTCGGAGGGTATCTCCGTCGTTGTCGCCAACACCAAAAAGGGAGAGGACTTCCTTGCCGTGTGCGACGATATGATTGATTGCAAGCCCTCGACGTTTGAAAAGGCGGCGGCAGGCAACGCGCAGCTGTGCCGTCCCGTTGCCGGGGGAAAGCGCGACGAAATTATGCAGACCTACCGCGACGGCGGTTGGGACGCGCTGGAGAAGCGCTACGAAAGCAACATCGGCTTTCACAAGCACGCAAGCCGCGTAAAGAGTATGCTTCCCAAAGCCCTGAAGCGCAAGCTGAAGGCAGGAAAAAAATAAGGAAATCTATGAGTAAACTACGAATAGCAATGATAACCAACAGCCTGAGCAACAACGGCATCAGCGCTGTCATCAAAAACTATTGCGAGGTCATTGATCAGCAGCGCTTTTCAGTGACGGTCATCGCAGGTGAGCCGTTTGATCCGTGGATCTGCGGCTGTCTGGAGGACGCCGGTGTACGCATTGTCCGAATGCCGGAGCGCAAGGTGCAGCCCAAGGCGTTTTATCGTGCGCTTTCCCGCGAGCTTTCGGGCAAAAAGTACGATATTGTCCATGTGCACGGCAACAGCTGCACCATCGCCGTCGAGCTGCTGATTGCGCGTATGAAGGGCATCAGAGCGCGGCTTGGTCATTCGCACAATACCACGTGCAGCCAGCTCAGGGCGCACAAGCTGCTGCGTCCTGTCTTTAACGCCTGCTGCACCGGCGGTATGGCGTGCAGTGAGGAAGCCGGCAAATGGCTGTTTGAGAATCGTCCCTTTACGGTGTTGCCTAACGGCTTTGATACCTCAAAATTTGTATATGATGACGCTCTGCGGCAGTCTGTCCGCCGCGAACAGGGCTTTGAAGATAAATTTGTTATCGGCTGCGTCGGCAGGTTTAACCATCAGAAAAACCAGCCTTATCTGCTGCGCGTCTTTGAGCAGATTGCCGCGCAAAAGGAAAACGCGGTGCTGTGGCTGATTGGCGACGGTCCCGATTTAGAAAAGACGCTCGCGCTGATTGAACAGCACCCTTTTCGTGACAGAATTGTATATTACGGCGAGTCCGACCGCGTCAGCGACCTGTACAACGCGATGGATGTTTTTGTGCTGCCCACCCGTCACGAGGGCTTGGGTATCGTCTTTTTAGAGGCGCAAATCAACGGCTTGTACTGCGTCACCTCCGATCAGGTGCCGCCCGAGGCAAGGTTAGGCGAAACCATTGCTTTTTTGCCGCTGACAGAGGATGTTTCGCCGTGGACAAACGCGGTACTCAACGCACCGGCGGTTGACAGGGCGGCGTTTTATGACACGCACAGCGAAGCAATCGCGCGCTATGAAATCACGAAGAGCGTCAGGGAGCTGGAACGGTTCTACACAACCGCCGCGGAAAGGAAATAACCTATGAAAGTGCTGATTATCTCGCCGGTAGATTTGCCGGTACCTGCCGTCAGGGGCGGCGCCGTTGCCGAGCTGATTGAGTCTCTGATGGCGCGTCATGAGGTACACCGCGATTTTGAGCTGACCGTCATCAGCGCCGCCTGTGACGACGCGGCAAAAAAGGCAGCCGCGGTATATCCGCATACGCGGATGGTGTTTTTCGACACCTCCGGCGCCGTGAAGCTGTGTGACAACGCCGTCAACGGCGCGATGGGGCTGCTTCGCAAGCGTCCGCGCGATTTCGCGCGCAAGCTTAGCGTCATCGCGCAGCTCAGGAAGTTTTTGCTTGCCGAGGATTTTGACAAGGTTGTCTTTCAGAACAGCGGCTATCTGCTCGACGCGCTCAAGGACAGCCGTATCGCGGATAAATTCAGGGGCAAGCTGTATTTCCATGTGCACAACGAAATTTACAAGGGAACCAACTTCGCCCTGCTGCGGCAGTGCCGGCTGATGCTGATCAGCCGCTACCTGCTCAAAAATATCAACCGCTACAGCGGCATGGATTTTTCGGCGCAGTCGGACATGGTCACCAACGGCTTTGATACGGACGCGTTTCGGCAGCCCTTCCCCGAAGAAGAAAGAGCGGCGCTGCGAAGCCGTCTCAACATTCCTGCCGATAAAAAAATCGTCATCTACGTTGGCAGACTGTTGCCCGGCAAGGGCGTCAAGGAAATGATTGAGGGCTTTCAGCGTGCCTGCCGTGAGGACGCGGTGCTGCTGATTGTCGGCTCTGTCAACTTCGGCATGGCGGACACTTCGCCCTACGAGGCGATGATTCACCGGATGCTGACCGCGCTGGGAGACCGTGCGGTAGCAACGGGCTTTGTGCACCATGACCTGATCAACCGCTACTACCGGCTTGCCGACGCCGCCGTGCTTCCCACCCTTGTGGAGGAGGGAGCCGGCTTGGCAATGTGCGAGGCTGTCGCTGCCGGTGTGCCGCTGATTACCACCAATTCCGGCGGCATTCCCGAATATATTGATTTTGACAGTGCCGTGCTGCTTGAGCGCGGTGAAAATCTTCCGGACGAAATCGCTTTGTGGCTCAACCGTATGCTTGACGACGCGTCCTGGAAACAACGTGCGGCTGTCAACGCGCAACTGGCGTGTGAAAAATTCTCTGAGGAGGTTTTCTACAGAGAGTTTTTGGAAGCTTTGCAGTGAGGAGTAGAATATATTGACAATCTTTGGTATTATTTGGTTAACGATTTGTTTCGCTTTTTTTGTCCTGCCCGATATCCGTTACCTGACTACCCTGACGATTTTGGGAATGGTGCTGCAGTCCGACAATGTCATCACCTTCATCGGCAACGGCGTCGGCGCGCAAATTATCACCAGCGCCATTTTTATCATCCGCGTTCTCATCGAATTTCGGGCAAGCATCCGCATTTCCGTGAAGTCGGCAATCCTGTTTGTACCGATGATAGGGTTCTTCCTTGTGGCGCTGTACTCCTCGTGGATTAACAATTCCCTCGAAGCGCGTTTCCTGCATCTGATGCAGCTGTTGATTTACATCCTTGCCTTTTACGCGATGTACATTGCCTCGCGGAAGCTTGACCGCACCAGTGTGTACCGGATGATGAAGGGCGTCGCGATATTTTGTGTCGTCATCGGCTTTGTGCAGCTTTTGATTACGAGCAACCTGATTCCGCGCTTAGATGTGGTGACCGAGCTGTTTTTCAACGATAAAAGCAAGGTTGTCTATTATCATTTGGACAATTATTTCCGCGTTACTTCCACCTTTATGGAGCCCTCCTATTACGCGGGCTTCGCGGTGGGCATGATGTTTTATTTCATTACCTTTGAGGAAAAGCTTAAAAGTAATCTCTGGCTGATTATTCTGCTCGGTATCCAGATTATTCTGACCTTCTCCACGACCGCTTACGCTATTACGCTGATTGTCGGCGTGCTCTATCTTGCCTTCATCAAGGGCGGCAAGCGCAAGATTATCATTCTGCTGCTCGGCATCACCGCCTTCTTGATTTTGTATTTTCTGTTTTATGATGTGCTCGACAAGGTCGTGTTCTCCAAGGCGGAGTCCGGTTCGGGTATTACCCGTTATTATTGGGACCAGGCGGCGCTCAAGGAATTCAACAAATCTCCCGTGTACGGCATCGGCTACAAGAATGTCCGCGGCAGCAGTATTTTCTACAGCCTGCTCGGCGAATTGGGTATTCTCGGCGTTACAGCGTTTTTTGTGGTGATGGCGAGTGTGCTGGTGCTGCTTGTACAGACCATCGGAACCAAAACGCGCGACGCGGGATTGCTGGGCGCTTTGCTGGGCGTATCGGGTGTGCTTGCCGCGCAGCTGATTGCGTGCCCCGACTTTGACCTCTGCACCCTGTGGATTTGGTACTACCTCCTCGCGCTGCATATCGGTACCGCGCCGGAGCTGGAGCGCCTATACACCAAAAAATCTCGTCTCCGTTTCAGGCTTGCCCACGATTAAATGAAAAAAGGATGAAAAACCATGAAAGTCGGTATTGTAACATTTATTCAAACGACTAATTTCGGCGCCTCTCTGCAGGCGTACGCGCTGCAGGAGAGCGTTGCCGCGATGGGAAATCAGGCGGAAATTGTCCGCTATGTCAACCGCGCGGTGGAGGAAAGGGAAAAAAATACCGGCAGGCTTTCCGCACGCACCCTTTCCAAAAAAATCGTGATGCGCGGCGGCATCCAACGCAAGAAGGATGGCTTCCGCGCCTTTGAGGATAAGCGCTTCCGTTACGGCAAGGAGCTCACCGACAGCAACCCCGACGCGGTGGCGGAGGAGTACGACGCGTTTCTTGCCGGCAGCGACCAGATTTGGAACACGCGTCTGACAAACGCGGACTGGACGTATTTCCTCGATTTTACGGAGGAAAAACGCAAAAAAATTTCTTATGCCGCCAGCTTCGGAGACAAAGAGGTGCTTCCGTTCTACCGCGAAAAAATCAGTGACCTGCTCAAGCGGTTCGGACAGCTTTCTCTGCGTGAGCAATCCGGCGCGGACGTCGTTGCCGAGCTGACCGGCAGAAACGCGGCGGTCACGCTCGATCCCACCCTGCTGCTCAACAAGGCGCAGTGGGAGGAGCGCGTTGACTTCAAGCCTGACCACGCGCCCTATATTTTAGTATATTTTCCTCACAACCAAAAGGTTGTGTTTGATTTTGTCAAAAGGTTGCAGAAGAAAACGGGACTTCCCGTTGTCTATCTCAGCATTTCGCCGCGTCCGCAGCCGGGCGTGGAAACCATCTACGACGCTTCTCCCGAGGAATTTGTCGGCTGGATCCGCCACGCGGAATATGTTGTCACCGGCTCCTTCCACGGTACCGCCTTTTCCGTCAACCTGGAAAAGCAGTTTTTCTGCGAGCCGCAAAAAGAGGGCAGCCGTATCGACAACCTGCTCGGCGTCTGCGGTCTTACCGACCGTGTCATCGACAGCGAGGGCGTGCTGGAGCGCACGATTGATTACACCGTGCCGCGTCAGCAGCTGCAGGCGGCGCGTGAGCAGTCCTTAACATGGCTGCGCGACGCCCTGAACCGCGCGAACGACGCTTCCGCCTGGGAGCAGCCTGTCACCGTACCCGTCAGCAAGGAGCAGTGCTGCGGCTGTTCGGGGTGTGTCAGCGTATGTCCGACCGGCGCGATTGCGATGCAGCGCGACGAACGCGGCTTTGCCTACCCTGCGGTGGACGCGGACAAGTGTGTGCGCTGCGGCAGATGCCTCAAAACCTGCGCGTTTTTTAACCACAGAAAAACAGAGGGCACCATCGACATGGTAACGGTTGCCAGGCACCGCGATTCCGAGGTTCGCATGAACAGCCAGTCGGGCGGTATGTTTGTCGCTGTTTCGGATTGGATTTTAGAGCAGGGCGGCACGGTTTACGGCTGTGTTCTTGACGAGCATTTCCGCGCCGTACACATCCGCGCGGCGGATAAAGAGACACGCGACAGAATGTGCGGCTCCAAATATGTGCAGAGCGACACAAGCGGTATTTTTGAGGATATCCGCCGCGATTTGGAAAACGGCTTGCCGGTGATGCTCAGCGGCACCGCCTGTCAGACAGACGGTATTCAAAAGGCGCTGCAGGCGAAAAAGGTCAACACCGACCGCCTGTATGTGGTTGACATCATCTGCCACGGCGTTCCCAGTCCGTTGATTTTCGAGGAATATATCGGCTATCTGAAACGGAAATACGGTACCGCTCCCACGGATTTTAATTTCCGCGATAAGCGCGCCACCGGATGGGACGGCCATCGCGAAAGCTTCCGTATCAACGGAAAAAAATATATCACCTATACCTATAAGCAAATTTTCTACGGCGGCGGTTGTCTGCGCCCTTCCTGCTTTCACTGCCGTTACGCGGAGATTGACCGGCAAAGCGACATCACCATCGCGGACGCGTGGGGCATCAAGAGAAAGAAACCCGAAATCTATGATAATCGCGGTCATTCCGTGGTGCTGGTTCACAGCGAAAAAGGGCAGGAGCTGCTCAAACAGGTCAAGCTGGCGTGTGAAACCATCGAAATGCCGCTCCAAATGCTGATGCAGCGCAATCTTTACGCGCCTACCAAGCCCGATCGTGATCCGGAGCGTTTTTGGTATTGCTATCGGAAGAAAGGCTTTGACGGCGTTGTGGCGTCATACGGAACGCTTTCCACACCCAAAAAACTGAAGGTTACCGGCAAGCAGCAGCTGCGGAAGCTGTTGCTGTCCCGAAAATATTATCTCGGGGAGAAAGAAGTGAATCAATCGTGATAAAAAAACCGGTCAAGCTTCTGAAAGCGGCGTACGCAAAATATCTGCGGATTCCGGTTGCCGCGCGTGCCGGCTTGTGGTTTGTGTTTTGTACCATGCTGCAAAAGGGGATTGCTTTTATCACCGTGCCGATTTTTACGCGCATTATGCCGACGGCGGAGTACGGCTTGTACAGCACCTACCTCTCGTGGTACAGCATCCTGACGGTGTTTTGCACGCTGAATATGAGCACCGTTATTTATGTCAACGACTACACCCGCGCGGATACGCGGCGGGAAAAGGACGCGGTTGCGGTGCCGCTGCTCTCGCTGTCCTCGGTCATCACCATTTTGCTGTTTGTTGTCTATGTGATTTTTCAGAATCCGCTGACCGAGTTGACCGGTATGCCGCCGGTGCTGATGTATCTGCTTTTCGCGCAGATTTTGTTTGAGCCGCCTGTGCTGATGTGGTCGGCGCAGCAGCGGTTTGAGTACCGCTATGTCAAGTTAGTGGCGGTGACCATCGGCATCGTGCTTCTCAATGCCGTTTTAGGTATTATCTTTGTCGTGCTCGCTTCCTCCGATGAGGCGGTCGTGCGTGCAGTTTCCATTGTTTTGGTGCAGGTCATCTTCGGCGGCATCTTTTATGTCTATTTCTGGAAACGCGCGCGCAAGGTGTTTTCCGTCAAGGGTTGGGGACACGCGCTCAGGGTGCAGCTGCCTCTGGTGCCGCACAACCTTTCTCTGACTGTTCTTTCTTCCTCCGACCGTATTATGATCAGCGAGATGATCGGCAAGGCGCAGGCTGGCTTTTACAGCGTCGCCTATTCCGCCGGCTTTGTGGTCAATATGCTCAAGAGCAGCATTGTTGATGCGCTGAAACCGTGGATTTATCAGAAAATCAAGGCGAAGGATTACGCTTCCATCCGTAAAACCGTGAATGTGGTGATCGTGGGCGTGATGCTGATCAGCGTGATATTCACCGCCTTCGGACCGGAAATCATCATGCTGATGGCGCCCGACGAATACAGCGACGCGATTTATGTCATTCCGCCGGTTGCCGCCAGCTCATTCTTCACCTTTATGTTTAATATCTTTTCCATTGTGGGAATGTATTTTGAGAAGAGCAATAAAATCATGATTGCGTCCGTGTCCGGCGCGTTGCTCAATATCGTGCTGAATCTTATCTGCATTCCGTTGTTCGGCTATGTTGCCGCCGGCTACACCACCATGGCGGGATATATGTTCTTTTCCGTTGCGCACTACCTGATTATGCGTGGCATCTGCAAAAAGGAGCTCGGCAACGTCCGCATTTACGATATGAAATTTTTGGTTTTGATGGGCGCCATTGTGATTGTACTGACAGTACTTTTTTCCTTTGCCTACGGCAATATTTTTATCCGCTACGGCCTGGTGCTGGTGATTATCGCGGCGGCTTTCGTCAAAAGAAAGCTGTTTATCAACACCTTCAAGGAAATTAAGAAAAAGAAGTCCCCCAAGCAGTAACATATGAGGAGAAGGGCGTTGAAAATATCACCGACGCCGGTATCGAGGATTTCCTCTCCTATATCCGGCACGCGCGGTACGTGGTGACCAATTCCTTCCACGGCACCGCCTTTTCCGTGCAGTTCGGACACCCGTTTATTTCGGTGGCGATAGAGACAAGCTCTCGCCCGAAACGCGCGCGAAGCTAAAAAAACTTAAGAAAATTATACCATAAAAAACGCACAGCGCAGGAAAATCTGCACTGTGCGTTTTTATGATTTGCGGTGGATGGTGTTCAGCTCGTTTTTGACCTTTTGGCGCTTGAAGGTCGCCGCGGCGTAGAGGCGATAGAAAATCAGGAACGGTCGCGCCGCCTTGTGCTCGTAGAAATACGGATACATTGCCTTGACGCGCTCGGGGGGAAGGTGCAGACGGCTGACGGCGTATTTCAGCTTGGAGCCGCCCTTTGCCTTCAACTTATTCTCAATATATTTTTCGTAGGTTTTGGAGGAGCCGGAAATCAGGATATCGTTGAGCATTTCGTAATGCGTCTCATCAAAATCCGTCTCGGCGACCGGCTGTGTGCCGCCGAAGATTTCCTCCGCCAGCGAGGCGGCAAGCGCCTCCGTTTCCGTCGCTCCCAACTTTTGCAGCTCCGCGTCGATATACGCGCGGTCAAGCGGAACCTTGTGCCGCAGGACATACAAATCCATCAGCAGCTTCAGCGCCACGCCGCCGGCAAACAAATCGCGCTGGATGTAGCCGGCAAGACAGACATAAAAGTCATTGTCCGTGAAGCGGTACTCCATGGTATTGCCCTGACGCACCAGCCGCTGCCGGATGTTTTCGTAGTAGGCGTAGTGGTTGGTAAAGTGCTTGCTGATGAGATAGCGGTGCAGCTCAAATTCATACATCGGCGGTTTTTCGTAAACATCATGCTTGGAGATGTTGTATTCCTTGGCGGTGTAGCCGCTGCGCAGCATGAAGTCGTGAATCTCCTCCATTCGCGTGCCGTCTACCAGCATATCGACGTCCACCATCTCGCGCAGTCCGTACGCGGGATACAGCTCCTGCAAAATACTGCCCTTGAGCGGCATATACCAGATGCCCTGCTTTTCAAAAAAGGCGCAGAGCTTCTGCCGCTCGCCCTGAAACATCAGGGTACGGCGCACGTTGTTGCTCTTCATGTTTTTCCACTGCTTTGCCTGCGCTTCGTCAAACAGCTCTCTGTCGCCGAGATACGGCGTCAGCGCCTCGGAAACCAGCGCAGCGACCATGTGCCTTTCGGCGGTGCGGCACAGCGCGTCGCTGTCAATCAACAGCAGCCTGTCGCGCGGAATTTTGCTGCCGTTGAGCACACAGCGCAGCAGCTCCAGCATCAGCATATCGGTCGTGTTTTGCAGCTTCATCCTGATTCCCCCCGTAATTTGTTATATTATAATACAAATACGACAAATAATCAATGCTTTTTTGAAGGGCAGTCAATGTATAAAGATTCACAATTTCTGTATTCTCCGTATTCCGGCGGTATCGTGGTTGCATAAAAATTTTTTTAATTCCTTTATGTAAATAAATCGGGCGCAAAATCGGGTAAAATAATATGTTGAAAATGACATTGCGGTGGTGGTAGCTTGAAAAAGACCTTGCTGGTTTCTCATTCAGAGCAGAGCGCCGCGTTGCTGTCGCAGCTGCTGCGCAGCGAGGGCTATGTTGATATTGTCACCTCCTACTCCGCCTACAACGCCAGAGAACTGACGGACGAGGCGTTTGACCTGATTTGTATCAACGCGCCGCTTTCCGACGAAAACGGCATTGCGCTTGCGCGGCATTTCGCCGCTGTCACGCGTGCCAGCGTGGTGATTATCGTGCCGCAGAAAAGCGCCGACGAGGTCAACGACCTGCTGACCGGTCACGGCGTGCTGGTGATTGCCAAACCCATCAATCGTCATTTGTTTCACCACTATCTGCAATTCGCCGACTGCTTCCGCACCCGTTTGCTGCGGGTAGAGCAGGAAAACGAAAAGCTCAAGCACATGGTTGAGGACCTCAAAATCATCGACCGCGCCAAGCTGCTGCTCGTTACCTGCCTGAACATGAGCGAGGAGCAGGCACACCGCTATCTCGAAAAGCAGGCGATGGATCAGCGCACCTCCAAAAAAGAGGTTGCCAAGCAGGTGATCCGCACCTACGAAAACTGACGGCGGTACCGCGGCATTGTGCCGCGCCCAACCATACACTAACTTGAAAGGATTGTTGTTATGAGTCGTGCGTATTTAGTGCTCGAGAACGGAACTGTTTTCGAGGGCAAGGCGTTTGGCGCCGAAAAAGAAACCACGGGAGAGCTTGTTTTTACTACCGCGATGACAGGCTATCTTGAAACACTCACCGACCCCAGCTACTTTGGTCAGGTGGTTCTTCAGACATTTCCGCTGATTGGCAACTACGGCGTTATCAGCGCTGATTTTGAGACGGATACTCCCGTGCTCAAGGGCTATATTGTCAGAGAATGGTGTCAAGCTCCTTCCAACTTCCGTTGCGAGGGTAATCTTGACACCTTTTTAAAAGAAAAAAACATCCCCGGTATCTGCGGCATCGACACGCGTGCCCTCACACGCATTGTGCGTGAGTACGGCGTCATGAGCTGCCGCATCCAGTACACCCCCGAGGTGACGGACGAAACCCTCGCCGCGCTGAAGGCGTATACCATCACCGAGGCGGTCGAGAGCACCACTATTCAGGAGGTCGAGCATTTTCCGGTGGACAACCCGAAATATAATGTCGTCCTCATGGACTTCGGCGCGAAGCATAACATCGGCAGAGAGCTGAACAAGCGCGGCTGTTCGCTCACCGTTGTACCGGCGCATACCACCGCCGAGGAGATTCTTGCCATGAATCCCGACGGCATCATGCTGTCCAACGGTCCCGGCAACCCTGCCGAAAATACCGCCGTCATCGCGGAAATCAAGAAGCTTACCGAAAGCGGCGTGCCGCTCTTTGGCATCTGCCTCGGTCACCAGCTCCTCGCCCTCGCGCGCGGCGCGCAGACAGAAAAGCTGAAATACGGCCACCGCGGCGCCAACCAGCCCGTCAAGGAGCTGTCCTCCGGCAAGGTGTACATCACCTCCCAGAACCACGGCTACGCGGTTGTTTCCGATACCCTGCCCGCCGGCTGCGAGGTCAGCTATGTCAACGGCAACGACAACACCTGCGAGGGTGTTACCTATACCGATATTCCCGCGTTTTCCGTGCAGTTCCATCCCGAAGCCCACGGCGGTCCGCTCGATACCAGCTTTATGTTCGACCGCTTTTTGGATATGATGACTGCCTACAAAAACGCGCAAGATTAACAGGGAAGGATGGATTGAAAATATGCCACTGAAAAAGGATTTGAAAAGAGTCATGGTCATCGGCTCCGGCCCCATCGTCATCGGACAGGCTGCCGAATTCGACTACGCCGGCACACAGGCGTGCCGCGCGCTCAAGGAGGAGGGACTGGAGGTTATTCTCGTCAACTCCAACCCTGCTACCATTATGACCGACAACGCCATGGCGGATAAAATCTACATCGAGCCGCTCACCCTCGACGTGGTCAAGCGCATCATCATCAAGGAAAAGCCCGACAGCCTGCTGTCCACACTCGGCGGTCAGACCGGTCTGACGCTTTCCATGCAGCTTGCCAAGGAGGGCTTCCTGCAAAAGCACGGCGTTCAGCTGCTCGGCGCGAAGCCCGACACCATCGACAAGGCGGAGGACAGACAGCTTTTCAAGGACACCATGATGTCCATCAACCAGCCCGTCATCCCGTCCACCGTCGTCAACGACGTAGAATCCGCGGTAAAATTCGCGGAAGAAATCGGCTATCCCGTCATCATCCGTCCTGCCTTCACCCTCGGCGGCACCGGCGGCGGTATCGTCAACAATGAAGAGGAGCTGCGCGAAATCACCTCCAACGGTTTGGAGCTTTCGCCGATTACGCAGGTGCTGGTCGAGAAGTGCATCTCCGGCTGGAAGGAAATCGAGTTTGAGGTTATGCGCGACTCCGCCGGCAATGTTATCACCATTTGCTCGATGGAGAACTTCGACCCTGTCGGCGTTCACACCGGCGACTCCATCGTTATTGCGCCTGCCGTCACGCTCTCTGACAAGGAGTATCAAATGCTCCGCTCCGCCGCGCTGGATATCATCTCCGCACTCAAGGTAGAGGGCGGCTGCAACTGCCAGTTCGCGCTGAATCCCGAAAGCATGGAGTATGCGGTTATCGAGGTCAACCCCCGTGTATCGCGCTCGTCTGCGCTCGCGTCCAAGGCGACCGGCTACCCGATTGCCAAGGTGGCGTCCAAAATCGCCATCGGCTATACCCTCAATGAAATTAAAAACGCCGTTACGGGCACGACCTACGCCTGCTTTGAGCCGGCAATTGACTATGTGGTGGTCAAGTTCCCGAAATGGCCCTTTGATAAATTTGTCTACGCCAAGCGCGACCTCGGCACCCAGATGAAGGCGACCGGCGAGGTCATGGCAATCGCGCCGACCTTCGAGCAGGCGATTATGAAGGCGGTGCGCGGTGCGGAAATTTCCCACAACACCCTCGACGACAAGGAGTACGAGCAGCTCAGTGACGCTTCCATCGTCGATCGTCTCAGCGTCTGCGACGACAGAAGACTTTTCTGCATCTATGAAGCGCTCAAGCGCGGCGTCACTGTAGAGAAAATCCACGAAATCACCATGATTGACGAGTGGTTCCTCGATAAGCTGCGCAACCTGATTGCCGTCTCCGACGCGCTGAAATCCGGCGAGCTGACTGACGAGCTTTACGACCTCGCCAAGCACACCGGCTTCCTCGACAAGACCATCGAGGAGCTGAGCGGTCAGAAGATTGCGCATCCCCTGACGCCGGTATACAAGATGGTTGACACCTGCGCCGCCGAGTTTGCCGCCGAAACCCCGTACTTCTACTCCACCTATGACAAGGAAAATGAAGCCGAGGAGTTTATCGCCGAGCGCAAGAGCGACAAAAAGACCGTCATTGTTTTCGGTTCCGGTCCGATTCGTATCGGTCAGGGTATCGAGTTTGACTACGCCTCCGTTCACTGCGTATGGGCGCTGAAGAAGGCGGGCTTCGACGTCGTCATTGTCAACAACAACCCCGAAACCGTTTCCACCGACTTTGATACCGCCGACCGCCTGTACTTTGAACCCCTCACCCCCGAGGACGTCATGGGCATCATCAAGACCGAGAATCCCTACGGCGTGGTGGTCGCCTTCGGCGGTCAGACCGCCATCAAGCTGACCAAGTTCCTCAGCGAAAACAACGTCAATATTCTCGGCACCTCCTACGACGCGATTGACATGGCGGAGGACAGAGAGCGCTTTGACGAGCTGCTCGAAAAGTACCACATCAAGCGTCCGCGCGGTGTGACCGTCATGACCACCGAGGAGGCGCTGTCTGCCGCCGAAGCCATCGGCTATCCGGTGCTGCTGCGTCCGTCCTACGTGCTCGGCGGTCAGAACATGATTATCGCCTTCAACGACGCGGACGTCCGCGAGTATATGGCGATTATCCTGGCGCAGAATATCGAAAACCCGATTTTGATTGATAAATACCTCCAGGGCACCGAAATTGAGGTAGACGCGATTTGCGACGGTGAGGATATCCTCATTCCCGGCATCATGGAGCACGTTGAGCGTGCCGGCGTTCACTCCGGCGACTCCATCGCGGTCTATCCCGCGTGGAATATCTCCGACGAGATGACCGATATCATCGTCGAAAGCTCGCGCAACCTCGCCATCGAGCTGCGCACCAAGGGTCTGGTCAATATCCAGTACCTCATTTATGAAAATGAGCTGTACGTCATCGAGGTCAACCCCCGTTCCTCGCGTACGATTCCGTATATCAGCAAGGTCACCGGTGTGCCGATGGTTGACCTCGCCACCCGCGCCATGCTCGGCGAAAATCTCCGCGACATGGGCTACGGCACCGGCTTGTACCGCAAGAGCCCGTACATCGCCGTCAAGGTGCCGGTATTCAGCTTCGAAAAGCTGATTAACGTGGACAACCACCTCGGCCCCGAGATGAAGTCCACCGGCGAAGTGCTCGGCATTGCCGGCACGCTCGAGGAGGCGCTCTATAAGGGCTTGATTGCCGCCGGCTACAAGATGAAGAAAAACGGCGGTGTGTTCATCACCGTCCGCGACTCCGACAAGGCGGAAATCGGCGAAATCGCCAAGAAGTACGCCGACCTCGGCTTCCGCATCTACGCCACCGAGGGCACGACCAAGGTGCTCAACAAGTACGGCATTGACGCCGTCAGCGTCAAGAAGATTCATGAGGATGACCGTCACAACACCCTCACCCTCATCGAGTCCGGCAAGATTCAGTATGTCATTTCCACCTCCGCGAAGGGCAGAATTCCCTCGCGTGATTCCGTCAAAATCCGCCGCAAAACCGTCGAGCGCAACATTCCCTGTCTCACCTCGCTCGACACCGCCAACGCGCTGGCGGATTGCCTCAAGAGCCGCTATTCCCAGCACAGCACCGAGCTGGTGGATATCAACCATATGCGCGAATCCAAAACCAAGCTCCGCTTCACCAAAATGCAGGGCATCGGCAACAACTACATTTACTTCTGCACCTTCGGTCAGTGGATTAACAATCCCGAAGCCCTTGCGGTGCGTCTGAGCGACCGCCACTTCGGCATCGGCGCGGACGGCGTGATTTTGGTGGCACCCTCCAAGGTTGCCGACGCCCAGATGAAGATGTACAACCGCGACGGCACTGAGGGCGAGATGTGCGGCAACGGCATCCGCTGCGTCGGCAAGTACCTCTACGACCACGGCATGGTGGATATCCGCGAAAAGGACGAAATCACCATCGAAACCCTCAGCGGCATCAAGTCCCTCAAGGCGTACACCACCGACGGCGAGGTCAAAACCCTCCGTGTCGATATGGGCAAGGCAATCCTCGCGCCCGAGCAGGTTCCCGTCAACCTCAGCGGCGACAAGGTGGTTGACCGTCCGGTCACCATCGGCGGCGAGGAGTACCGTATCACCTGCGTCTCCATGGGCAATCCGCATTGTGTCGTCTTTGTGGACAGCGACATCGACCGCATTGACATCGAGAAAATCGGACCGCTCTTCGAGAACAATCCGATTTTCCCCGAGCGCGTCAACACCGAGTTTGTCACCGTTCTCAACGATAACACCATCAAAATGCGCGTTTGGGAGCGCGGCTCCGGCGAGACCTGGGCTTGCGGCACCGGCGCCTGCGCGGTCGCGGTCGCGGCTTGCGAAAACGGCTTCTGCAAAAAGGGAGAGGACATTAAGGTCAAGCTCAAGGGCGGCGATCTCATTATCAAATACACCGACGAAACCGTCTATATGACCGGCAACGCTGAAAAGGTCTACGAGGGCGAAGTCGAGGTATAAGCGATTATTCAAGCTGTCATCCCAAGCAGAAGGGCGCGGGGTGACAGCTTCATTATATTGGGTATAAAGGAAGGATAAGCATGAAAATCAACAAACATTTTGACGACCTGGTGCCAAACTATCTGTTTGCCGACGTCGCCCGCAAAACCGCTGCATTCGCGGCGGCACACCCCGACGCGCGTATCATCCGTCTCGGCATCGGCGACGTCACCCTGCCGCTCGCGCCGGTCGTGGTCGAAGCCATGAAGCGCGGCGCGGAGGAGATGGCGCACAAGGAAACCTTTAAGGGTTATCCCGAGTATGAGGGCTACGCATTTTTGCGTGAGGCGATTTCGGATTACTACAAGCGCTTCGGCGTCACGGTTTCCGCCGACGAAATTTTTGTCTCTGACGGCGCCAAGTCCGATTGCGGCAACATCGGCGACATCTTCGCTCAGGACAACACCGTCCTTGTCACCGATCCGGTGTATCCGGTGTATGTGGATTCCAACATCATGGCAGGACGGAAGATTGTTTACGCCGCCTGCAACGAACAAAACGGCTTTGCCGCGCTGCCGGATGAAAGCGTAGAGGCGGACATCATTTATCTCTGTTCACCGAACAACCCCACCGGCGCGGCGTATACCTGCGAGGAGCTCAAGCAGTGGGTGGATTACGCCAACCGCCGCGGCGCGGTGATTCTCTATGACGCGGCGTATGAAGCCTTCATCACCGAGGATTTGCCGCGGTCGATTTTTGCCGTAGAAGGTGCGCGTACCTGCGCGATTGAGCTTTGCTCCCTGTCCAAAACGGCAGGCTTCACCGGCACGCGCTGCGGCTACACCGTCATTCCCAAGGAATTGGAGCGCGACGGCCACAATCTTTACGACACATGGTACCGCCGTCAGGCGACCAAGTTCAACGGCGTGTCCTATCCCGTGCAGTGTGCAGCGGCGGCGGTGTTCAGCGAAGAGGGACAGCGCCAGATTCACGAAAATATCGCGTATTATCAGGAAAACGCGCAAATCATCGCGTCAACGCTCCGTGAGCTCGGCATCCCGTTCACCGGCGGCACCAATTCTCCGTACATCTGGCTCAAATGTCCCAACGGCATGAGCAGCTGGGAATTTTTTGATTTTCTGCTGAGCGAAGCCAACGTGGTCGGCACGCCCGGCGAGGGCTTCGGCGAAAACGGCGCCGGTTACTTCCGCCTGACCTCCTTCGGCGACCGCGACAGCACCGTCGAAGCGATGCGGCGCGTCAAAAAAGTATTGTCATAATGATTTCAGCCTCGGATTGCTCCGAGGCTGATTGTTTTATACCAATCTTCATTAAAAAGTAGACTTTCTACTTTTTAATAGCGCCGTAGGCGCGTCAAGATTGTATAAGACGGCAATTGCGCTTTTGCGCAATTGGAAAACGCGCCAAGCGTTTTCTCTCTGATAGAAAGTTATTAACTTTCTATCAGAGAATAGTATTAATAGTCTGTTCTAATAGTCTGTTCCCGTAATCATCTTGAATTCCTCTGCGGTA
>JAFUUV010000214.1 GCA_017471345.1 Ruminococcus sp.
CATGGGGACTGTTACCAAAATCGACAAACAGTCCTTTCCGGCAAGGCAAGCCTCCCCTTGAGGGGAGGTGGCATTTCGCTCTGCGAAATGACGGAAGGGTGAGGACAAAGCCGGATAGCCTATCCGATTGCAGTGCGTGCGGTAAAGTATCGTCCCTATCCGTCACCCTTCAGTCACGCCGCCGAAGCGGCGCGACAGCTCCCCTCAAGGGGAGCCTTTTGCAACTCATCCGCGTTGGACGGGATGACAGTGTTGTTGATATGGTTGCTTTTCTGTTACGCAATCAGATTCCCGTGCAGGCTGCAAAACTTTCACCATAATCTTTCTCCGGCGCATGAAACTTTTGTTAAAACTTTAACTATTGACAATGGTACTTGAAAGGCGTATAATCATATGGTAAAATAGGGCAATATGGGGTTATCGTATCCTTAGCTCAAGTAATTTTATAAGGGAGTTTTTTAGCAATGGCAAGAGTTTACAATTTTTCCGCAGGCCCGTCCATGTTACCCGAGTCTGTACTCAAAAAAGCAGCCGCAGAAATGCTCGATTACGAGGGCAGCGGTCAGAGCGTCATGGAAATGTCCCACCGCAGCAAGACCTATGATAAGATTATCAAGGACGCTGAGGCGCTTCTCAGAGAGATTATGAACATTCCCGATAACTACAAGGTGCTCTTTTTGCAGGGCGGCGGCTCCACACAGTTTGCGATGGTAGCGCTCAACCTGATGAACAAGAACCACAAGGCTGACTATATCGTCACCGGTCAGTGGGCGAAGAAGGCGCTTCAGGAAGCGCAGCGCTACGGCGACGCTGTTGCGGTGGCATCCTCCGCCGACAAAACCTTCACCTACATTCCCAAGACCGACAAGTCCATGTTCCGTGAGGACGCGGACTATGTGTACATCTGCCTCAACAACACCATCTACGGCACCGTTTACCACGAGCTGCCCGATACCGGCGACATTCCGCTGGTGGCGGATATCTCCTCCTGCATTGTCAGCGAGCCGCTTGATGTTTCCAAGTTCGGTCTGCTGTTTGCCGGCGCCCAGAAGAATATGTCCGGCGCAGGCGTGACCATCGTGATTATCCGTGAGGATCTCATCGGCAACGCGATGGACATCACCCCCACCATGCTCAACTACAAGACACACGCGGACGCGAATTCTCTGTACAACACACCGCCCTGCTACGCGATTTACGTGGCAAAGTTAGTGCTTGAGTGGATTAAGAACGAGGTCGGCGGTCTCGAGAACATGAAGGCGCGCAACGAGAAGAAGGCGAAGCTCCTCTATGACTTCCTTGACAGCTCCGAGATGTTCAAGGGCACGGTTGTCCCTGAGGACCGTTCGCTGATGAACGTTCCCTTCGTCACCGGCGACAAGGACCTTGACGCGAAGTTTGTCAAGGAGAGCACCGAAGCCGGTCTGGTCAACCTCAAAGGTCACCGCACTGTCGGCGGTATGCGCGCTTCCATCTACAACGCCATGCCTTATGAGGGCGTTGTGGCGCTGGTTGACTTCATGAAGAAGTTTGAAGCTGAAAACAAATAAGTAAAGGGTTGATTTGTATGTATAACGTACTGAAATTAAACAAGATTGCCGCCATCGGCACCGACCGTCTCGGCGACAACTACTGCTGCGCGGACAGCGTGGAGAATCCCGACGCGATTCTCGTGCGTTCCGCCGCCATGCACGACATGGAGTTCGGCTCCAACCTGCTTGCCATCGCCAGAGCCGGCGCGGGCACCAACAATATCCCCAAGGATAAGTGCTCCGAGCAGGGCATCGTCGTCTTTAACACCCCCGGCGCCAACGCCAACGCCGTCAAGGAGCTGGTGCTTGCCGGTCTGCTGCTCGCTTCCCGTAAGATTGTCGAGGGCATCGACTGGGCAAAAACCCTCAAGGGCAACGGCGACGCTGTCGGCAAGATGGTCGAGAAGGGCAAGAGCCAGTTTGTCGGTCCCGAAATCACCGGCAAAACCCTCGGCGTGATTGGTCTCGGCGCGATTGGTATTTTGGTTGCCAACGCCGCCGTCGCGCTCGGCATGAAGGTCATCGGCTTCGATCCGTTTATGTCCGTTCCCAACGCGCTCAAGCTCAATCCCCATGTCAAGCTGATGAAGAGCAACGAGGAGGTCATGACCTCCTGCGATTATCTGACCATCCATGTGCCGCTCACCGAGGAAACCAAGGATATGGTTGACGCGGCGATGATTGCCAAGATGAAGGACGGCGTGCGCATTCTCAACTACAGCCGTGACGGTCTTGTCAACGCCGACGCGGTGCTCGAGGCTCTCAAGAGCGGCAAGGTGGCGAAGTATGTCACCGATTTCGGCAACGACAAGCTTCTCTGCGAGGAGAACGTGATTGTCCTGCCGCACCTCGGCGCTTCCACCCCCGAGTCTGAGGACAACTGCGCGGTGATGGCTTGCGATCAGGTCAAGGAATACCTCGAAAACGGCAACATCATCAACTCCGTCAACTTTCCGGCGCTTTCTCTGCCCCGTACCGCGGCAACAAGAGTGTGCGTGATGCACAGGAACGTGCCCGAGATGATTAAGACGGTGCTCGGCGAAATCAGCGGCAATGTCGAGAATATGGCAAGCAAGAGCCGCGGCGATTACGCCTACACCATCCTCGACGTCACCGGCGACGTGGACGCTGACAAAATCGCGGCGCTCGCGGACGTCATCAGAGTCAGAGTGCTTTGATAAAATTTTGAGACGAACCCCAAGGGACGCGCTGAATCGGCGCGTCCTTTTTGCGTTTTATACAAATCAAGCGTATGACGAGATGTATATGCTCCACGGCGGAAATCACCGACGCTCCCCTATAAACGGCAAAAAGGACAGGCGAAATCGCCTGTCCTTTGTTATCTCGAAAAAAGAAGCGGAGATTAGCAGAAGAAAACGTCCATAGCGCCGTCTACGCCGTCAGCGACGAAGTACGCCTTGCTCTCCTCGGGCTTGAGGTAAACCGCAAGCTCCTTGGGCTCTTTGCCGATGGTCGCCTTGATGTTCTTGACAACCTCGTCAACCGCGACCTGAACGCCGCCGAACTCTACAAAGAAGTTCACCTTGGTCTCAGCGGGCTTCTCGGCAACAACGGGCGTCTCAGCAACAGCCGGCTTTTTGGGAGCGGTCTTTTTGGGAGCGGCCTTTTTGGCAGCGGGCTTTTTCTCCTCAACAGCAGCCTCAGCCTTGACCTCAGCGGCTGTTACGGTTTTTTTGGTTTTGGTCTCCGCTGTGGCAGCGGCCTTCTTTGCTCTTGGCATAAAAATTCCTTCTTTCATTAATTTTTGAATATACAATCTTTAATGTTTCCAAACATTAATATTATTATACATACGCAAAAAATATTTGTCAATAATCACAATTTATTTTCAGCGCTTAATACAGATTTCGAGAATTTAAGTTTTTGTGTTGGTGAATTTTAACAAGTAGTCATGCGGTATTTTGGCAATAATAGCGTCTTGACAGGCTGATTCTTGCAAACCCTCCGGCGGTGTGGTACAATAATGGATACAGTATAAGAAGGGTGGGTTCAGCTATGTTTCTAAGCAATTTTCTGATTATCGGACAGCAGGTGCTGGTGCTGTTTATCCTGATTGCCATCGGGTTTCTTTGCGGCAAGGGCAAAATGATGACCGAGCACGCCGCCAAGGTGATGACCGACATCGTGCTCTACGTCGTCACGCCGTGCGTGATGGTCGCGGCGTTTCAGCGCGAGTTCAGCTGGGAAACGCTGGGCAAGGTGCTCATTGCCGCGGCGACGGCGGTAGTGATTATGGCGGTGTCGGTTTTGGTGGCAAGGCTGGCGCTGCGCGACAGGGATATCGCGCGCAAAAAGGTACTGCAATTCGCGGTGATTTTTTCGAACTGCGGCTTCATGTCGCTGCCGCTGCAAAAGGAGCTGCTCGGTGACGACGGCTGGTTTTTCGGCTCGATTTTTGTGGCGGTGTTCAACATCATCGTCTGGACATACGGTCTGGTGGACATGAGCGGCGACAAAAAGCAGCTCTCCGTCAAGCGGCTGGCACTCAATCCCGGGCTGGTGGGAGCGCTCGCGGCGGTGCTGCTGTTCGTGTTCGGCGTGCAGCTGCCGCCGGTGATTTTGCAGCCGGTGACGCACCTCGCGAACCTCAACACACCGGTGCCGATGCTGATTATCGGCTTCTACCTCTCGCAGACCGACTTCAAAAAGGCGTTTTCCGACAAAGGCGCTTACCTTGGCTGCCTGTTCCGTCTGGTGCTGATTCCGCTTGCCGCCGCGTTCGCGATGGTGGCGCTGCGACTCGACCGCACCATGATTATCGCCTACACCATCGCCTGTGCCGCGCCGACCGCCGCCACCACCACGATGTTCGCCACCAAGTTCAACCGCGACGTCAACCTCTCGGTCAGCGTCGTCGCGACCTCGACCATCTTCTCACTGGTCACCATGCCGCTGATTGTGTCATTAATCTGGATGTTAGCGTAAGGAAAAGACCTGCTCCTATTCGCTTAAGTTGTTGACATTGCCTTTTTGGTGCAGCACCACAATGAAAATCAAAAAACACAGCGCAGCAGCAAAACAAGCGGAAGCTTTCCTGCAAAACATGAGACCTGACAAGAGCTGTCAGGCCTCGTTTTTTATGTTACATCATTTCTCCGCATTTCTCGGAATGGGTGAATTTTTCGACCGCGTAATACTGAATCGCGGTGACGTCCTTGATGTTGATGGTGCCGTTGACATCGACGTCCGCCGCCTTGCGCGCACGCGCGTCGAAGGTGGTGGAGGTGTCCTCCACGATGAAGCGCTGGACATCGGTGGCATCCACGACGTTGACCTTGCCGTTGTTGTCCACGTCACCGATCAGCACCTTGGTGGTGATGACGGGATTGGTGGTGGGAGCCTGCGTCGGCGCCTGTGTGGGAGCCTGCGTGGGCTTTTCGGCGTCGGCATAGGGCGACCACTGTCCGTTGTCATAGATATAGTCGGTGCCCGGAACCGTAAGGTTGCCGGTCTGACCGTTCTGGTTGAAGATACACATATCGTATTCCTTCGGGAAGGTCGCCTTGTAGATGGTGTCCTTGTAGAGCGTCATCGGCACGCCCGGCCACTGCTTGGGACCGGAATCGGTGACGGAGCTCCAGTAGTAGATATTCGGCGCGGAGTAGCCGAGGGACGCGGCGTTGACATAGACGGTAACGGAGTTGGCAGGATCCTCGGTGGGCTTTGTGACCGGAACCGGCGTGGAGCCGTCATAGGGCTTCCAGCTGTTGCCGGCGCTGAAAATCATGTTGGTCTCGTTGATGGCAAGACCTTTTTCGCCGTCGGCAGGATATCTGCCGTTGCTGCCGCTGAAGATGACCAATCCGTTGGTCAGGTTGTCGGGTACCTCGAGGTAGTACAGACCGGTGGAGCTGTCTACCTGCATGGGCTGACCGGGCCACGCGCCGTTATTGACGACCTCGCCGCCGCTCTCGTCATAGATATAGGCGTTGAGGCT
Source organism: Ruminococcus sp. (assembly GCA_017471345.1). GTDB lineage: Bacteria > Bacillota > Clostridia > Oscillospirales > Acutalibacteraceae > Ruminococcoides. The sequence goes on from JAFUUV010000214.1 coordinate 5,491, forward strand.
GCCCCAGTTGAGCTGGGAATCATCAAAGTAGATGGTGGTGACGGCGTCGGGATCCCTCTTCTTGAAGTTGAAGGATTTTTCGAGGGTATCCTCGGCGTTGGAGGCGGTCATGGTAACGGTGAACTCGGTGCCGACGGGGATGCCTTCGCCGATTTCGAAGGTCTGACCGTTGACAACACGGAAGGCGGTGCCGCCGTTGACGGAAACCATCGCGTAGTCCGCGCCGCGCAGGGATACGGTGAGGGTTTCTCTCTCATCGAAGGAGTAAGCGCCCTTGAGGCTCATGCTGATGGAGGACTGCGGTCCGGAAATCAGGATGACGCCGTACTTGCCGGAATTGAAGGTAGCCTTGCCGTTCTGCACCACGGCGGTAGTGCCGTCGTACTCGTTGGTGACGGTGGTGCCGTTGCCCCACATGGAGGAAACGTTGACCGCGATTTGCTGGTTGGCGGGAGCGCCGATGCAGCACACAACGCCGTCGGTAACATTATCGTCCACATAGGAGCGCGAGAAGGTGTAGCCGGTGGAGCCGTTATAGGCGGTAATCTGCTGGTGGGTGCCGGCGCCGACCGCGATATGGTTGGCGCGGAACTTGCCGACCTTCTGCCAGTGCGCGAGCAGGTCGGCGTTCTGACCGAAGTTCATATCACTTCTGACGGCATGACCGTCGCCGCCGACGGAAACGCCGGAAACAAGCGGACGGGCGGTTTCATCGCCGTAGAAAATCTGAATACCGCCGGGCAGGAGCTGGAACGCCGTGCCCTGCCACGCCATGTTCTGACGGACAAGACCGGTATCGTGCGAGGAGAGGTAGGTGAGCACATTGTAGTTGGGATCGCTGTTGAGCTCGCGGGCGTAGCGGGAGTACATACCCTCCATGGTTTCGGGGCCGCCGAGACCGCCGGGATTGGAGGAAACGGAGCTGGTGATGGAGAAGTTAATCATGGAGTCAAACGCGCCGCTGGTGTAGTAGCTGTCCTTGCCCAGACCGTGTCCCCAGTGCTCGCCGGTCATCCAGAAGTCCTCGTCCCAGTTGGCGCCGACAGCGGAGGGATTATTTCTTCTCCAGGTTTTGAGCGCGGCGACGCACTTGTTTTTGAGCTTCACCCAGGAGCCCATTTCAACGTGCTTGGCAGTGTCGCAGCGGAAGCCGTCAACGCCGTAATCCTCAACCCACTGGGCAAGCCAGCTGGTCAGGTAGTCGGAAACCGTGTTGCTGCTGCCGTATTGGGCGAGCTTCTGATTGAGGGTGCCTTCCTTCTGCCACTTGGTCTGCAGGAAGGTGGGAATACCGACCTTTTCAGTGGATTCGGTGCGGAAGTCGGGGAGGTTGGCGAGAGAACCGGTGACCTCGCCGCCGCCGGGATCATAGCCGGGCAGACCGGAGCGTACCCACTTGGTACCCCACCATTTGCTCCACGCGGCTTGGTCGGTGTAGTCGATGTAATTGTGAAATTCGTTGGCGTTGTTCAGGCGGTACTTGCACTGCTGGTAGCCGGATTTGAGGGCGCCGTAGCCGTACGCCTCCATGTCCAGAAGGTTGTTGTAGCCGGCATGGTTCATAACGATGTCCATGACGACGCGGATGCCGTGCTTATGCGCGGTATCGACCAAGGTTTTGAACTCCGCCTTGGTGCCGAAGTTGGCGTCGGTCTCGGTGTAGTCGAGCACATAGTAGCCGTGATAGGAATAGTGCGCGAAATGCGCCGGACTGGTGTCGTCGCCGGAGGTGACGTAGCCGTGAATCTGCTCGTAGGGAGCGGAAATCCACAGCGCGTTGACGCCGAGCTTATCGAAGTAGCCCTCTTCGATTTTTTTGGTAAGACCGGCAAAGTCGCCGCCGTGGAAGGTACCGGGAGCGGTATTCCAGCCGGAAAGCGGATTGCCGTTCGCGTCGAGCGTTCTGCCGTAGGAGTGGTCGTTCGAGGTGTTGCCGTTGGCAAAACGGTCGGTCAGGAGAAAGTACATATTGACGTTATCCCAAGAGAAATCGTCGGGACTTTCCACCAGACTTTTGCCCACTGCCTGCGAGCTGTCCATCGTGACGGCGTTTGCCGGAAACGCGCACAGCAGCATACTGAACAGCACGGCAAAGCAAAGCACAATGGAGATGGTTTTCTTTTGCATTTTCAAAACTTCCTTTCCATAAAATTACTCAAAGGGACGAAACTTCCCTATTATCATTATACCGCAGGTTGAAAGAGTAATCAATTGTAGACTTTGCCGAATTACGTCCGGTTGATTTAGTGGTTTTGCCAGTCCGAAAAGCCGCAAGATGATACCAAGGAATCGCCCGAAAAGGCAAAATAGTGCTGTCAAAAAAACTTCCCCCTGATAGGACACTAACGTTTTCCGCCGAGGGGAATCCTTGCTCTGAAAGGCACGCAAAGACAAACAAAACGCTCCCGAAATTGGGAGCGTTTTGGCTATTTCTTGGTAACCTCGATTTGGCTGTAGCCGTTATCATCCTCATAGATGCGCAGGGTGTAGTGATACTCCTTGCCGCCGTCGGTGATGGTGAGGTCTGTGGAGCCGAACTCCTTGCCGGTCACATAAATCTGCGATTCTTCCTGCACGCTGACGTCCGCTAACTCGGCATTATCGAGCGTGACAACCGCCTGATCGGAGAGCACGGGGTCGTCGGGCAAGAAGTAATTGCCGTTGTAGGTAGGCTGCTTCGGCGCGAAAAACAGTAAGCAGAGCACAAGGGCAAGCGGCACAAAAAGACCGACGGCACGCTGCACCCACTTGGGGCAGAAGGCGTAGAGATAGAGCAGCACCTGCAGCAGACAGAACACCGCCAAAACGATGAGACGCGGAAAATGGCGGAAGGCAAAGGAGAAGGAATCGACCGACACATAGGTGAGAAACGCTAACACCGGCGAGAGAATCAGCAGGCTCAGCCAGTTGCGCTTGTTGATGAACCAGCCGACAAACGCCATCGGAAAGGTGAGCAGCGTCCAGATAAACCACGTTCTGTAATACATGAACAGCCCAAAGCCCAGTTGGCTGAACGGCACCTGAAACAGATAGATCAGCGGTTGGCTGATCAGAAAAAACACAAAGGTTTTCAGCGCGGATTCGAGCGGCTTTTTGCAGTTTGCCATGATAATGACGGCGAAGAAAATCCACGCCTCGAAGGTTTCGCCCATACGGATAAAGGAAGTACGCAGAAAGACGGGCACAATCAAAAATACTGTCGTGACCACCGCTGTTGCCACCGCAAAGAGGATGACAACCGGCCAGCTCATGTGCAGACCGCCGAACAGCTTGTCTGTGCAGCGGCGCAAAATATTTTTGTTTTCCATGCTTGTAACAAATCCATCCTTTCAAAAAAACTTACCATAGTATACCATTTTTCCGGAAATTTTTCAACCGATAATTTCCACATCAATCCCTTGACAAACCGTCGAAAGCTTGTTATAATAGTTTAGTAAGGCAAGGCTAACCGCCTGCCTTTTATCATTTACCCAAAAGTTAGTTTAAGCTAACCTTTCTATCAGGGAGACGACCATGGAACAAAATCAAAAGACAGAAACATACATGAGCGTCATTTGTCGTCTTCGGGAAAGCGGCGTGGTACGCGGTACCTACATCGCGCGCGAGCTGGGCGTCACAAAGCCGACGGTATCGGTGGCGCTGCGCGAGATGGAGGCGGCAGGCTATGTCGTGATACATCCCAACCGCACCGTGGAGCTGACCGCCGCAGGCGAAAAAATCGGGAAAACAATCATCGAGCGCCACCGCGTGCTGTATGGACTGCTGACCGATTTGGGCGTAGACAAAGCCACCGCCGAAGCGGACGCGTGCCGGATGGCGCATGACATCAGCGACGAATCGCTGCGCGCGCTCCGGACGCTGCGGCAAGACCTGCGCCGTCCCTCCCCGGAAGAAACAGGAGCGTAGCATTATCCCTTTTGGTTAGTTTCACCTAACTTACCGGCACAGACAGAAATGAGGTATCGCTATGCCGCTTACACTCGCCGCGCTCGGCGAAGAAAACATCATCAGACGCGTCGGCGGCAACGCCGAGGTGCGTGCGCACCTGCAAAATTTAGGCTTTGTCGCGGGCGCAGCCGTCACGGTTGTAAGCTCGATGGGAGGCAACCTGATTGTCAAGGTCAAGGACGCGCGCATTGCCGTCAGCAAGGAAATGGCACAGAAAATTTTTATTTGAGGAGGACTGTATGAAAACACTCAGAGAGGTAGCCGTCGGCAGCGGCTGCACGGTCAGAAAGCTCCACGGCGAGGGCGCGGTAAAGCGCCGCATTATGGACATGGGCATCACCAAGGGCGTGGACATCAAGGTAGAGAAGGTAGCGCCGCTCGGAGACCCGATGGAGGTCATCGTCCGCGGATACCGGCTTTCCATCCGCAAGGCGGACGCCGCCATGGTGGAGGTTGAGTGATTCCGCCGCAAAATTGATTCGGGACACCTTGCCGTCCCCTACACCAAACAGGAAATGAGGAAAACCTATGAACATCACAATTGCCTTAGCCGGCAACCCCAACAGCGGCAAAACCACGCTGTTCAACGCGCTGACCGGCGCCAACCAGTTCGTCGGCAACTGGCCGGGCGTCACGGTTGAAAAAAAGGAAGGCAAGCTGAAAAAGCACAGCGACGTGACGATTACCGACCTGCCGGGCATTTACTCGCTTTCTCCGTACACCATGGAGGAGGTCGTCGCGCGCAACTATCTGATTGACGAGCGACCGGACGCGATTCTGAACATCGTGGACGGCACCAACCTGGAGCGCAACCTCTACCTGACAACGCAGCTGTGCGAGTTAGGCATACCGGTGGTGATTGCCATCAACATGATGGACGTGGTGGAGAAAACCGGCACCAAAATCAACACCGCCGAGCTGTCAAGAGCGCTGGGCTGCGAGGTGGTGGAAATCTCCGCCCTCAAGAGCCGCGGCATACAGGAAGCCGCCGAAGCCGCCGTCAAGGCTGCCGAGCGCAAAAAGCCCGTGCCCAAGCACACCTTTGAGGGCACGGTGGAGCACGCGATCGCGCACATCGAAGAAGCCTGCGTGCACGAGCTGCCCGAGGAGCAGCAGCGGTGGTACGCGGTCAAAATTTTTGAGCGCGACGAAAAGGTAATGGAAAAGCTCGGGCTGGACGAGAAAACCAAAAATCATGTAGAAAAGGACATCAAAGCCGTTGAGGAGGAGTACGACGACGACGCGGAGAGCATCATCACCAACGAGCGCTACGTGTACATCGGCAAAATCATCAAGGGCGTTTACAAAAACAAGCACAAGGACCAACTGACCACCTCGGACAAAATCGACAAGGTTGTCACCAACCGCTGGCTGGGACTGCCGATTTTCATGGCAGTGATGTTTCTGGTATACTACCTCTCGATGGTAACAGTCGGTTCGTGGGCGACAGACTGGGCAAACGACGGACTCTTCGGCGACGGCTTTCACCTCTTTGGCATCGGCTCGGCGCAGGCGGAGGAGCACGCGGAGGCGGTCGGTATTCTGACCGGCGCGGCGGAAGCGGCTGAAAATGACACGGTGCTGAGCGCCCTCGACTTTGAGAGCGAGGATTACAGCCCCTCCGCGGCAATCGCGGCGGTCAACGCCTTCGCGTCGGGCGTGAAGGACAGCGACACCTTCACCTTTGAGGTGGAGGACGAGGAAACGCTCGAAATTTCCGAGGAAACCGTCAGCGGCAAGGACGTCAAAGACGCCGCCGCCACCTTTGAAAAGAACGAAGGCAAGCCCGACGATCCGTCAGCCTTCGGGGTATGGGTGCCGGGCATACCGGCGATTGTCGGCAGCTGGCTCGAGGCAGCCAGCACACCGGAGTGGCTTTCGAGCCTGATTTTGGACGGCATCATCGCCGGCGTCGGCGCGGTGCTGGGCTTTGTGCCGCAAATGCTGGTGCTGTTTTTGCTGCTGGCATTTTTGGAGGCGTGCGGCTACATGGCGCGTATCGCCTTTGTACTCGACCGTGTTTTCCGCCGCTTCGGCTTGTCGGGTAAATCGTTTATCCCGATTCTCATCGGCACCGGCTGCGGCATTCACGGCATCATGGCGTCGCGTACCATTGAAAACGAGCGCGACCGCCGCATGACGATTATGACCACCACCTTCATTCCCTGCGGCGCGAAGGTACCGTTTATCGCGATGATTGCCGGCGCGATTTTCGGCGGCTCGCCGTGGGTGTCCACCTCCGCGTATTTCATCGGTATGGCGGCAATCATCGTGTCGGGCGTCATGCTCAAAAAGACCAGACCCTTTGCCGGTGAGCCGGCGCCGTTTGTCATGGAGCTGCCGGCGTACCACCTGCCCACCATCGGCAACGTCCTGCGCTCGATGTGGGAGCGCGGCTGGTCGTTTATCAAAAAAGCGGGCACCATCATCCTGCTCTCCACCATTGTCCTCTGGTTCCTCAGCCGCTTCGGCTTTGTGGACGGGGCGTTTACGATGCTCACCGAGGAGGAAATCGGCAACAGTATTTTAGCGGTCATCGGCAACGCGATCGCGTGGATTTTCGCGCCGCTCGGCTGGGGCAGCTGGCAGGCGGCTGTCGCGTCCATCACCGGTCTGATTGCCAAGGAGAACATCGTCGGCACCATGGGCGTGCTCTACGGCGGCGGCGAGCTGAGTACATGGGCGTCGCTCGCGCAGGTATTCACCGGCGTCACCGGCTTCTCGTTCCTGGTATTTAACCTGCTGTGCGCGCCGTGCTTCGCGGCAATGGGCGCCATCCGCCGCGAGATGAACTCCGCCAAATGGACGGCGTTCGCGATTGCGTACCAGTGCGGCTTTGCCTATGTCGTGGCGCTATGCATCAACCAGATCGGCGGCGCGTTTACGGGCAGTCTGAACGTGTTCGGCTTGATTGTATCCCTCCTGCTGATTGCCGGGATGCTGTTTATGCTGTTCAAGCCGTACAAAGAAGCGAATAAACTGAAGGTGAAATAAAATGCTGCAATGGATTTCCGCCAATTTTTGGACGATTATCATCTGCGCCGTGCTAACAGGCATTGTCGCCGCCATCATCATCAGCATGGTGCGCAAGAAAAAACAGGGCAAGTCCGTGGCGTGCAACTGCGGCTGCTGTAAGGACTGCGCCATGCACGGCTCCTGCCATAAACACTAAGACAGCGGCGTCCGGTTCATCCGGACGCCGCCTTTGTATGTGGTATTATGCCCGATAGGTAATCGTGGTTTCAAAGGTGACGGGCACAAAGCCATGGACAGCCTTCTCAAAATCCGCCTTTTGCAGGGCGGTGAGAGCGTCGTTGACCGCTATCGTAATTTTGCAGCGGCGCTGGGTGACGGTGACGGTGCAGTCCGTCACGCCGCAGGACGCAATCAGCGCGTTGAGGTCGTCAAGGCTGTGACCGCCCTGACTGCCCTCGCGCGTCAGCAAAATAGCGCGGCGCTGCTCGAGCGGCAAATCCGAACGCGGTTTGCCGAAGTACCGCTCGCGTTCGGTGATGCCGTAGGTTTCGGCGGTGGGAATGAGCGCCTCGCGCAGCAGCTCGGTAAGCATCGTGTACAGCCTGTCCAGCTCCACGGCGTAAGCACGCAGCTCGCTGCAGACCTCGCTGCCGTCGGCAAGCGTGTACAAGCCCGTCGGACGCAGCTTTTGCGTCATGGATTCGTAGGCTGTCATCCCGTCACCCCAATCGACATCGCGCCGGGCACAAAGCATCGGGAGCCGGAGCCGTTGATATCCTGCATGGTGGAATCAAACTGATAGCTTTCGATGCAGCCGGTGTCGAGCAAAAATTTGCCGAGGACAGACAGGCGGAAGCCGCTGCCCATCTGCAAGGATTCGAGATAATCCGAAAACGCGTCCCGTATCGCCTCGCGCACATCCGCCGCCGCATAGCCGGACAGGCGCTTGACCGAGAGATTGAGGTTGACCGCCTGCAAGGTCGCGTGCGCCGCCGTGACCATCGCGCCGACGCAGTCGTTCTCGGACAACAGCGCGTTGACCTGACCGAGCACCTCGTCTGACACCGCTTCGCGCAGACCGCAGACATACACCGTTGCGGTGCCGTAGCCGTCGGTACGCTCGACAACGCCGGCGTTTGCCACGCCGTCCACACTGAGCGCCAACGCGCGGTAATACGCCGCGTTGACGCCGTTGGGCAGGGCGGTGTAGCTTGCTAAAATCCGGCTGCGCAGGCTGTTGTCGGACTCGCCGTCGCTGCCGCCGGTAATCAGGCTGTAGTTGCCGACCGCGACCACCGGCGCCGGCACGCTGACCGGCACGGTAGCGGCATTGACAAGGATGTTGCCGCGCTGCCCTTCCTCCTCCGCCTCAACCGCCACCTCGGCGGAATAGGTTGCCTGCGGAATTTCGCCGTCCTCCACGGTGACAAACCGCACCGGCACCGCCTCGTCGGTGGCAACCACCGAACCGCGCGGAATGGGCACGGCATAGTTGAGGGTTTCCGCCAGACGGAACGCCACCTTGCCGTGCGACTTGGTGGCAGGACGGCGCGTAATGCCGCGCTGTGCCGCCAGCGCGTCCAGATGCTCCCCCGTGGCGGTAGCGGCAAAGAGCTGACGGCGGGTCCAGTCGAGGGTGGTTTCCATATTATATATCTCGCCCGCAAGGACGCGCAGGCGGATGGCAATATCGCTTGCGTCGTCCACCTCATGGCCGCGCTCCTGCTCGTAACGGGCTTTCATTCTCTGATAAATCGCGTCATAGTTCTCCGTAGTGACGCACCTCCTTTGTTTTGAGCACACCGTCAACGACGATTTCCGCCAGCACGCCGTCTGAGGTGTACGCGACGGCACGCGCGGTGGTGTTTTCGTAGGGAGTTAGCGCTTCGTTGAGGGACTGGGTGATGCGCTGCAGGTTCAGCGCGTCGTCATCCTTATCCCAGTCCGCGCCCAGCTCTCTGTCATAGATAAACGCGCCGCGGCACGCGCAAAGGCGCAGCAGCGCGCGCTGAAACGCCGTATCCTCGGCGGACAGCATCACCGGTCTGCCCGAGGAATCGAGAAACACGTCGCCGGTTTGCCATTTTACATCAGTCATTGCCCATCTCCCTGCCGTTAATCAGCACCCTGCCGTCGTTTTTCAGGACAATGGAAGCGCCGCCGCGCGAGCGCAGCATCACTTCGCCCTCCTCTAATTCTCCGGCGTCGGCAAGGACGCCGAGCGTAACCGCGCCGCCGCTGAGCGGCAGCACCACCGCCTGCTCGCCGGCAGGCGGCACACCGACCACGCCGTAGGGCGCGCAGAGAGGCAGGTGTCTGAACTCCACCTCAGCGCCGACCTCGCTGCCGTTTTTGCCGCGCACAATGCCGGCGGCGGCAGAGGGCGCGTCGGGATGGTGGGTAATGGTTCGTGTCAGCCACATGGTCAACACTCCTTTCGTAAGCTTACAGTGGTGAAGGCGCCGTCCTCATCCTGACGAAAACGGAAGCCCACCACGCGGTATCCCCCGGCGCCGTCAATCACGGCGGCTTTGCCGAGGACGTCGGTCAACGCGCCGGCGCAGCGGATGGTGACCGTGCGCACGGCGGCGTTGCCGTTGTCAATCATCTGTTGGGCGGTGTCAAGGCTGACGCCGTCCGCGACGGCGTTGAGATAGCGCACGCGCGTCACGCCCCGCGCCTCCGGAGCGGTGTTTTTCACCGGCGAACGGTACGCGCCGCCGTCGGTCAGACGGACAATCACCTCGGAGAGCGCCTTGCAGCGGCGGTACGCCTGCCGCAGGCGCAAAATCGGCACGCCGTCCTTGCCAAACCGCACCGTACCCTCCGCGCGGTAGCCCTTGAGATACGCGCGTGAGCCCTGAATCCGCGGCATCGCGCCGTAGCGGCGGCGGCAGTAGCGCTCCAGCACCTTCCAGTGCGAATCGCCCTTGTTGACGCGCAGAAACTCATAGAGCGGATGCCGCTCGTCCTCACACTCCGTCACGCCGAAGGGCAGCAGATGACGGTCGCGCATCAGGCGGTTGGAGGGATAGATATAGGTAATCGGCTCCGCCTCGTTGTCGAGCAGGAGGGCGGCAGGACTGCGCGCGCACAGGCGCAGCGTATGACCGCTCTGCTCGCGGACAGAGACCGCCTCGTCCACCTGACCGGTGAACACCTCGCGGTCATCGTCATACACCGAGAGCCTGTCCGCGCTCTCGCGCAGGGCGTCATCATCGGGAAGCAGCAGGGTGAGGCTGTCGGCAGGCACATTCAAATCACAGTCAAGCTGTGCGGACAGCACGCAATTCAGCTCCTCGGAGCTGTTGTCCGCACGCGTCAGTATGTACCTCAGCACAGCCGCACCACCTCTCCCTCACGCAGCACGTCGGGACGCATGACCTGCGGATTGAGCCGCACCAGCGTGTCGATATCAATGCCGAAGCGGTAGGAAATATCCCACAGGGTGTCGCCCTGTCCGACCGTCAGCTCCGTCGGTCTGCCGCCGCTGCGGGCGGTCACCTCGCGAAACACAAAACGGTAGGTCAGCACATCACGGCGCGGCGTGCCGACCAGCCTGAGACTCTCGAACACCGCGTAAACCGGCTTGATGCCCTCGATGGCAAGCACACCGCAGCCGCCGCGCCGGAACAGCTTCAGCAGCCGCTGAAACTGCGCGATGCAGTCCTCGCCGAACAGCTCGCCCTCGCCGGTGATGACCATGGCGCGTCTGCCGGTTTGCTGCAAAACGCTGCCGCCGTCATGCGCCAGACTTTCGCGCAGCCGCTTGTCCGTCTCAAAAACGATTTCGCGCGGATTGTGCAGCCAGCGATAGCCGCAAAATTTCATGGGAACAAGCTTCACGCGCCGGTCACCTCGTCCTCCTCGCCGAGCACGCGGCTGTAGCGGCGGCTTTCCTGCTCCAGCAGCTCGCTGAGCTCGCGCAGCGTATTATTCTCCGGCATTTTCCACACTCCTTTCGTCTGCCGTGATGGTGACGGTGTACACCATCGCCGTGTCCGGCAGGATTTCACACTTCACGGATTCCACGCGGCAGTCGGTATAGACCACACGCTTGCCGCTGCACTCGAGCGAAAGCTCCTCCGGCTCCAAACCGAGGGTGGCATAGGGCTGGGAGAGGGTGGTCAGCACGACGGTGTGCGCCGTATGCGGCACACGCATAACAGGCGCGTCGGTGAGATATTCGCCGTAATTTTCAATCCGGTTGTCCTGCACGCACTGCGCGCTGAGCACACCGCCGACAATCCTGCCGTCCGCCCTGACCACCACCTCGCCGCCGCGCGCGTAAATTCTACTCATTGGCTTCCTCCTCACACAAACAAAATTCCAGACGGAAGCTGAGCCGGCGGAAGATGGTGTTCAGCTCGGCGTCGAACTCGATGGAGGAGGCGGAAGCGTCGGAGATGATGCCGGCGGTATCCACCGTGCGCAAGCCGGTGAGCATCGCGCCGACAACCTCCGAAAGACCGCTGCCGTTGCCGCCGTAGGGAGAGTACACGCGCAGCTCCACCACGGCGGCGTACATCTCGCCCTTGAGCGTTGAGGTCGCGTCGCCGCCGAGGAACTGACGGGAACGCTCGGCGCTTTTGACGCCGACAACCGCCAAAAAACCGCTGACAGGGGTTTCGACTGCCGCGGCGCTGAACTCGCGGACAAAGCGCACGTTTTGCAGGGGCGCCAATTCCTTGAGACCGCGGACAATTTCGTCCGCCTGCTCGTTAATCGTCGTCATACTCATCCTCCCGTCTTGCCCCGAAGGGCACCAAAATCGCCCAGACATATACCGCGCGGTCCTGCACAAAGTAGGTCTCGCACCTTTTTACAATATATTTGCCGCCGGCGGATTCTATGACCGAAGCGTTTTCGCGCAGGCTGACCTCGGGCTTGCCGATATAGAGAAATTTCTCGCGGCGGAGGGTACCGAGACTGCGCTGCTGACCGCCGATATAAATGCGGTTTTTGTAGCGGATCGGCTCCACAATGGCACGCGTGTTTTGCACGGCGCCGCCGGAGGTGACCTTGACGTCGCCGCCGAACCGCGAAATTGAGTGGGAAACAGCTCCCATCAGACTCATCACATCACAATCCTTCCAAAAATAAAGCCCTTGTTATCCAGCAGCTCCGCGTACTCCGCGCACAGACTGCGCCACAGCGCGTCGGCGCTGTGCCCCTGCGAGGCGGATGACGTGATTTTCACGTCACCCGCGGTAAAGGAAGAGAGGCCGTCGGCATTGCAGATTTCATAGAGCCTGTAGGCATAGGCGGCAGCCAGCAGCTCCATGGCTCTTGACTGCGCCGCGTCGGGAGAAGAGATGACGGTGTGCGCCTGCACAAAGGCGCAGGCGTCCTCCACCAGCGTGCGCCATCGGCACATCTGCTCCACCTCCGCGCCCGACAGCATCATAAACCGCTCGGTCACATTTGCAATGTTCACGTCCTCACCTCATCAGCAGGAAAGCGCCTTGCTTGCCTCGGTGAAGATTTTCGCGAAGCCGGCGGTGCAGGTGATGGCGGCACGCTCCAGCTGGCGGTCAATCAGCTTGTCATAGTCGGTGACCACGCCGCCTGCCTGCACCATTTCAAGGGCGCAGTTTTTGTCCAGACCGATAATCTTGCCGGCGGTCATCTCGGGCGCGTGCAGCAGCGTGGCGCCCATGGGGGTGACCATCTTGCCGGTGCCCTGGAAGTCCAGACCGGCGTTGGCGTCCTGCATCTGCTCCAACGCGAGAATCTGCTGCATCTGCGCGGTCGGCGCCAGCATGGTGTTGAGCTCGTAGGGCGCCATGTTTGCCCACAGCTTGACCAAATCGTCGTAGGTCAGCGTGCCGGCGGTGTCAACAGAAATCTGCGCGGCGGCATTGTTGTTGCCGTCGCCGTTGAGCAGCACGTCAATCGCGTCCTGCAGCTGGGCACGCGCGATATACGCGCCAATCTGGCTGAGGGTGACGGTAAAGAGGTCGAGCCGCTGGAAGCGGAGCGCCTCGTAAGACGCCACTAACATTCTGCCGCGCTTGTGCAGCTTGACAAGATTTTCACGCGTTCTGACGGTGGTCTGCGGAATGACCGCGCCCTCGCCGACGACCTTGAGCGACTTCTCGTCGTCCGACGGTGCGGAAACGATGCTGCGGTAGTCCATGCCCTCGATGTCGGTGACGGTAGCCACCAAATTCGGAAGAATGTCGGCACGCTCCATGCCCTGACGCACGGCACGGCTGACATACTCGGGAAAGAGGGCGGCGGAGTTGGCGGTCTGGAAGAACTTCTCCACGCAATCGCTGCCTCTGCCGCTGACCTTGATGTCATAGCGCTTGAGCTGGCGCGAGAACGCGTCGAGACCTTCCAGAGAGGTGCCGGCGTAGTTTTCGCTGGGGTCGAGCTTTTCGAGCGCGGCGGTCAGACCGCCCTTGGTTTGGTACATACCCTTCTCAATGTTAATATTTTCAAAAACAGCCATAAAAATACCTCCTGAAGCTTAAAGAATAATACCGACGCGCGCGGCGTCCGCGTCAACGACCAGATACTCTCTGCCGTTGGTGTTCGCGGCGACCTTGCCGCCGGAGTTGACGGCTAACTTCTGATAGCCGACGGTGATTTTGGCAGCGGCAGGCAGCTCGGCATAGCCGCAAAGCTGCACGGCGGCGAAGCCGTTGCGCAGACCGACACAGACGCCGCAAAAGGCGTCGCCGTTGCCGCACTTGGCAACCGTGCCCTCGGCACTGAGCTTGACGGGCACGCCGGTTTCGGTCAGGCCGCTGTCGGCGATAAAAGTGAGTACGTTTTCGTTAAAGCCGGAAAAATTGACATTCATAATAATTACCTCCGTTAAATGTTGTACTGTCCGTTGAGCGCGGACTTGGGTGATTGTTTCTCACCGCAGAGCTGCGGCTGCAAGGGAAGCATCTCGGCACGCTGCTTTTCAAACGCGGTCTTGAATTCCTGCAGCTGCGCGACGCTCATGCTCTTGGCGACGTTTTCCATGGTCTCAGCGGAAATGCCGGTCTTTACCGCGGCGGAGAGCCGCAGCACCTCCGCGGTCAGGCTGTCGCGGTAGAACACGCCGTCCTTGGCGCTCTGCTTGAGGGTGTCGATGTAGCCGAGCAGCTTTTCGCAGTCGCGGTCGCTGAGGGTGACGCTCTGCCCTCTGCCCAGCTTTTTCATAATACCTTCCATATTGTCTTCCTTTCTGTCATGTGATTTGGTGACGCCGGCACGCTTCTGCGCCGGAACCGCCACAAAGCTCCATTCGTAGGCGTCGTAGGGGTCGCACAGCTCGCCGCAGCACAGCTCCCCGCCGTACTCCTCGCCCTTGTGATGGGCACAGCGGTGCAGCTCCTCGCCGCAAATGCTGCAGCGGATATGCCCGACGGCACACCCGACGCTGACCTCCTTGACGATGCCGCTGTCGAGCGCGGCAATCAGCTCGGCGTTGCCCTCGGTACGCGGCAGGTAGGCACGCGCCTTCAGGCAGAAATAATCGTCGCCGGTGGCGGTTTCGCGGCCGCTCTCCGCCTCAACACGGCAGGAAATAATCCGCGCGGTCTGGTTTTTGGCGCTGGGGTTGTGGTCGAAGATGCCCGTCTTGCCGACGAACAGCTTTTCCAGCTCGAACAGCGCCTCCACCGTGAAGCGTTCGCCGTCACGGTCAACGTCGTTGTCGCAGAGCGTCACCGAAAAGACATACACCTCGCCGGCGGTCAGCTCTCTGCGCGTATACAGGTTAATCAGCCGCAGCTCCTCGGCGGTCGGAGCGCTGCCCTCGGGCGAAACGCCGCCTGCCGCCTGCTTTTTGACATCAGTTTGTTGCATTCTCATCCTCCTTGCCGGTTTCGCGTTCGAGCTTTTCCGCCTGCGCGTTGTTCAGCCGCGCCTGCGAAAGCTCTACCGCGTCCTGAAGATTGATATCGTCCCACTCCACGCGAAATTCCGCAGTGTAACCGCGCAGCCGCAGGTGCATCCCGACAATTTTGCGGATGACCGGCTCCAGCACGGCGCGGTAATACTCCAGCTCGCTGGTCAGGATATCCGCCTGCTGCACGCTCATGCGCTCGGTGCTCGACCAGGACAAGCCGAGCAAAAACGGCGGCAGCCCGAGCTTCGCGGTAATCTGTTCGAGCAGCGTCCTGACCGGAATCTCGCAGTCGGGCATATGCTGGTCGGCGCCGATGACACGGACGCTGACGTCGCCGACGGACACAAAGTCGCAGACGCTGTCGCTGCGCATCGCCTTACGCCACTCGTCGGCAATCAGACGGGCGTTTTCCTCGCTGAACACGCCGCCGTCCGGCTTGTAGGTCACGGCGAAGCGGACGTCGCCGACGCGCTCCCAGTTGTTTTTGAGCGATTCAAAAATCCGCAGCAGAATACTGCTGACAAAGGGCAGTCCGCGCAGCAGCGAGGTGCCGCGCGCAGTGCCTGCCTGCTGGTTGAGCAGCGACAGCACCAACAGCTGCGGATAGCGCACCGGAACGGACTGTCCTGCCTCGCGGCGGCAGACCGTCAGGCTGAGCGGCGACTTATCGGCGCAGATTTCCACATCGTCAAGGGAGGCGTTGTACAGCGCGGCAATGCCGCTGCCGTCGGACGCGGGCAGCATCTCCCCCACCGCCTCGCCGTAGGTCAGCAGGGTGTCAAAGTACGTGCCCAAAAAGCCCGTCAGCCCCTGACCGGTGCCGTTGCACCGCACCTCTCTGATAAACCGCTGCGCCTCACGCTCGCACAAGGCGTTGTCGGAGAGAATGTGAAAGCCGCCAATCAGACGGATAATTTTGCCGATGGCGGCGTCGATAATCGGCACGGACTCACGCAGCGCGGTGTAGAGCTGACGCTCCGCGCCGGTTTGCGCGGCATAGCGCGAAAGCCCGAACAGCGGTGAGCCGGCGGTGCTTTTCGGCACTGTCTGCGCGACGCGCTTCACCTCCCTGCCGTCTTGCTTTTTTCTTCCAAACATGGTTTTCCTCCTATCTCGCGGCGGCAATCACGGGTACAAAGCCGCCGCTGTCCATTAAGGTTGTCACGAAGTACCGGATATCGTCCATCGCGTGGTCATTTTGCTTGACCGGCACGTCGGCGTGGCGTTCGCTGTCCCAGCGGTAGAGCGAAAACTCGCGCCGTGCCGCCCGACAGGTATCGCATATCCGGATTTCGCCGCTTTTGAGCGCCTGCGACACGCGGCGGATGCCGTTGACGACGTCGTTGCGCGCCGACACCACACGCAGCCTGCCGTGGCGGCGGATGACCTCGATAAAGCTTGCCGCCGAGGGGTCAACCGTGACCGCCGTGACAGGACGGTCGCCAATCAGCTCGCACAATCCCTTGTAGTGCTCCTCGTCGGTTTTCTGAAAGCCCTCGCGGCGCGAATCGAAGTAGTACTCGTCCACCCTGTACCAAACGCCTCCGCGCTTGCCCCAAAGCCCGAAGGAGGCAGGATTGACGGTACCGTAGTCGCACGACACCGCGTATTGCTCACATTCGCCGTCCGGCACCGCGCAGTAGAAGCTGTCGTCCGCCATGAAGGGATAGACCGCGCCGTGCACCGCCACCCACCTGCCGCGGACAAACCGCTCGTAAAACACGCCGGAATACAGGCTTTCGTAGCGCTGCTTGACCTCGTCGGAGAGCGAGGGGTTGTCGTCCATCGTGAAGTGCAGATACAGCGCGTTTTTGCGCTCGGTCTGCTGAATCCATTCACGATAAAACCAATGGCCGGGATGCTCGGGGTTGCAGTTGAACCAGAACCGCGAGCCGTCCACCGAACAGCGTGCCAGCGCCTGCTCCACAAAGGAGCGCGGCATCAGCGCCACCTCGTCGAAGAGCACGCCCGAAAGCGTCATGCCCTGAATCAGCGCGGCGCTTGCCTCGTCCTTGCCGCCGAAGAGATAAAAGCGGTTTTGTCTGCCGCGGTAGGTCAGCAGCAGCAGATTCTGGCTGAGCTTTTCCTCGCAGCCAAAGCCGAGCGAGCGCAGCAGCGGCATAATCGGCGTAATCATGTTGCGCCGCAGCGAACGGATGGTTTTGCCGCAGACGCCGAAGTCGCCGTTGCCGCCGAAATAGAAGCTCCAGACAAAGAAGCTCAGCGCCATGCAAAAGGTTTTGCCGCTGCGCACGGCGCCGTCGCAAATCAGCGCGTCGCGGCTGAAAAACCGCGAGGAACGGTGCCACCAGCTCAACGCGCGGCGCTGCTTGGGCGAAAAGGATTTAATCATCGCTGTCACTTCCTGCCGCGCTGCCGATGGCGTCAAAAAGATTGTGACCGGTTTCGCGCTCCCTGCTCAGTTCGGCAAGCCTTTCGAGCGCCTTGGCGCGGTCGAAAAATTTCAGCTCCATCGCGCCGTCCTTCGGCCTTTTGATTTCGGACACCGAAAATAAATCCATGTCCGCCAACTCCTCGCGCGACGGATTTTCGCGATACAGCAGCGACACCGCGTCCGCCGCGCTGCCGAAGGCAAGCCGCCGGTAGCCTGTCACCGCCAGCGTGTGCAGCAGCTCCGCCTCCACCTCGGAGAGCCTGTGCAGTGCGGCGCTCACGCGTTCGCTGCACAAAAGCCGCTCTCCGGCAGTCGCCGGATTGCGAAAGCCTGCCAGCCGCGCCGCGAGCGACGCGTCGCCCGTCCGCAAAAAGGAAAGGCAGAACCGCCGCTCACGCGGCGTCAGTTGATTGTTGATAACCGTCACCTCCGATTGTCGGCAGGCAGCGCGATGACACGGCGCGGCTTGCCGGAATATGGAAGGACGAAAAAATGCCTTCCGCTTATCCCTCCCAAAACCGAAAAAATTGCATAAAAATATGCAATTTCCGAAAAATTTCCCGAAAAAAATTTTTTAGAGGGCAGCAAAAGGCACGTTTATTGTTTTATTGTTGTTTTATTGTTGTGTTATCTTGCTTTTATAAAGTGAGCATCCCCTCCTGTTAATAGGAGACCAAGGTCTGACGCCGAGAGGAATCCTTGCTCTACATGGGTGCGGCACAAAAAAGGCTCCCCTTGAGGCAATGTCATCAACTTATGAAAAAGTTGTCATCCCGAGCGGTGCCCAATGGGCAAAACGCGAAGCGTTTAGTCGAGGGATCCCCTTGATAGAGCCGCCAACGTTTCTCTCCATCGCACCCAAAGGCTCCCCTTGAGGGAAGGCATGATATTGCTCTGATAAAATGCTTTGTTCTAAAGCAATACACATTTGATATTGTCCCATTATAATACTTTTTTGTTGCTTGCAAGTGAAAAAAAGAGGTCAGGCGAAAACCTGACCTCTGTGTGATTGATGATGTGACTGTGCGGTTGTGGGATGCAGCGCGATGATTAGCCGGCATAGAACGGTGTGACGAGGTAGTGACCGAGACTGTTCTTTGTGCCGTCCAGCCAGTAGCCGTCGGGGCTGAAATCGGTGATATCCTCGGTCTGCTGGTCAACGCCGTTGTTGGCGATGACGCCGGTAGCGCCTGCGGGAACGGTGATAACAAACTGGGTTTCACCATAGCCGTTGGTAATCGTCTCCGCCATCTGCGCGCCCGGCCATGCGCCGTACATCTCGTTGCCCTCGTCATCCCACGCATAGATATACGCGGCGCCCCAGTTGAGGTTGTCAGTGAGCAGGAAGCTGGTTTCCTCGGCGTAAGTGGGCTCCTGATACTCGGTGGTCGGCTCCTGATATTCGGTAGTCGGCTCAACATACTGGGTAGTCGGCTCCTGATATTCGGTGGTCGGCGCGACGTACTGGGTAGTCGGCTGAGGAGCGGCGGTGGTGGGCTGGTTAATATCGTCGGTATACTTGCCGACGTTGGCGGTATCCGTCATATCGGCAACATATCTCTGGATGTAGGTCGCGTCAACAACCGTGACAACGCCGTTGCCGTCGGTATCCGCGGCACGCTTGGTTTTCTCGTCGGGAACATAGAATTCCGCAGCGATTCTCTGAATTTCGGTCGCGTCGGAAATATTCACAACGCCGTCGCCGTTGACGTCACCGATGAGAATTCTCTCGCCGGGATTCGGAGCGGTAGTGGGCTGCGGCTCGGTAGGCTTCACGGTGGTGGGCTGCGGCTCGGTGGGCTTGACGGTAGTGGGCTGCGGCTCAGTGGGCTTGACGGTAGTGGGCTGCTCTTCGGCGCCGCCGTAGAGATAGACAACATTGACAACGCCGGCGCTGTAGTTGCCGGAAGCGTTGGCAGGAGCGATCACATCGGTTCTGCCTGCAAGAGGCTGGGTGGTGTAGGTATCGGTGGACTTCACCTTGCCGGTGTTGACGACGACGTCATCCGCTAACTTCTTGCCGGTCGCGACGTCGATGTGGCTGGTGATAATCTTGGTGCTGAAGGAAACAACGCCGTTCTCAATCCACGCTTCGCCGGAGACGAGGTAGCCGTCCTCACCCTGACCGGGCTCCTGCTGGGTGGTGGTATGGAACATCACGCGCGACATGGGCGACTTGACGGTGGAGGTGAGCCAGCCGCTGCCCATGGAGCTGTCGTTGGTCATAACGGGAGCTTTGTCCCAAACGCCGTTGGGCTCGACAATGGAAGCGCCGTCCACATAGTAAGCATAGCAGCGGACATTGCTCCAGCCCTTGGTATTCTTCCAGTGAACGACGGACTGGGAAGCCTCAAGAGGCTTGTAGACATACTTGACATTGATATCGCCGCTGAAGGTGCCGACGGTGTTGGCGGGATAGCGGTCGGTATCGAGCTGATAACCCTGAATCTCGGCGGGAACGGTGCTGTAGGCGGTGCCGACCTTGTAGCGGGTGCTGAACTCGTCCTTGAGCGCCTTGCCGTTCTGGTCAACATAGGAAACCTTGACATAGCCGGAGCCTGCGCCGGACTTGCTGTAGACGAAGGTGACGGAATACTTGCCGTTCGCCTCCACCTTGCCGCTGGTCGCGCCCTGGGTGTCCTTGAGGTCGTAGTCGTAGAGAAGGTTGCTGTCGGGAATCGCACGGTAGGTGCTGCCGGCGCGGTACTTCGCGGTCTGAGACTTGAGGACGGTGCCCTTGTCGTCAACATGGTTGATGGTGAGGGTGCCGAATTCCTCGTTGACCTTGAGGTTGTTGAAGCTTGCCGCGTCAACAAGGACAGCGGAGCCCTTGGCAGGAATATTGTAGGTATTGCCGGAAACGGTGCCGAGGTTCGTGAGACCGGCGCCCTTATCGGTAGCGGCAACGACAACCCAGTTGGAACCGGAGAGGGTGATGTCATACGCCTTGGAGCCGCCGTTGACGAGCACCGCTAACTTGTTCCATTCGCCGGACTTGGAGTTGGAGTAGGTATAAGCGACAACGTCGCCGTAGTTGGACTGGAAGGAAGGCTTGACGATGGAAGCGCTGTGAAGCGGCGAATAGTTCTTGCGGATTTGGAGCATACCCTTGTAGTAAGCCGCAAGACCGGACATCTGCTTGACACGCGCCCAGTCAATCTGGTTGATGGAGTCGGCGGACTTGTAGGAGTTGTGGTCGCCCTGCTTGGTACGCGCGAACTCGGAACCGGCGGTCATAAACGGAATGCCCTGTGAGGTGAGCAGGAGGGTGTAGATTTCCTTCATCTGCTTCTGGAAGGCGTCGGTGGTGCCGGTGTAGGCGGAGGAGCTGTTACTGTAAACAATCTTATCCCACATAATCAGGTTATCGTGGGCGTCGGCGTAGGAAATCGCCTGCGCGGGTCCCTTCGGAGCGGTCACTTTGTAGGGCTGTCCCTGAACGCCGAGAACGACGTTGCCGGTGTTGGAGGTGGTGTTACCCTGAACAAAGCCCTTGACCTTGCCGTCGGTGTCGCCCTTGATGGCGTCGCGGTACTGGTCGCCGAAGGCGCCGACACGCGCGTTCAGACGGGAGATACCGGTGCCCTGCCAGCTGTAAATCGGATCGGGGTTGGGAGTGGTGCCGCCGGTCCAGGGCTCGCCGTACATGAGAATCTTCTGACCGGAGCCGTCGGCATAGAGGTTGTCAAGACCGGAACGGATGTCGTTCATGGTGGTGACGTCATGCAGACCCATGAGGTCGAAGCGGAAGCCGTCGATGTGATACTCTTCCGCCCAGTACTTGACAGACTCAATCATGTACTTTCTGTACATTTTCTTATCGGAAGCGGTTTCGTTGCCGCAGCCGGAGCCGTTGGAGTAGGTGGAGGAGCCGGACATTCTGTAGTAGTACTTCGGCGCGGTTTTCTCGAGCGGAGACGCAAGGTTGAAGGTGTGGTTGTACACCACGTCCATGACAACGGAGATGCCTCTGTCGTGGAGCGCCTGAATCATCTGCTTGAACTCGGTGATACGCACGTTGCCGTCGTAGGGATTCGAGGAATAGGAGCCCTCGGGCACGTTGTAGTTCTGGGGATCATAACCCCAGTTGCGGTTGGTGGAGGAGGAAGGCATCGACTCGTCAACGGACTGGAAGTCGTAGACAGGCATGAGCTGTACGCAGTTGATGCCCTGCTCAACGAGGTAGTCAATACCGGTGGAAATTTCGCCCGCCTGACCGTTGAGGGTGGTGCCGCCCTCGGCAAAGGCGAGATACTTGCCGCGGTTTTCGGAGCTGACGCCGGAATTTTCCGCGACGGAGAAGTCACGCACATGAACCTCCCAGACAACGGCTTCGCCGGCATTCTGGAAGAGGACGTGCTTGTCGTTTTCCCAGCCGTCGGGGTCGGTGGCGTCGAGGTCAACAATCATGGAACGGTTGCCGTTGACGCCGGTCGCCTTGGAATAGCAGTCCTGCGTTTCGTTGGTGCTGCCGTTGACAGTGACAAGGTAGGTATAATACTGATTTTTGTGATCACCGGAGAGGGTGTAGCTCCAGACGCCGGTGGTGCTGTTTTTGGTCATCGGATACTCGCCGACAACGCCTGCGCCGGCTTCGGAATCGGAACCGGTCTTGTAAACCTTCACCTTAATCGCGGACGCGTCCGGCGACCAAGTTTTGAAGGTGGTCTGGCTCGGCGAATAGGTGCTGCCGAGGTCTTTTTCGTTGTAAGCCGCGCTTGCCTGGGATTCAAGGTAATTCTGGTTACTGTACGCGCCGACCGCGTCGTCGGACTCAGCCGCGGAAGCGGCGATACCGGCGGTACCGATTACCATGACGGAAGCGAGCAGCAACGACAATGCTTTCTTAAATTTCACCGTCATCACTCCTAAATAAAATAATACGTGCAATTTCGGGCGGCAGCAAAACATCTCGAAAAAAACGGCTGCTCACCCAATCATACAGTTATATTTTATCAAACGCGCACATTGTTATATTTCTTTAACAGAATTTTCGCTGTTTGTCCACACCAAACTTTGCGCCCTGTTTTTGTGTATAATGACAGTTTGCGTTTTTTGCGGCGAGGACAAAAAATGATATAAAGTTGAGAATTTGGTAACATTTGGAAACAGGTTTGTAAACATTCTTGACAGCGGAAAATGTTAGTGGTAATATTTTTTGTGGAATTTTTGTGAAATTTTTGCACATTTTATGAGGAGCACTATGACGGAGTATCTGCTATTGGAGAGCGGCGGCGACAACCGCGCCTATGGCATAGAGGCACGATGCGACGGCACGGTGGTGCGGTACGAAGCGGTCACCGATGACAAAAACGCCATGGAGCGGCTGGCATCGCTGTGCAACGAGGAGAAGTTGTCGCTGTGTCATTTAGAGGACGTCCTCGAGGACTACCTCACGGATTTTTGTATTTAGGGAAGCTCTGCATCTTCCAAACGCGCGTTTGCGCGGCGGAAAATGTCAGAGGTTCCCTTTTATGAAGAATTGTGGTACAATCATTCCGAACGCACCGCGCGCCAAATCGGTCGCGCGGCACCCTGACACCGGAGGTTTTTTCACATGATTTGTCAACTCTGTCCCAGAAAATGCAACGCCGTCCGCGGCGAAGAAATCGGCAAGGGCTTTTGCGGCATGGGCACGCTGCCGGTGGTGGCGTGTGTCGCGCCGCACTACGGCGAGGAGCCGTGCATCAGCGGCGAAAGGGGCAGCGGCACGGTATTTTTTTCGGGCTGCACCATGCGCTGCGTCTACTGTCAGAACCACGAAATCTCGGCGGGCAACAAGGGCAAAATCCTGACGCCCGAGGAGCTGGCGCAATGCTACCGGATGCTGGAGGAAAGCGGCGTGCACAACATCAACCTCGTGACCGCCGACCACTTCGCGCCGGCGGTGGCGGAAAGCCTGCGCCTTTACCGCCCGAGGGTGCCGGTGGTATACAACTGCTCGGGCTACCAGTCGGCGCAAACGCTGACGCTGCTCAACGGCTTGGTAGATATTTATCTGACGGATTTCAAGTACAGTGACAACCGCCTTGCCGTCAAATATTCGCAGGCGCCGCGCTATGTGGAAACCGCGCTGAGCGCCATCTGTGAAATGCTGTTTCAGACCGGCAAGCCGCGGTTTGACGCCGACGGCATGATGCAAAAAGGCGTGCTGGTGCGGCATTTGGTGCTGCCGTCACACACCCGTCAGAGCATTGCCGCGCTGGAGCTGCTGCACCGTCGCTTCGGCGATGAAATCATGGTCAGCCTGATGTGCCAGTACGTCCCCTGCGGCGAGGCGAAGCACGACGCGAAGCTCGGCAGAACCGTCACGCGCCGCGAGTACCGCAAGGTCACGGACGCGCTGTTTTCCCTCGGAATGGACGGCTTCACCCAAGACCTCTCCTCCGCCACCAAGGACTTCATCCCCGACTGGGATTTTGAATAACCTCTCCATAGGGCAGCGTCAACAGCTGTCAGCCTGAGCGGTGCCCGAAGGGCAAAATCGCAAAACGTTCTGTAGGGTTCGGTCTTGACCGAACCGCCGGATTTACCGCCAAACGCTTCTGCGGATGGCGGCGGTTTGGTCAAGACCAAACCCTACAGGCATGGGTGCTGTTACCCAAATCGACAAATAGTCCTTTCCGGCAAGGCAAGCCTCCCCTTGAGGGGAGGTGGCATTTCGCTCTGCGAAATGACGGAAGGGTGAGGGGAAAGCCGGATAGCCTATCCGATTGCAGTGCGTTTGGTAAAGTATCGTTCCTATCCTTCACCCTTCAGTCACGCCGCCGAAGCGGCGCGACAGCTCCCCTCAAGGGGAGCCTTTTTTGTGCCGCACCCATGCAGAGCAAGGCACCCTCGGCGGCAGACCGTGGTCGTGCTTCGGGGGTGTTCCATTCTGGAACGTCCCCGAAAAAATGTGTTTTTTCTCTTGACGAAAGAAAAATAAAACTGTACAATATTATTGGAATGGTATCTGTTATTTTATCAAAAGAGCGTAACGCAAAAGAGCATTGCGTGAGTTTTTTCTTGGTAACAATTTGCCGGTTTGCTTGGAGCTTTCCGATACCTGAGGTCAGCAGGCAGACCCAAACCGGCAGTGTTATACATTTAAGGCAACACCGCATGGATCCACAGGCAAAAATGCGGATTGCAAAGGGCAAGCGCCGTGGGCTATGCGGCGTTGCCTTAATCCATGAGAATTGCCGCAGCGCAATCTCAACCTAAAAAATAAGAGGAGGAAATTTTATGATTCAAAAAATCAAAAAGCCCATCAGCATACTGCTGACGGTGCTGATGGTATTCAGCGTGTTCGCTGTGGTTCCGTTCACGGCGAGCGCGGCGAGCAATTATGAGGTCGTAGATGTTACCGACATTGTAAAAAACGCTTCGTCCGTTTCGGAGCTTCAAGCTGCTCTGGATGACATGGTCTCGGTTTCTATTGATGAAGGAAACGCATGGGAGCCACCTCTCAAATCGGGTTATGAGCGTTTGATTCTTTATTTTGAAGATGATTCTGTTCGCTTTAGTATTTTCAATAACGGAGCTTATGTGAATAATGCAGGAACATCAGATTATAGTTTTTTTAAAGGGGCTTCCGCTAAATTTTATTATCTAAAGCAAGTTGCTCCCACCACCTACACCATCACATGGAAAAACGAGGACGGCAGCCTGATCGGCACCACCGAGGTGGAGGAGGGCGTTGTCCCCACCCATGACGACGCGACAAAGGAAGCCGACGCACAGTACACCTACACCTTCGCAGGCTGGGATCCCACACCTGTAGCCGCGGCAGCCAACACCACCTACACCGCGACCTTTACCTCTACGAGGAAGGGTATTAACGGCAGCTTCGGCAACCTGTCTTGGAATCTCGACGACAACGGCGTGCTGACCTTCTCCGGCAGCGGCGCGATTCCGAACTACGGCTTTGACTGGTCGAGCAGACCGATCAAAAAGATCATTATCAATGATTCCGTGACGGCAATCGGCGACTGTGCTTTCAGAGGATGTACGAAGCTTAAAGAGGTCGTGTTTGAAAGCAATCCCGTGCTGGACTGGGATTCGTTTCCCTGGTGTTCTGCACTTGAAAGCGTGACCCTGCCGCAGAATATGGAAACGATTGGACGCGGTATGTTCCGCGGGTGTACCTCACTGAAAACAATCGAGCTTCCCGCCACGATCAAAAAGATCGGTATGTCTGCGTTCAACCAGAGTGGGCTGGAGTCGCTCACCGTGCCGGAAGGCGTAGAGATCGAAGAGGGTGCATTTGAAGAATGTGCAAGCCTCCAATCGCTGGTTCTGGAAAGCAGTACGCCGGTCTCCTATCAAGCCGGCTACTTGACTACGCTTGGCGACGTGACGACCGTTACGGTCAGCGAGGGCAGTCACTATGATCGGAAAGCCAGAACAGACTACAATCTGACCCTGAAAGAAGGGGCGGAAATCCCGGAATGGATACCCGCAGAAATGTTGGATCATCTCGTCGAATCAGCAAATTGGACGTTCAACGATTGTATAGAACAAGGTATGTCTGAAGAGGAAGCTTTGGCAGAAGCTTCTGACAGAATGCCGCCCGGCGTTGAGCTTGAAGTGCATAAGACGGAGATTGAAGCCTACGACCAGATCTTCAGAACCGGCGACACTTGCCCGGACGTATTCGGCGGCGCAACGTTGAAAGTCGCCCTTGACGACGCGACCATTGCGGCAATCAACGCAATCAACGCCATCGGCACGGTGGAACTCACCGACGCGTGCAAAGAGAAGGTCGACGCCGCGAGAGCAGCCTATGACGCGTTGAACGACGTGCAGAAGACATTTGTCCCTGCTGAAACTCTTGCAACGCTCGAAGCGGCAGAAGACGCAATGAAGGTTGTGGCAAGCGTGACTTCAAACGGTTCGACCACAAAATATACCGATATCGAAACAGCGCTTGGCGCGTGGGCAGACGGCAGCACGCTTACGCTGCTTGCGGATGTCAGCTACACCGGTTATATTTTCATCGATTCTGCTAAGACGTTCGACCTCAACGGACACGGCTTTACGTTTGATGAAGGTGTGTTCAGAGTTGAATCAAGCGGCTATCTGACGTTGATCGACAGCGACAGCAGCGCTGGGCATAAGTATACACCCGCTACAGGCGGCTACGGACGCGCTACGGTTGATGATATTAACGGCACAGTTTCCTTTGCGGGCGGTTATATCACAGGAGGTACCGGTGCGAGCGTTGATGATAACTCAAACCGCGGCGGAGCTGTTTATGTAAGCGGCGGCACGTTTGATATGAGAGCAGGCACCATCATCGGTAACTCCGGCGGCTGGGGCGGCGGCGTGTTCTCGTGGGAGAATGGTACCGTTCTGATGTCAGGCGGAGCTGTTATCGGCAACTATAGCGACGGTTGGTGGACCTCAGGCGGCGGTATGTATATCGAGCACGGCTCTTCGTTCAAGATGAGCGGCGGTACCATCAGCGGCAACAAGGCTGCCAATGGCGACGGCGGTGGTTTGTACCTTGTCGGCTCAGATGGAGGAACCTTTGAGATCTCAGGCGGTACCATCAGCGGCAACTCCGCAAACGGATCAGGTGATGGCGTGTTTGCTAACAGCTTAACATTAACGCTCTCAGGTAACCCTATTATTTCGGGTAATGAAGCTGACAATCTTTATATCAACAACTCAAGCGTAAATGTGAGCTCCGCACTCACAGATGGCGCAAATATCGGCGTTACCATGCAGAACGGCACCGGCGTGTTCACCAACAGCACGAACACAGACCTTAATAACCCGAACAAGTTTTTCAGCGACAACAGCGCCTATGGCGTTCTCAAAAACACTGCCGGTCAGCTGGAATTAAAAAATGTCTACACTGTCACATGGAAAAACTGGAACGACGATGTTCTTGAAACCGACGAGAAGGTTTTTAAAGGCACCACCCCGACCTATGACGGCACAGAACCCACCAAGCCGGCTGACGACACTAACACCTACACCTTCTCCGGCTGGAAAAACGGCGACACCACCTACGCGCCTGAGAATCTTCCTGAGGTAACAGGCGACGTAACCTATACCGCGCAGTTTACTTCCAAGCCCAAAACGCTCATCTCCGGTCACTCCCTCACCCTCGACGGCGACATCGGTATCAATTTCTATATTGACCCCTCTGTGGCAGGTATGTCTGCCGGAGACGCAATCGACAGCCTCACCTACACCTTAGAGTGGGAAACGCCAGGCGTAGCGAAGAAACCCCTGACGGTTGTGGGAAAAGCCATTGCACCTGACAATCAGAAAATCATCGTCACCTGCAAGGTTTGCGCGGCGGAAATGACCTGCGGCATCAAGGCAAGCTTTAGCCTCGGTACCAAGACCGAGAACGAGGTCTACAGCGTGCGCAAATACTGCGACGAAGGTATTTTGGGCGATGACGCGGAATACAAGGATGACGCGAGCTTAGTCTACCTCGCCCAAACCATGCTCGACTACGGCGCGAAGGCGCAGAAGGTATTCGGCGTCAAGACCGACGACCTCGCCAACGAGGGCTTGAAGTATACCATGCCGGAAGATATGCCTGACTTTGACGCGGCGGTTCAGAGGGCAAACGGCACAAAATCCAATGTCGCAAATGTGACGCTTTCGGGCGGCAGGTTCAAGTTCGCGACACTGGTGTTCCTGTCCGAGAGCACCCTCAGACTCTACTTTGAAAACTCCGGCAGTCTCCCCACCGCCGGCATGACCAAGTGGAATGATTATTACTATATGCAGAAGATCGGTATCCCTGCCAGCAAGCTCGACACCCTGCAAAAATTCACCGTCGGCGGCACAACCCTGACATACTCTGCGCTCGACTACGCAAAGGGACTGTCCACCAACGCGAATACCGACTATGTTGCTCTCGCCAAGGCAATCTATTGGTACAATCAGGCGGCGAATGTGTATTATCATGACGCTGACCACACGCATACGCTCGAAGCTGTTGCCGAGGTTCCGGCAACCACCGAAGAAGACGGCGTAGCGGCGCACTATGAATGTTCCGAATGTGGCAAGCTCTTTACCGACGCGGAGGGCAACAACGAAACCACAGCGGAAGCGCTTGTGATTCCGAAGCTTGTTGATAACGTTATTGACATCAACTCGCCTGATTTTGATGGCAACGCGAAGAACGGCGACGTGCTGACCGGCACGCTCACAAGCAACAAGCAAATCACCATTGCCGCCGGCGCGACTGTTACGCTTAGAGGCGTAGATATCACTTGCCTGTCAAATGATGAAGAAACCGCTAATTTTGCCGGTATCACTCTCTTGGGTGACGCAACTATTCTCTTAGAGGGCGAGAACACCGTTAAGGGCGGCTATGAAGATCATCCGGGCGTTTTTGTTCCCGCAAACACAACGCTCACCATCAACGGCACAGGCTCGCTCGACGCTTCCTCAGGCGGCGACGAAGACAGATTTGGCTGCGGCATCGGCGGCGGTTATCTAAAGGCGGCGGGTAATATTGTCATCAACGGCGGCACGATTACTGCTACAGGCGGAGGGTTTGCAGCCGGTATCGGAAGTGGCAACTCTGCTTCCTGCGGCAATATCACCATCACCGGCGGTAAGATCACAGCCAACGGCGGAGAACAATCAGCCGGTATCGGAAGCGGCGAATATGGCAGGTGCGGCAATATTACGATCGCAGCGACCGTCACACAGGTCACCGCGACAAAGGGTAGCAATGCTCCCAATTCCATCGGTGCAGGCTATGAAGGCTTCTGCGGCACCGTGACCATCGAGGATGGCGCGAATGTTACCCAGAACTGACAGAAAGGACGTGCATGAAAATGATAAAAGAATCTTATGAACGTCTTTTGATGGACGTAACACAATTTGACGTGGAGGACGTTATCACCACCTCCGGCGGCTCCACAGATTCGACGGATCAATTCGATCCCTATGAGCTCCCGAATACGCTGATCAACATTTAATCATCCATATCAAAACAAATTCCTATCAAGAGTTATTATGTAAAGGGTAGTTTC